>JAFXTB010000094.1 GCA_017525225.1 Kiritimatiellia bacterium
CTCATCGGGCTTAACTTTTCAACTACATGAGGCTGCTCAAGATGCCATGCGGAATCATCGTCAACTTCTATCCGAAGTTCGCCACCATCGAGCGGTATTTCTACGATACGGACAAACGCGAGATCCCCACCTCAGATGGGAATCCGTTCCAAAGTCGGCAAACGGGCACGGGCGAGTTAGCCCGTGCGCCAAAGGCAAGTTGTTTCAAATAGTTGTTTCCAAACATCAGAAGGCTCTGCGGTGAATTACGCAGATGCGCCCCTTTCATCGCCTGACGGCATTTAACCCATCCCATCCTCTCCGAAATATGGTACAATGATGGGCATGAAACTTCAGCTGAACCGAGAATTCGCGCTACGCCATCTTGGCGTAGCGTTGTTGATGGCCGCATTGTGCGGCTGGTTCCTGGTAGATGGCGCGATAGTCTATCCGCAGAAGGACGAAGCCTACTTCGAACAGCTGCACACGCAGAAGCAACGCGCCATCGAACGCCAGTTCCAGTTTGCCGGCCTTACGGGCCTGGCGGCGGTCGTGATCGCCCTCGGCGTGCTGCGGAACAAGCGCCGCACCCTCGAATGGGACGATGGGAAGATGTGCGGATCTCTCACCGGCGGAAGGCCGCTACACTTCTCAGATGTGGAGAAGGTCGATGACCGTAGATGGGAGTCCAAGGGCATCCTTGTGGTGCATGCAAAGGATGGTCGGCGCGTCACGCTCGACGCATGGCACCACACGGGCGTGAAGGAGCTTGCCGCCAAGCTGATGTCAGCGGTCTCGTGCCCCGCGCCTGCCGCCGTTTGCGTTCTGCAGGCCGCAGGCGATCAGCACCGCGATCAGCGAACTGCCGCCATGCGACAGCAACGGTAGCGTGATGCCCGTCATGGGCAGGGCGTTCAGTACGCCACCCACGTTGAGCACAAGCTGGCAGGCGAGCGACGCGACAAGCCCGGCGGAAAGCAGCTCCTCAGCCTCCGCTTCCATCGAGGGTGGCGCATCTGCGGCTGTGGTGGCAGGCCACAGCGCCAGCAGCAGCACGGCGGTCCATAGCGCAAGCATCAGCGCACAGCCCGTGAAGCCCAGCTCCTCGGCCAGCGCCACATAGATGAAATCGCTGCTCACTATCGGAACGGCATGGACCTCCCCCATGCCCATGCCCTTGCCCAGCCAGCCACCGGAGACGAGCGCCGCCAGTCCCTGGAGAGTCTGCCAGCCCGCTCCTGTGGCATCCGAGAAAGGGTCGCGCCATACGGCCATGCGCACGGCGAGGTGTCCGGAGGGGAACGCAGCCACTGGCACGGCCGCAGCCAGAGCCGCGGTCGCGCCTGCCAATCCCCAGCCCCAGGACGATGCGAAGAGCATGGCCACCACGGTGATCCCGATCTGCGCCAGAAGCCCGAAGTCGCGCACCACCGCCACGAGCGCCGCCAGCACACCGAGGCAAAGCACCAGCATGCAGATGGAACGAAACGAAAGACGACCATCCTCGTTCCTGGCACGCGCAAGATATCCAGCGGTGAAAAGCACGACGAACAGTTTCACGAATTCGGACGGGTTGACAAGCCCGGGCAGATACAATCCCCCCCGATAGCGTCGGCCGAAGACCACAAGCGCCGCCAGGAGACCTATCGCCATGGCGTAGTGCATCCAGGGACGGGACAGCACGAAGCGCATCCTGCCGCCGGCGAAGGCAACGGACGCCACCGCGAACAACGCAAGCCCGATCGCGAGCGGCATCACCTCCCGCATCGTGGGCAATGCTCCCGCCAGACGTATCTGATAGAGGAATCCTCCTAGCGTCAGCAGCAGCACACCCACCGTGAATGCAGCCCTTCTCACTGGAGCAATCCCTCCTTGCGGGCCTCAAGCAGCATCGCGCGCGCTATCGGAAGCGCGGCATCGGCTCCGAATCCTCCATGTTCCACCAGCACCGTCACCACCAGTCGGGGCCGTCCCATCGGAGCAAGGCAGGTGAACCATGAATGGTCGGCGCCGGAATCCGTCTGCGCGGTACCGGTCTTGCCGCATACATCCATGCCTGCGATATCGCATCTGCGACCCGTCCCTGAACTCACCGCGGCACGCATCATCCGCTTCACGCGCTGCGCCGCCTCCATGGTGAAAGGCCGTGCGTACAGCGTTGGCTTGGCGTCCGCCGAAAGCGTAGGCCGTACGGCTGCACCGTCATTCGCGACAGCGGCCGTGAACATCGCCACCGAGAGCGGCGTGAGAAGCAGTTCGCCCTGCCCGATGCCAAGGGGGGCGAGTTCAGGGGCCTTGAGACCGTCCGGCACGCCTCCACCTGCGCCTGCCACGCCGATGCCATCCTCCTCCAGAACCATGACAGGATCGCGCAGACGCATCGCGCGCACGGCGGATTCGAACCGTTCGGGCCCCAGCCCCACGCCCAGCTGCGCGAAATACACGTTGGAGGAATGCGCAAGGGCCTCGCCGAGACCGAGGCGCCCGAAACCCCGCCAGACACGTCCCGCCCGTCTGGCCGCAGCCGCCTCGGCATCGCGTATCGGGGGAGTTGCGCGGGCCGCCCGGTAACCGGCCGCTGGACAATCGTAGATCGGCTCCATGCCTGCGGAGAGGGCTGCCGCCGCCATGAACACCTTGAACGTAGATCCTGGCGGGTACAACCCTTCCAGCGCCCGGTTGAAATACGAGGCGCCGCCTATGATGCCGCCTACAAGCCCGCGCACGGTGGAAGGATCCGGTCCCGGCGAGGACACCATGGCACGGATGCGTCCGGTGGCAGGCTCGATCGCAAGTACGCACCCCTTGCGTCCCTTCATAAGTTCCCATGCCTTCTTCTGCAGCGCGTCGCGCACTGTCAGCCGGGCGGCGAAGCGTGCCGCAAGGCGGGTATCGGTAGGGACGCGCCGATCATGGCGGCAGAGAAACCCCACAAACCGCGCATCGCGGCCGGTGGTGAAGAGATGGCGCGCATGCACGAGCAGAAGCCCCAGCGTCGCAAGGGTCACGACCCCTGCGAGAATGGCGATGCGCGCCCTCATTTCGCAGGCTGCCGTGCGGCGTTTCTTGCATCCACGGCCTTGCGGATCTCCTCGTAGGTCTTCCGCACCGCAGGCGCATCTGGCAGCTTCGCGAAGGCCTTCCTTGAAAATTCCAGGGCCTCGTCAAGCCGTCCCCCGCGATAGCAGCAGATCGCAAGGTTGTTCAAGACCGCCGGCTCATCGGGTCGCCGTATCTGCGATGCCTTCAGATACGGCTCGGCCTGGCCATACTTCTCCTCCACGAAATAGCTCATGCCCATGCCGAAGTTGGCGTCAGGGTTGGTGGGATCGGCCGTTAGTATCGGTGTCGCATAGCGGCGAGCCAAGGCGAAATCGGCACGTTCCAGCGCGATCCGCAGACCTTCGCGGGGCGTAAGGGAGTCGCCTTCGCGGTTGCGTATCCAGTTGAGGGCTTCGCGTACGCGGCGGAGCTCAGGGTTGAGATTGTCCAGCCGGTCGGCGAGTGCGGCATCGGAACGCGACTTGGCAAGTTCGTTGCGACGGTCGGAGTCCTCCGCACGGATGGCCGCAAGCCGCGCCAGCCGCCACTGCACGAAGAGGAACTTCTCGCGCACGGATCTGTCCTCGCAGCGGGCGTATGAGCCATCGGCCTGGGCGGCGTCGGCACGCTGCGCGAGCGACCGCGCCACCTCCGCGCCGCGCTCCACCTCCTCGGCGGACAGCCCCATGCGCGCAAGAAGCCC
The DNA here is from genome assembly GCA_017525225.1 of Kiritimatiellia bacterium. Classification (GTDB taxonomy): domain Bacteria; phylum Verrucomicrobiota; class Kiritimatiellia; order RFP12; family UBA1067; genus RGIG6720. The sequence continues at coordinate 3,725 of JAFXTB010000094.1, forward strand.
GGATGCCGGAGGCCGCTGGGCGCGGCGGGTACGCCATATCTCGAATCCGATCTGCAGCGCGATCTGGGCGAAACGTTCGGGTTGACCGACCATCCAGGTGCGAAGCGCGTCCGACACCCCCAGCGCCAGCGTGGCGCGTTCCTCCTCGTTCGCGGCCACGCTCTGGCGCAGATAGCGCTCATACGGCTTGCCGCCGGACATGATCGATATCGGCGATAGATTCTTCCCGGCCGCGGCCGCTACGAGCCTGAGGGCATCGTCCAGCGAGCCATCGGTCACTATTACCGAAACATCCCCGCACTCGGAGACCGTCTCGCGCAAGGCGTCGCGAATGATGCCCGCAAGATGCGCCGTGGCGCGATGGCGCCGACCCGGCACAATGGCCATCGCCACCAGCGCGATCGTGACAGCCGTGATGGTGCGGCGCCAGCGCCAATGGAAATGCTGGCGGGCGAATGCGCCATCCTCAATCAGCTCGGGGAACCTCTGAAGCGCGATGCGCCTATGGTCGCGGCACCAGATGTCGAACGCCAGCACTGCGAGGGACAGCGTGAACGCGATCGCAAGCGCGATGCACGAAATCGCCAGCAACAATCCGCTCGTGACCGACGGATGCTCCGTCCACACCCAGAAACGCAGATGCGGCAGGGTGGACAGAGGGGCGAGCGACACCACGAAGACCATTGCGAAGAGAATGCCTATCTTGAAAGGGAGGAACGAATCGTCGTCCGTGGCCCGGCGGGCGTTGAACATGGCGACGGCGAAAGGCAGGATAGCGAATATCGCGATCAGCGTCCAGCCAAGGAAGCTGGCAGAATCCCAGAACGTACGGCCATAGGCCATTATCCACCGCACCGCCATCTCTCCATACGCAATCCCCAGGACATCAGCCCCGCCGCGTTTCACGAAGAAACCGATATCGGCAAGCAGCGCCAGCGCAAAACCGAGCGCGAAGAACACAGACAGCCTCCATTTGGAGAGCTCCACCAGCATCGGATTGAGATAGCGCAGATCGGGACGCCAGGCATAGCGGCGCGCCACCAGCGTGACGACAAGCGCCAGGATGGAGAGAAGAAGCCCGAAAGGCGTCTCCACCGAAAGCACGCCAAGCAGGAAAAGCACGCCGTATGCCGTGGAGAACCGGCCATAGTGCAAAAGCCGCAGAAAGAGGCGGCAGAACGCCAGCAGCAGCATCAGCTGCAGGGAGGTCTCGCCAAACGACTGGAATGTACGCATCACAGGCTCAGCGCATACGAAGGTCGCGGTGCCGACGATGGCGACCAGACGCTCAAGGCGCATCGCCCAGAGCCTGCTGGGGCTACGAAACGAAAGTACGGCGGGCATCAGCTCGCGAAGCGTCAGATAGAAGAGCGCGGCAGACAGCCCCCCGCAGAGACAGCCGAGGACGTTTACCGCCAGGATTCCCTGCTTCGCGCCAAAAGCCGTGAAAAGCGCGTAGGATACGATCCGCCCAAGACTGGGCGATATCGTCTCTGGCGGACGCAGCCCTGCCGCGATCGCGGCATCCGCCCATACATCAGGATGCAGAAAGCCGAAGGAGCAGAAATACAGCAGCGCGGCAGTACCGACAGCACAGAAAAAAGCAAGCAGCCGGTCCCAAAGGTCCGGCTGTTCATACCCCAGGGGAAGGTCGTCCCTGTCGGGCGTCTCCATAATGGTCCTCGCAGGAATTCTTCGCGTCCGTCAGACCCGCCGGCGACGGCGCAACGCCAGAAGCGATCCACCCAGCAGAAGCAACAGCCCGGAAGTCGGCTCTGGCACGACGACCGTAGGCGAAAGCGTCGACAACGTCCCCATCGACATGGTTGAATGCATGTACGACGACAGATCGCTATAGCTGTATGTCTGATTCGAGACACCTACCTTGGTCCATGCGTTTTCAGCGCTGGCACTGGAATCGTAGTTCCACATCTCGATGAAGAAACTCCAGCCCGACGAATATTCTTCGCCGATCACGGATGCAACCACCTCGGTGGACTTCTTGTCACTCTTGGCAGCCTGGAACACACCACCTTCGGTATCCTCGAAATAATGCGGAGAATTGGGATCGTTGTCCTTGGTCGCCACCAGCGCGGCGTAGCTGAACTCGATGTTGCCAGAATTGTTCTCTGGCGTGACCTGCCAGTAGAGCGCTTCCACGTCGGCCACGGCAGGAATTGCCGCCAACGCGAGAAGGACTGCAAAAGATTTAACCTTGCTCATTTTAAAGACTCCTTGGAAATTACCAGGTCACCGTCCGCGTTCCAGAGGCGGGGATGTACATGAAGCCCTGTCCGGGGCCAATCGTAAGAGCGGCCTCATCCGTCACCCAAGTCGTCGTGGTGGTCGTGGTAGATCCAAAAGGCCCCGTCATGGGTGTGGTAACCTTCTGCTCCGCCTTCCATTCGCCATCAATACGCTTGATGGTCTTCATCGAACCGTTCTTTGAAACCGATGGCACACGGATCTCATCGCCATTCGCAACACCCGTGAACTTGCTATCGGACACAACGAACGTCGCCTTCATGTCAGGATTGGCAAGCAGGAGACCACTGTCAGGCACGGTCTGCGATGCATCTGTCGTGCCTGCGAGATATTGGCCATACAGATAGAACGGTGCGCTGAGCGGACGGTCAGCTGTGGCAGTACGCACAAGCCAGATCGCCTGGCCACGGCTAAGTACCGTGGCATCGGCGGCATTGACGGTCAGCGTGCCTACCTTCGTGGAGGCCGCAACCGCAACCCATGCACCATCCGTCATGACCCAGCCCTTGTACGCGGCGGCTGAGGTATCGTAGTAGATCAGATAGTCACCGTTGATGAGGTTGTTCGTCATCACCACGTTCGCAGCTGTGATGGCGGCGGGGGATGCGACATTCTTGCCGAGCGACTTCCACGGAAGCGCGAAAAGCGTATTCTCTGCAGCGGAGGTGATCTTCATGATCGCGAACTGGTTGACCGTCTCGGCAGACGGCGTAGAATCGTTACGAACGCGGTAGTAGGTCAGATCGGCAGAGGTGGGGAACGGCCCCGTCCAGGTTGTCGTGTTATCCGTCTTGTTGGATACAACCGTGCCCGCAACCGGCGTTCCGCGCGATTCGCCGCCATTCGTGAAGGGAGAACCGCTTGTCTCCACCGCGAACGTCCGTCCATAGCCGTTGAATGTAAGGATCAGGTTGCTGGACGTGTAGGTTGCATTCGTCACATAGAGCGGATCGGCACCGTACGGATCGGTACCCGTATCGTACGCCTGCTTGACGGTGTAGCCGCTTCCGCCAGGTGCTTGCCCACTGCCGTCGCTCCAGGCAAGGCCTTTCTCGTCGAACCACGCATACTCGATGCCGTTCGTGGCAGTCTCACCGGAGAACGCCGGCGTGTAGTCGCTGGACGCGTTGACCAGATCGTCTACGCCACCGCAACCAATGAAATCCACTTGCGCTACGGAAGAGCCGTTGTTGGCCAGCTTGTACCAGGAGCCCGGCGTCTCGGAGCCGCTCGCCGTGCGATATCCGTAGTCGGACACATACGGTGAACCATCAACCTTCAGCTGGCAGCGGTAGTTGGTGTAATCGAACGTGAACGTGACGCGCACCCATGTGCCGCCGGCATATTCGGTCGAGGAGAGCTTGGACCACGTAGCTGAATTGTCCGGACGTTTGTGGTAGAGATTGATGCAGCCATTGGTATCAAAGGCGAACTTGATCTGCTCATCGCCATCTGCGGCGGGCAGCTCATCGTCGGGCAGCTCCTCCGCCATCACCAGCAGATCGATCACACGGGCACCCGTCTCGGAATATGTCCGCGTGGCGGTCCCTTCGATGTGAAGCATGTTCGTATGGGTACCCGTCGCCGGATAGCCGGGAGGCGACTTCAGGTATGCACCGGCCGCGACATTGGAAACCACGCAATTCCCAGACCATCCAGCACCAGCCGCCGCACCGGGCGAAGCTTCCTCAAACGTTTCGGTGACGTCTGCTGCGTAGGCCAGCGAAACGAATGCCAGCCCCACGGCCACCACAAAGGGCCGTATAGAGTTTTTCGAACTCATCATCTTCTTCCTCGTTTCCATACCGCGTTGAAAGTGATTTCTACACCTCAAAGGCAGTTTCACCCCATGCCGTGCGTCAACTACCTTATATGGCTTGTGTCCATTATACTATTTCTTGCAGGGTGACCGCAAGTACGAAAAGAAAAAAATTCATGGTGAAAATTTTCAGGGACGGCATGGTGCCTTCTCGCGTCCATGGGCGCGGACCCACTCGCGGCACATATCAACTTCCGGCAGATTCTTGTTCATGAGCGGCGTACAATGGAAGAGGACGCCGTCTATGCGGCCGAGGCGGAACTGCTCGAGCGCGAAGTCGAGCTGGGCCTTCATGACATCAGTGCCGATCGGACGATTCCCGCCGAAATCCCACATGTATATTCCGAGGAGAGTTGGCTTGTCGGGATATAGCTCGCGGTAGCGGTTGAAGTTGGGCCGCAGCTCCTTGAGGTTTTTCGCCTGCCACGTCCAGAACATGACGGTATCGACAAGGTCCACCATCGCCCGCGTGGCCTCGCCAGCGGCCAGGTCGCGGGAATAGAATACGAGGCGTATTTCGACCTTCCTACCACACGATCTGAGGCGCGATATGGCATGGCGGACCTCTGCGAGCGAATGGGAGCCGGGCAGCGTCTCGAAGGACGCCCCGCCTGCGACCGTCTCGCGGTGCAGGGGCTGGTGCGGCCAATAGAAGAAATCGTCGAATTCGAACGCCACGAGGTTCGGCATCTTCGGCATGCGTTCAATCGCCGCATCCACGAACCTGGGCATTATGTCGCGCCGGCCATGATTGTGGATGTCACCGTTGTCCACCACCCAGTCGACGCGCTTGAGGCCTCTGAACTGCTCAAGGTAGGCGTCCGTGGGGATGTCCCACTTCACCACGCAAACATTGGGGACTCCCATGATCCTGCACGCCTCAGCCATCGTAACCGGCGCAGACGGGGGGATGTTGAAGCTGTTTCCGGGCCGGTCGTAGACGCCGGGATCGTGCCCGAACATCCAGCAGCGGTCGCGGAGCTCGTCGGCATACGGCGGGTTGGGTCCGCCGGACACCGCGGCAAAGTCCTGCTCCCCGGGCGGCAGCACCACCTTCACCTCTTCGTCGGAGAATTTCTTTATCGAATATGTGATGCGTCCTTCCGCCGACCGCCTAGCGGAGACGCGATGCCCGCCTACGACTACAAGATCGCGGAACGACACCTCCTTGCCATCCCATGCGCGCGGCAGGGCGGGAAAGATGCGTATCTCGCCCGGACGCGACTGCAGGAGCATCTCCTGCACGGCGCGCGCGATACCTACATTGGCCTCGACTGTGAACGGCTTCTTGAGTTCGAGACGCCTTAAGCGTTCGCGATGCCATGCGTTGAGGTGGAACCCGTTTGGAGCGCAGAATTCCTCGCGGAAGATGCGGATCTGTTCGCGCGCGCGATCGCCGTCACCCGCGCGCGCCCACATCACCGCACCCTGGGAGAAGGAGTGTCCGGCCCAGCCGCCCAGCCCCAGATCCTCGTGCGCGTTCAGGGTTGCGCGCGCATCCGCGCGCGGATCGGCCTGGTCATACGGGAATACGTCCATCATGTGCGAAAAGTGGTGATGCGACTTGGCGAGCGGGATTCCTTCCGCCACCAGATATCTCCCCTTCTCATCCAGGTGCGCCGGTCCTGCCGACCGTGCTATGCCGCTATAGCGCTCCGCGAGCGCCATCTCCCCCTTCGCCCGCGCGAGAACGGCCATCTGTGTGAAGAAGCCGAGCGTTATCGACCTGTCGTACGACGTGTTCGGCGGCAGGAACGCCTCGTTTCTGGGTCCGCCCACCTCCGGCGAGACGGATACGGGCCAGCGCCGGATGCCATCGGCGTCCGGCGGCCCCATGATGGAATCGGCCGCCTCCGCAAGCGCCACCCCGAGCGGCCATATCTCCTCCAGACGTTCCTTCGTAGGCCTGTACGCCCATCCCTCGTAGAGGATGGTGAAAGACCAGAGTCCGTGCGTAGGCGATATCGCCCACGGCGTGCCGCCCGCGATGAACGAGCCGTCGTACGCCATGTGCCCCGGGATGGCCGCCCCCCGGACGCCAAAGAAGCGCTTCGCGTAGCGCTCGAACTCCGGCAGGAGCTGTACCACGTGCTTCGTATACGCATCGTGCGAATCGAAATGGTTTGCGACATGCGCTGCCCAATACGTCATCTCGGAATTGAGGTCGTGGTGGTAGTCGCCATGCCAGGGGGGAAGATCGCCGTTGTCCGAGGACCACACCCCCTGCAGCGCCATGGGCGCGCAGCCAACGCGCGAACCAGCCCCGTAGAGGTACATCGCGAAATCGTAGACATTCTGGACGAGCGGATCCGGTACCGACACCTCGCTTTCGGCATGGAAGCGCCGCCACCAGCCATCGTCGCGCACGGCATCCTCCGGCAATATCCTGACGCCTGCCTCGAACGGATGCGCCCACTTCCCGGCCGGACGGTTTGCGCGCCTGTACGTGGCGCCGTCCGCGCGGATCTCGATCTCGGGTTCCGGATACGGCGGCAACTTCGCGTATGCACGGTTTGTCGTGAAGTGGAGGCTTTCAAACGACACGTCCGCCGGTTTCGCGAGGGAAAGGTGCGTCGCGCCATCGTCATCGAACCAGGCCCGCAGGCGCCGTTCCTCGCCCTTGCCCGTCTCGACCGTCACGGTGGCTACGGCCGTCGCGCCGTCAAGGCTGAAGCGCTTGAGCTTCGCACCTCCCGCAAGCTTCGCGACAAGCCGTACTCCCGGGAGCTTGCAGGGGTCGCCCGTGCGCACCTCGAAGATCTTGATGCGCTCCTCGTACGTGCGTTTCGTGTAGGCCACGAAATTGGTCCAGTTGAACGCGGGCGACCTGAAACCGTCGTTCTCCGAGATATGCCAGAAGTCCTGGCAGTCCAAGGTCACATTCAACGTGTCGCCTCCGCCCCAGAGCATCGCTCCGGTGCGCGCGTTGCCGAGCGGAACGCCGCAGACCCATTCGTCTATGGGCGCCGGAAGATCAATGAGCGCAGCGGCCGCCGCCGGACACGCCATGCGAAGCATCGCCGCCATGATGCAGGCGAGCCCCACCTTTCCGCCGCGGAGCGCCCGGGACACGCCTTGGAGTCTGTCTGTCTGTTCGGCCATGCTTCTGCTGTCCTCCGTTTGTCTTTCGTTTCCGAAATCGTCCGTCACCCGCCGTTGTCGACCGTCCAGGTGCGTCCACAAAGATGGCATGTTACATCTACCTTCGCGGGGAGCCCCTCGCGGTCGGCGGCAGGCATGGCATCGAGCATGGCCTGTGCGCGTTCGCGGCTGCACCGGCAGGCGAACGACAGGGGACGCGTGGAGCGCACTTCGGCGAGAGCGAGATCGAGCTTCCTGAGAAGAGTCCTGAACGAACATGTGGCACCTGCGATCGCCTTTGCGGCGGCGCCGCTCTCGAAAAGCGCCGACACCCTGCGGAAAGCGTCTTCGTCGCCGTCGGGTGGACACTCCACCATGAGTCCGCGTGCCGCCACGGCGATGCCATCCTCGCCGGCGCTGCTGAAGAAGGCGAATCTGGCACGGCGCTGGAGCGACTGCGAAAAATACGTCTCCATCGCGGTGGCGACGGCGCCGGACGCCCCAAACGACACATCCGCAGCACCAGAAGAGAGGACTTTGCCAGGCACCGACCTTATCACCTCGACATGGGCGGACGCGCCGATCGCATCTGCATCCTTGAACCGCTCCACGTCAAGATCGTCAAGTATCTTCTTTTTCGTGTAGCCTCTCAAAGTGCCCTTCTCGGTGCATTCGGCAAGGAATCCCTCGAGAGGCCCGGGACAATCGAGACGGAAGGTGACGGTTTCGTCCGGAAGCGACGTCTCCGCGCCGAGAAGCGCGGCGCCCGCAAGGGCCTGGGCGAGATACACCGATGCCGCGGGGCCGCTCAGGTGCGCGCGGGCAAGCTCCGCCGCGGCGGACGTGCAGTCCACTGCCAGGATCGCCAGTCGCGATCCGCCATCCAGGCCAATTGTAAGTTCATCCTTCATAATGCGAAGGGCACGGCTTGCGCCGTGCCCTCCATGCAGAACGGGACGCAAACGCGGCCCGTTCCGGGTTTATAGCGCCTACTTTGCGATCACGCGCGCCATCTCGAGGACCTTGTTCGAATAGCCCCAC
>JAFXTB010000095.1 GCA_017525225.1 Kiritimatiellia bacterium
ATCCTCACCTCAGATGGGAATCCGTTCCAAAGTCGGCAAACGGGCACGGGCGAGTTAGCCCGTGCGCCAAAGGCAAGTTGTTTCAAATAGTTGTTTCCAAACATCAGAAGGCTCTGCGGTGAATTACGCAGATGCGCCCGTAGTTTTTCTGGGTTGATTATTGTCATTGTCCAACACGCCATGAATATGGTACAATGTGGATATGCGATTTGCCAGACAGTTCGCCTTATTGGCGTTGATGGGCGTACTTGCATCTGCCGCCGCCGAGACAGACGGCGACGATGCGGAGGAGAAGGCCCAGGATCCGGCGTTTGAACGGTATCAGTCGATCATCGACCGCATGCCGTTCGGCGAGCCGCCGCCGAACTTTGACCCGACGCAGCCGCCTGGCTCCGCGGCCGCTGTGGCCGCCGCAGCCGCCGCCAAGGCCGAAGGCATGACCGAGCAGCAGCGTACAGAGGAGGAGCAGCGGCTCGCATCCTCGGTGCGCGTGAGCGTGTTGAACATAACGCCGGCCGGTCGAACGATGGTCGGCTTCACGGATTCCGGCGCGCAGCCGCCGGAGCACTACTATCTGCCCGTGGGCGGCGAGAGGAACGGCTGGAAGGTGAAGTCGGCCGAGCCTGCTGAAGAGATGGTAACATTGACCAAGGGCGAGGTAGAGGTCACTCTCAAGCTCGGCGAAGGACCTACGGGCGATGGGAAGGATGGCGGCAAGAAGAAGGGGGCGCATCCGGGTCTCCCAGCTATGCGGCGTGGTGGTCTCATGCGCGCGCGGCTTGCCGGCGGCCAGCCAACTGCTCCGGCTCCCGATGCCGCCGGTGGCGGGGTGGGCGGCGCCATGGCGCGGCTTCGCGAGCGCCGCCAGCGCGAGATGATGAAGCAGCAGGCCGAGGCCAAGCTCAAGGCGGATGCCGAGGCTGAGGAGAAGGCCGACCGCGAGCGCCGTGCCATCGAGGCGGAACAGGCCGCGGCCGAACGTGAGCAGCAGCGTAACACCTTGCTGCAGATACAGGAGGAGCTGCGCCGCCAGCGCGAGGAGAAGGAACGTCAGCGCGAGGAGAAGGAACAGGCAGAAGGCCAGTCGGAAGGCCAGACGGAGTAGGAATGGAATAGGCAGGCGATGAAGACTACGACGCTGGAGATGTTCCGCGAGGAACTGCTGAAGGATGGTACCTACGATACGCCGCCCGAGCGTCGCGCGCCTGTCCGTCGCAAGCAGGGGTGGTGGACGACGCTCAGCTTCACGTGGGGACCGTTCAGCGTGTTCCCTAAATGCGCGATCTATGAGGCCCTGGGCATTCTCGATACGGACAAGTGGGCGCACTTCTGCTTCCGAGCGGCGCAGCGCGCAGAGCAGTTCGGCATGAGCCTGAGCCTCGACGGCTGGAAGAACCGCGCCGACTACGATGGGCCGGTTGTGTATCTCTCCAACCACATGTCCACGCTGGAGACGATCCTTCTGCCGTTCGTGCTGCTCACCTACTCGCCGTTCAACGTGGTGGTGAAGTCGTCGCTGTCGCATCTGCCGTTCCTTGAGAAGGCAGCAGTGCACATGGGGCTGGTGCCCATCGGCAGGAAGTCTCCGCGCGAGGATCTCATGACAATCTTCCGCGAAGGATGCGAACGCATAGGCAAGGGAAACTCCATGCTCATTTTTCCCCAGGGCAGCAGGGAAAGGGTGTTCGCTCGCAAGGGATTCTCGTCCATCGGCGCGAAGCTCGCCGAGAAGGCTGGCGTGCCGGTGATCCCGATAGCGGTGAAGACGGACTGCGAGCCTACGCGCCCCGGCGGCAAGGGATGGCTCAAGGATTTCGGCACGGTCGATCCTTCCAAGGACATCCGTATTTCGTGCGGACCCGTGATCTCCGGCACGGCGCGCGAGATGCACGCCGCGTCGTTCGAGTGGATCAAGGGCCGTCTCGACGAATGGGGCCTGGAGACGGAGGGATAAGGGGACTAGAAGGGACAAGAATGGGCAAGGTGGACAAGGTGGTGAAGGTGGAGAAGGTTAGGAAGGTTGAGAAGGTGGTGAAGGTTAGGAGAAATGACATTCAGGAAGTTTGAGGAGATAGAAGCCTGGAAGATAGGCAGAAAATTGGTGAAGACCATCTATGAGGTCACGGAGATGGGATCGTTCGCCAAGGATTATGGCCTGCGTGACCAGATACGCCGGGCGGCGGTCAGTATCTGCAGCAATATCGCGGAAGGTTTTGGACGGCGAGGCAACCGCGAGTTCGCAAATTTTCTTTGGATCGCAAAAGGTTCTACGGCAGAGGTTCAGTCGCAGATCTATCATGCCTACGACCTCAAATATGTCAAGCGCGACGTTTGTCGCAGCATCTATAATGAAGCCAATGTCATAGGTGTGAAACTGTACCATCTCATCCAATCCCTTTCCGACACATCCCTCAAAGGCATTTCCTACAAACGTATCTAAACCTCACAACCTTCACAACCCTCTCAACCCTCTCAACCCTCACAACCTTCACAACCCTAAAAAAGGAGCAAGTAAATGGACAATGAGAAATTCATCTGGAGCGCCCTCGTGCATGTGGGCTCGCGCATGTGGCACGACCTGCCGGAGGACCTGCCCGATACGTTGCAGTTCGACGAGAACACGTTCTGGACGATCGCCGGGCGTCTGCGCGACATCGGCGCGAACATGATCGTGCTGGACATCGGCGAGGCACTCGTATATCCCAGCCACCCAGAGCTGGCGATCAAGGGCAGCCTCTCGCCGGAGAAGTGGCAGGACATGCTCGCGCGCCTGCGCAAGATGGGTCTGGAGCCGATCCCCAAGCTCAACTTCTCCACCTGCCACGACATCTGGCTGGGCGAGTATTCGCGCATGGTCTCCACGCCGCAGTACTACCAGGTCTGTTCGGACGTGATCAAGGACGTGCGCCAGGTGTTCGGTCCGCTGAGGTTCTTCCACATCGGCTACGACGAGGAGGCCATCGGCGAGCAGCGCAAGATGCTCTACGCCGCGGCGCGCCAGAACGGCCTGTGGTGGCATGATCTCGAATGGTTCCTAGCCAGGGTCTCCGAGACCGGCGCACGTCCCTGGATGTGGGCCGACTCCTTCTGGCACCACATCGAGGAGTTCCCCAAGCGCATCCCGAAGAGCGTGATGCTGTCGAACTGGTACTACGGACGCACCTTCACCGAGGAAGGCCCGTTCGAGCGCGCGTACGAGAAGGTGCGCCTCTGGGCGTACAGGGCGCTCGACAGGCTTGGCTACGACCAGATCCCCTGCGCCACCAACTGGGTGCCTGACTACTACGGCACGCCGAACAACCTGGTGAACTTCCCCATGACGGTAGACTACTGCCGCAAGTACCTTACGCCGTCGCTTCTGAAGGGGTTCATGATGGCGCCCTGGGCCGGTTCGACCCCCAAGCGGATGGCCTTCTGGAACGAGGCGCTCGGCCTTCTTGAAAAGGCGATACGCGGCGCGTAGCCACCACGACGGCGCGAGTGACGTGATGAAGATAACGTTCTATGGAGCCGCCCAGACCACCACCGGGTCGATGCACCTGGTGGAGGCCTGCGGCAGGCGGATGCTGCTCGACTGCGGCCTGTACCAGGGCCACCGCAAGGAGGCCTTCGAGAAGAACCGCAACATGCCGGTCGATCCGAGCACGATCGACTACGTGTTCCTCTCGCATGCGCACGTGGACCATTCCGGCAACCTGCCGCAGCTGGTGAGGCACGGCTTCCGCGGCCGCGTGTTCGCCAGGCAGTCGACCGTGGACCTCGTGGATGTGCTTCTGCGCGATTCGTGCTTCCTGCAGAAGCGCGATCTCGAATATGTGAACAAGAAGCGCCGCGCGCAGGGCAAGCATCTCTTCGAGCCGCTGTACGAGGAGCCGGACATCGACGCGCTCATGCAGCTGATGCGGCCGGTGCATCTGCACACGCCAACGGAGGTGTGCCCGGGCGTGACGCTCACCTTCCACAACGCAGGGCACATCCTAGGCTCCGCCATCACCCAGCTCGACCTGGGCGGTGGCGGAGCCCACCGGCACAGGCTCGTGTTCTCCGGCGACCTCGGCCAGCCCAACCAGCCCATCCTGCGGCACTACGAATACCCGAAGGGCGCCGACATCCTGATCATCGAGTCCACGTATGCCGACCGCAGGCACCCTTCGGCGGAGGACGTGGAGGGCCGGCTCAAGGGCTACATCGACGACATCATCCAGCAGCGCTCGAAGCTCATAATCCCGGCGTTCTCAGTGGGCCGCACCCAGCAGATACTCTACTATCTCAACCGCCTGCTGGCGGCGAAGCGCATCTACCCGGTGCCGGTGTTCATCGACTCGCCTCTCTCCGAGAAGGCCACGAAGATCTACGAGCGGCATACGGGTTGCTACAACGCCGAGGCGCGCAGGCTCCTGGAGTCGGGCGTCAACCCGCTTACGTTCCCGGGGCTCAAGTTCGTGGAGACGCCCGAGCAGTCGATGGCGCTAAACAACCTGCGCGGACCGATGATAATCATCGCGGCGAGCGGCATGTGCGAAGGCGGACGCGTCACGCACCACCTGAAGCAGTGCGTGTCGGACCCGTGCAACATTGTGCTGATCGTCGGCTTCCAGGCGGAACACACCCTGGGCCGCAAGCTCGTGGAGTATCGCAACCCCATCAAGATACTTGGCGAGGAGCTGCCTCTCAAGGCGCGCGTACAGACCATAAACGCCCTCTCCGCCCATGCCGACAAGGATGGCCTCATGGACTGGTTCGATGGCGTCAAGGACGATGTACGGCAGGTGTTCGCCGTGCATGGTGAGCCGGAAAAAGTATCCGCCATGGTCGAGATGGTAAAGGAGCACGGCGTATTCAACGCCGTTGCGCCGGAGCCAGGGCAGACATTCGCATTCAATTGATTTTTCTGCCAAGGACGCTGTCATCGGATGCCGCCGGATGCATTTCCACAAGTGCCGTGAAGCACCTTAAAACCGTTGCTTTTCGGCGCAGGAAATGAGATAATAGTTGTCAATGCCAAAAGAAGTCACAGTGCTTGGTCTTGAGGGATCCGTCCTGCGCGGGATCCGGCTCGAGGAAAGCGGAAAGGATATGCAGGTTTCCAGCTCGGAAACCTGGGATATTTCCGTCCAGGAGACTGAAGCGCCACAGGAGCCGGACTCCCCGGACTCCGTCCCCGAAGACTCCGTCGACCAGGCAGAATCCGCCGTGGACCGCCTTGCAGGCGCGTTCGCCGCAGCCGTGAAGACGTTCGGCACGCACGAGTTCGTGCTGTCGTTGCCGCTCTCGAAGCTGCTGGTGGAGACTGTGCGCGTGCCGGTGGAGCGCAGGGACGAGCTGGACGAGATCGCCACCGAAGCACTTAAGCGCATCTCACCGTTCCCAGACGAGGTGTACCGCACCGGCGTGGAGGTCGTGGCCGAGACCGACCGCGAGGTATTCGCGGTGGTGGCCGCCCTGCCGGATGCAGTGTCCGTGGAGATCGGCGACGCGCTTGACGCTGCCAAGGCGCGGATCGTGCGTACGGACGCTACGGCGCTCGGACGGCTGCGTACGCTGTGGCCGCGGATAGTCGCTGGCGGCGCCGTTGGGCGCAGGCTCGTGCTGATGGATCTCGATGACGGATGGGACTCGCTTGTGCTCGACGACGATGCGCCCGTCGCCATGCGCGGGCTCGGCATGGTGGCCACCGCCGCCGAGCTGGGACGCGAGGTGATGCTGGGGCTCATACGCTGCGAGAACACGGCCGGTATGCGTCCCCTTGGCGAGATCGTGGTGGTCACGGCGGGCGAGGGACCATCGGAGGATGTGAAAAGCCGGCTCGAGGCGTTTGCACCGGTGCGGGTGGAGCTGGTTCCGCAGGACGAGGCCTACGCGGGCGTCGAGGGCATCGCCAACCGCATGGCGGAAGGCTCCACTCTGGATGTCACGCCGGATGCCTGGGTCGCCGCGCTCAAGGACGCCCGCTTCAAGAAGCGTCTCACGGTAGGAATGGCGGTCGCAGGCGGCTTGTGGTTCCTGGCGATGCTCGTGCTCTTCGGCGTGCCGTTCGGCTTCGGATGGATGGCCGACAGGCAGAAGGCCGCATCCAAGAAGCACCACACCGTGTACCAGAGGGTGAAGGACACCCGCGACCGCGTGCGTCTCGTGCAGAGGTATTCCGACCATGCGCGCGGCGCGCTCGAGACTATCAAGGTCGTCTCCGACCGCATGCCCGAGGGTGTCACGCTCTCGCAGCTGCAGTACAGGCGCGGCGAATACGTGCGCGTGTGGGCGGAGGCCGACCAGCCCACCGACGCATACGCCTTCAAGAAGGCGCTCGACAAGGCTTCGATGGACGACGATTCCAAGCTCTTCTCCGAGGTGACGCTCTCCGAGGTCAAGCAGTCCCGCGGCGGCGGCCATAGGTTCGACATCGATGCGAAGTTCGCCACCGAGGACGACGAGTCCGGAAGCGCCGGGAAAACCGGAAATTCCAGCGCTTCCGGCAGGAAGGGAGGCGACTGATGGCGTTCGGCGCTTCCATGAAGGACAAGGCCGTCCTCGCAATCGTCGGCATGACGATGCTTTACGCCGTGGGCGGATTCCTCTGGTTCAAGGCCTTGGCGGACAAGGCGAGCGACTGGAACAGGTCGCAGCGCAAGTACGCCGAGGCCGTGAAGACATACCAGCGTGAGCGCGCCCTGATCGCGCGCAAGGCGTACTGGAACGATGCCTACGAGGAGGAGCGCGAGAAGATGCCGATGTTCCCCGAAGGCGAGAACGTGGGCACGCACTGGCTTGGTAGAATGGATTCGATCGCAAGCGAGAACCACATCTCCATATCCTCGCGCCAGAGCGGCAAGGAGGTCGAGGTGGGTGACGTGTACGAGCTGCCGGTGGAGGTGAAGAGCTGGGAGGCAGGCCTCGAGCCGCTGGTGAACTTCCTCTTCGCGCTGGAGCATGCCGACGAGGCGATGTTCGACATTCGCGCCATAGACATCCGCCCAAGTTCGCACAAGGGCTTTCTCAAGGGACAGTTCACCCTCACCTGCGCCTATATGAGAGGGGACGTTGAGGAGAAGACTGAAGAGGAAGACAAACCGGCCGTGGACTCCGTGAAGAAGGAGAAGAAAAAATGACGGGAACAATTTCGAAGGGCCTTAAGGCTGCCGCTTTGGCGCTTCTGGTCGTCTTGACCTTTGCTTCGGCGGCGAACGCGCAGAACGTGCGCCGCGCGAACAACCTGCTTAACCGCGGCCGTGCCGGCGCGCAGCAGCAGGCTGCGGCCGCCGATGAGAACGCCCGTCCCGCGCTCACAACGAGGGACGATCTCAGGAATGTTCCCAAGGGTACGAACGGCGTGCCGGCCCTCGCCTTCAACCAGACCCCGCTCGAACTTGTGCTGGAGGCATACGCAGAGCAGGTGCAGAAGACCGTCCTGCCCGCCCCGGATCTTCCCAAGGCCACGATCACCCTCCGTTCGCTGGAAGGACAGGTGCTCACGAAGGACGACTACCTCTTTGCGATCGAGCACGTGCTTACGATGAACGGCGTCGTGCTGGAGGAGCGCGGCGAGAAGTTCCTCCGTGCGCTCGCCCGCAAGACAGTGCGCACGCAGGGCATCCCGCTGATCATGGACAGCAAGGGCCTTCTGCCGGAGAAGGGCAGGGTCGTGTCGCAGATGATAGTGTTCCAGAACATCGACGCCACCGAGGCCCAGAAGGCGCTTGAGGGCTTCAAGGATCCAAGCGGCCTTTTCCAGGTGTTCGAGCGCACCAACGCGATACTCGTCACCGATACGCAGGAGAACATCAACCGCATGCTCGAGATCGCCAAGGCGATAGATATTGCGACGCCGGTCCTGGAGGAGGTGTTCGTGCGGCAGGTCAAGTTCGCCGTGGCGAACGACATCAAGACCGCCCTCGAGACGATCGTCACCGAGTCGCAGAAGGAGACGCAGAACAAGGAGGTGGCTCCCAAGGCTTCCGGCTCGCCGGGCTTCGCGAGCCGCACCCCGCCGCCCATGGGCTCGCGCCTCCTGAACCTGAACAACCGTCCTGGCCAGCAGCAGCAGCCTGCCGCGCCCACTCCGAACGCCACCATGACCGCCGCCGTATCGGACGCCGACCGCGGCATGATCCGCGGCAAGGTGCTGATACTTGCGGACGAGCGTTCGAACAAGCTCATCATCGTCACGCGAAAGAGCAACATGGACTTCTTCGACCGCGTCATCGAGACCCTGGACGTCGAGACAGAGCCCGAGTTCAAGGTGGAGGTTGTGCGCCTCAAGTACGCCGAGGCCGAGGATGTGGAGTCCATGCTCAACGACCTCATCGGCGGCACTTCCTCGTCTTCGAGCAAGGAGAACAAGAACCAGAACGCCAAGACCGCCGCCAACACCAAGCAGAACATAACGCAGGGTGGCAAGTCGACCGCAGGTTCGAAGACGGCATCCGCCGGCAAGGGCAACATCCACCAGGGCAGTGTGGGCGATCTCAACAAGGACAACTGCAAGGTCCTTGCCGACAAGCGCATCAACGGCATCGTCGTGATGACGCGCAAGGAGCTGATGCCCGTCATCATGAAGGTGATCGACGACATGGACGTGAAGCTGAGCCAGGTGCTTCTCGAGACGGTGATCCTGCAGATCGAGCTGGGCGACGAGCTGCAGACGGGCATCGACTGGGTGCAGCGCGGCCGTGCCAAGCAGGCGGTCGGCAATGGCATATACACGCAGCAGTTCAGAGGATATGAAAACGCGACGGCCATATCCTCCGACGTCGCCACCACCACCGACGACGACGGCAATGTGACGGTGAAGCCCGGATACATACAGGGAACCGACGGCAACTACTATCTGGATAGCGTGATAAAGGGGCAGGACGGCTCATACTATTCCAAGGTCTACGAATGGGTGCAGGGCACCAAGAAGGTGGTTACGCATGATTCCACGTTCTACAATGGCGACAACATGATCGGTGGCGGCGGCGGTTCCGCGTCATCTACGCTGGCATCCCTCTTCGGAGCCGTGGCGAGCAACTCCACGGAAGCGGCTACAATCGGGGCGAATCCGATCGGCGGCGGCATAAACTACTACCTCAAGAGCGACAAGCTCAACATTGCCGCCATAATCCAGGCGTCCAAGTCCGACAGCAAGTCAAAGGTGCTCGCCTCGCCCATCCTGATGACCGTGGACAACAAGGAGGCCACAATCGAGGCGACGGACATGATCTACCTCTTCAGCGGATACCAGTACTCGGGCTCTGCCAACTACGGCAGCCAGGTGCGCAACTACGAGAAGCGCGACATCGGTCTTACCGTGAAGGTGACGCCGAAGATCAACCCCAACGGCACGGTGATGCTGTCGATAGAGGAGACGTTCGAGACGCAGGGCGCGGACCAGAACGTACCCAACGAGTCGGGCGGCACGGATCCGTACGCAACGGTCACCACGCGCAAGATGCAGTCCGACATATCTGTGGAGAATCGGCAGACGATCGTCATGGGCGGTCTTGTGAAGAAGTCCAACGTCGATTCCGAAAGCGGCATACCGATCCTCAAGGACATCCCCTACATCGGCAAATGGCTTTTCGGAAGCGTTTCACACAAGGAAGGCCGTTCGGAGCTGCTGGTGTTCATAACGCCGTATGTGCTCGACGACGCGGAGGCCTCGCAGTCCGAGGCGCTCAGGCGTAAGAAGTCGCTCAGCGATCCACGTCCGTGGGAGGACGAGGGCTGGTCCGCCTCGCCGCTTGCGGATCCCGTCTCGAAGAGGGAGCAGCTCCGCCGCTTCAAGGAGGAGTGGACCAAGCAGGATGAGGAGCGCAAGACGAAGCTTGCAATCGAGAAGGCGAAGGTCGATCGCGCGAAGAAGCTTGGAGAGATGACGAAGGAGGAGCGCGAGTTCTGGATCAAGCTCCACAAGGACGAGCTGGAGAAGGAGCAGAAGGAGGAGTTCGAGAAGAAGGTCAAGGAGCAGGAGGACCTGAAGGAGTTCGTTGAGGAGCTGAAGAAGCCGAAGATCGAGAAGGCCGAAAAGGCTATCAAGGAGTCCGAGGAGGCGGCGAAGAGCGAAAACGAGTACCACAAGTACCTCGAGAAGATGCAGAAGGAGGGCAAGCCGCTGCCTCCGGGTGAGACGCTTAATCGCGATGCGAAGGCGATGGAAGCGGAGAAGAAGGCCTCCGAGCCGCCCAAGGCCGTTGATGGAGACAAAGCCCCTGAGCCGCCCAAGGCCCCTGATGCCGATAAGGACGATAAGGTCCCCAATGGCGGTAATGATTCCGGCAAGCCGAAGGAGCCTGTAAGTCTCCTAGGGGACCTTTCTGCGCAGAAGAAGTGAGAGATGCCGCCTGTCGAGATCAATGCTTTTGCACAGGCCTTGGCCGGATGCAAGGAAGGTGAGCGAAGATCCTTCGATCTCCGCAAGGCATCTTGTTGTCCAAGCGCAATCGTGCCTATTGTAGCCTTGGCCGACCATTACCGCAGGCAAGGGGTTGATGTTCGATCGTGCAAAGGTTGAAGGCAGGGAGTCAGCCGACTAACAGCTGATGGCGCGGAGAAAGTCCAGATCGCGGCAAGTATGCCACGTCGTGGCTGGCCCCAACGGGGCCGGCAAGTCGACCTTTGCCCTCAACTATCTGCCCACCTACGCCGGCTCCATCGAGTATGTCAATCCCGATCTCATGGCGCAGGGGCTTTCGCCCACCGACATCCGTCTTTCGGCCATCAAAGCGGGCAAGCTCACGCTCGTGCGGATCTCGGAACTGATTGAGGCCGGCGTTTCGTTCGGCTTCGAGACGACGCTCGCAGGGCGCGGGCATCTGAAGCTGCTGTCTGACGCGAAGGCGTCGGGCTACAAGATCCACCTTTACTACCTCTGGATGCCCGAGATCGCGATGCTGCCCGTGCGCATACGCCACCGTGTGCTTGACGGCGGACACGACGTGCCGCCTGACGACGTCAAGCGCCGCTACGCGCGTTCGCGCGCGAACCTGATGGACTACATGGCTTTGGCCGACAAGGTATACGTGTTCGATGCGACGATGGCGGGACCCGATCTGATATGGTGCCGGAATGGAGTGGATAACGTGATGGACGCGTCCCGCGTCTCGCGTCTGAAGTCAGGAGGGTTCCTGTGAAAGCCAAACCGCGTTGGACAAAGGATATGCGCGAAGTGCAGGATGCCGCAGCCGAGGCCAGCTGGGACGCCCTTGAGCGCTATCGCGACACGGGCGAGATGGTGCCTATCATGCGGGACGGCAAGCTTGCGCTCGTCACCGTCGACGAGGCGATGCGGATGCGTCCCGACTACGAGGAACGCAAGGCGGCGAACGCCGCATGGCGGCGGCAGAATCTTATCGACCAGTTCAAGCTTGCCGGACTGGAGCTTACACCCGACGTGTGGAAACGTCTCGAGGCCGATCGCCGCCAGGCATTGGCGGATGATCTGGCTTGGATTAGAGGGGAGCCATGAAAACCACCATCATAGCCACTATATTGGCGATCACGGCCATAGTCGGCACGTGCTACACGGTCATCCGCTCCAAGGAGGCCGCCAACGCCAAGTTGGAGAACGAGGCGCGCAAGGCCGAGGCTGAGCAGCGCGAGGCAGCCGCCAAGGAGAAGGCGGCGTCCCTGGCCAACGCCAAGGCGCGCTCGGAGGAGGCCACGGCAAAGCGCAAGGCCGAGGCCGCAAGGGACGAAAGGATCACCGCCGAGAAGCGGGCCGAGGAGGCCAAGGCCGACGAGAAGACCGCCGCCGACCAGAAGGCCACCGCCGAGGCGGAGGCCAAGACCGCCGCTGCACAGAAGGCGCGCGCCGAGGCGGAGGCCAAGACCGCCGCCGACAGGCGTGCCGAAGCCGAGGCGCTGGCCGCCCATGCCCTGGCCACCAACGAGACGCGTCAGGCCGAACTGCGCCTGGCGGAGAGCGCCCGTCTTGCCGTAGAGGCCGACATCCGCCGCACCGAGGCGGAGAACAAGGCCGCCGAGCTGAAGAAGCTCGATCTCGACAAGCGGCTTGCCGAGGTAGCCGAACTGCAGGAGACGCTGCGCCAGCGCGAGGAGGCGACCCGTCCAGAGCGTACCATCAACGACATAATCGCCGCGAACGACCGCCGTCGCGCCGAGGAAGAGGCGGCGGCGGCGGCAGAGGAGGAGAAGCGCCTTGCCGAGCTGGCCGAGAAGGACTACGCGGCCTACGAGGCCGAGATGGAGCGCAGGCGCAAGATAAATCGGTATGGTGTGGCCGGACCCGACGCCAAGCCACTCTCTGCGGCCGAGAAGCTGGTGAAGAACGCAGAGGATGAACTCAAGCGGACCACCGACGAAGGCCGCGCCGCGGCACAGAAGAGGATCGTCGTCGGCCTGGAGCGGGAAATCCGCGCAGCACTTGCTGAACGCCGCATCGAGGATGCCGAGTTCCTTATGAAGAACCTGCTGATGCTGGTGCCGGAACACAAGTTCAGGCAATAGGGGCGAAGGCATATCGGAGTGGCGGGCTTCAGTCCGCCTGGTGGCAGATGATTGGAAATCTCATAGCAGGACTTGGCAGAAGGGCCGTGGAGCGCATGGACGCGTTTCGCGGGGCATGCGCCTTCCTCGGAGAGACCTTCATGGAGGCGCTTGGCATGCTTTTCAGGCCGCGGCGCTTCCGCTTCGGCGACTTCGCGCTCGCGTTCGAGCGTGCTTGCAGCGATGGCCTGCCCATAACCATCCTCATCGGCTTCCTGCTGGGGCTTATCCTTGCCTTTGAATCCGCCGCCGCCCTGCAGCGCTTCGGCGCAGAGGTGTATGTGGCCGACATGATCGCGATCGGCCTTTTCCGCGAGCTAGGCCCGCTCATCACGGCCGTGGTGCTCGCCGGCCGCACAGGCAGCGCATTCGCCGCCGAGATCGGCACCATGAAGGTGGACGAGGAGCTGGACGCCCTCACCACCTTCGGCCTGCCGCCGGTGCGCTTCCTCGCGCTGCCGCGCATCGCCGCCGCCACGCTTGCAATGCCCGTGCTGACCATCTGCGCGGAGCTGGCGGGCCTCATAGGCGGCGCCATCGTGCTGCAGCTCATGGGCGTACCGCTCAGCGTGTCCTGGGACCATGTCTGCAACGTGTCCACGGTGTTCATGATATCGTTCGGTCTCGCCAAGGGCGCGCTCTTCGGCCTGCTGGTCGGTTTCATCGGCTGCCTCGCGGGCATGCAGACGAAGAGCACGGCGGACGGCGTGGGCGTGGCGGCCACGTCTGCGGTCGTGGGTGGAATCGTGGCAATAGCCGTCTCCGACGGCATCCTGGCCGTCATCTGCTATGTATGGAACGTCTGAGCAAGGTTGGATCCGGATGCAGCAGAACAGCGACATAATTGCGTTGCACCACGTCAATGCCGGATATCCCGGAGCAGTGATACTCGAGGACGTCACCTTCGAGGTGAAGACCGGCGAGATATTCATCCTGCTCGGCGGATCCGGCTGCGGAAAGTCCACGATCATGAAGCACATGATCGGGCTCAACCCGATCCTTGGCGGCAGCCTCACCATCTCGGGCATGGAATGGAACGACAGGAACAGGGCGGCGCTCTACCGCATGATCGGCGTGATGTACCAGAGTGGCGCACTCTTCGGATCGATGAACCTGCTGCAGAACGTGATGCTGCCGCTGGAGGAGTTCACGCGTATGAAGCGCAAGGAGCGTATTGAACGGGCGCAGGAGCTTCTCTCGCGCGTGGGCCTCGCGGACGCGGCGCAGAAGATGCCGTCCGAGATATCCGGCGGCATGAAGAAGCGCGCCGCCATTGCGCGGGCAATGGCGCTCGACCCCGCGATACTCTTTCTCGACGAGCCTAGCGCGGGGCTGGACCCCATCACCTCGTCGGCGCTGGACGATCTCATCCTCAAGCTCCGGGCCGAACAGGGGATGACGTTCGTCGTGGTGACGCACGAGCTGCCGTCCATCTTCAAGATCGCCGACCGCTGCGCCATGTTCGACAAGGCCCGGCGCGGTCTTATCGCGTTGGGCGACCCGCGCGAGCTCAGAACATCTTCTACGGACTCTTTTGTCCTTGATTTCTTCAATAGGGGGGAACGCCATGGCTGATGGAATTCACGCCAACTACGGAAAGATTGGATTCGCCTTGTTGCTGGGCGTGGCCGGCATCGTCGGTACGCTCGTGTGGCTGGGCGGAGCAGGTTCGGGAAAGGATTTCATCCCGGCCGAGACGTACTTCAACACGCCAGTATCGGGGCTGGCCGTCGGCAGCGACGTGTGCTTCCGGGGTGTCAAGGTGGGCAGCGTCAAGCGCATCTCCTTCGTGGGGAACGAATACGCCAAGTACAAGCCCAACCACGGAAGCGCGATATGGGTGGGGATGTCCATAGATCCGCGCCTGTGCGGATATCGTGAGTCCGGCGACGAGGCCAGGGAGCGCATGCGCGAGATCATCGCCAAGGGCCTCCATGCCACGCTGGCGGCAAACATCCTCACAGGCATCGCGCACATCGAGATGAACTTCCCCAAGATGCCCATCGCGAACGAGCCGATCAACTGGAAGCCCAGGTCCCTGTGCGTTCCTCCGGCGCCCACGCTGCTGGAATCGGCCTCGGACACGCTGCCCGACCTCATCGCGAAGCTGGGGAAGATTGACTTCGTGGGCGGATGGTCAAACATGGTGGACACGGTATCCTCCGCCGGCACGCTCATGGAATCGGCGAACACGCTGATAGATTCGCAGCAGGGGAGCATATCGGAGATAATATCCAACCTGCGCGACACATCCGCCGCCCTGAAGGAGTTCTCGATCCAGATCCGCGACAACCCATCGCTCCTGATCCGCAGCTCCGACCCTCCCCCCCTGCCAGAGACGAGAACCGACTAGATTGGACAAGATTGAACAAGATTCGACATGGTTGTGAAGGTGGTGAATGTTGGACAAGAAAGGACAAGATTGAACAAGACTGATGAGGTTGTGAAGGTTGTGAATGGTGAACAAGAAAGGACAAGATTGAACAAGACTGATAAAGTTGTGAAGGTGGTGAAGGTTCGGAAGGTTGAGAACCCTCACAACCCTCACAACCTTCACCACCTTTTCAACAAAAAGCCATTAACTAGCAACTAGAATGAACCTTCACAACCTTCACAACCTTCACCACTTTTTCAACAAGAAGCCACTAACCAGCCACTAACCAGCAACTAAAAATTCGCCATGCTAGACCAGCTTGCCTCACATCTTGACACTTTCGCCGCCCTTGCTCCTTTGTGGGGCTATGCTTTCATCTTCGCGTTCATGGCGATCGAAAGCTCGTTCGTCCCATTCCCCAGCGAGATCGTCATGCTTCCCGCTGGATTCCTTGCCGCTCGCGGAGAGCTTTCGCTCCATGCGCCTGTGCCGGATCTTGTGCTGGCCGTGCTGGTAGGCCTCGCAGGTTCACTGGCAGGGGCGTATTTCAACTATTTCCTCTCGCGCTGGCTGGGTGAACCTTTCCTGCGCCGCTACGGGAAGTGGTTCTTCGTGAAGCCCGAGGCCCTCGACCGCGCCGAGGAGGTGTTCAACCGCTATGGTGCCGTGACCACGTTCGTATGCAGGCTCATTCCTGTGATCCGCCAGCTGATCTCCATCCCGGCGGGACTCTCCGGCATGCCGCTCGGCAGGTTCACCCTGTTCACCGGACTTGGCGCCGGCATCTGGACGGCTGTCCTTGCCGCTACGGGCTATGCGCTTGGGCGCACGGCGGGCGACATCACCTACCTCGAGCTTGTGCACAAGGGCAAGGCGCTCATCGATGCGCACCTCGTTTGGATCATCCTTGGCGGACTCGTCCTTGCCGCCATCTACATCTTCATCTCGCGGCGCGTCATGCGCCGATCTTGCCCCCAGCCGCAAGAAGGGTGTTCCACAGAAGCATCGTGATCGTCATCGGACCTACTCCGCCCGGGACGGGCGTTATGGCCGAAGCCACGGCCGCGCATGATTCGAAGTCGGCATCGCCCACCAGCCGGAAACCCTTGGGACGGGACGCGTCCGGAATGCGGTTCACGCCCACATCGATGACGACGGCGCCGGGCTTGAGCATGTCGCCCGTGAGAGTGCCGGGACGGCCCGCCGCCACGACGACTATGTCGGCGGTCCTGGTGTAGGCGGCCACGTCGGGCGTGCCGGTGTGGCAGAGCGTCACCGTGGCGTTGGCATGCGGGCCCTTGCGGGCGAGCAGCGCGGCCACGGGCTTGCCTACGATGTTCGATCGTCCGATGACTACGGCATGCTTGCCGGAGATGTCCATGCCGGTGACCTCGATCAGCTTGACTATGCCGTGGGGGGTACATGGCAGGAAGCAGTCCTCGCCGATCAGCATCCTGCCCACGTTCACCGGCGTGAAGCCGTCCACATCCTTCTCCGGCGCGATGGCGTCGATCACCTTCTTCTCCGATATTCCCTTCGGCAGCGGAAGCTGCACCAGTATGCCGTGGATGGCCGGGTCGGAGTTGAGCTGCAGCACGGTCTTCACGACCTCCGCCTCGGACGCATCCGCGCCCATGCGGATCTCGCGCGAATGGATGCCTGCCTCGGCGCATGCCTTCTCCTTGGCCGTGACATACGATATGGATGCAGGGTTGTCGCCCACGAGCACCACGGCCAGTCCTGGGGTGGTTCCCTTTTCCTCCTTGAGCGCGGCCACGCCGCGCGCGATCCTTGCGCGCGTGTCCGCGGCGAGCCTCTTTCCGTCGATGATGGTGGCGTTCATGTCCAATATTATACCAAACAGGCGTGAAAGGGGGAAGGCTCGGTTCGCTTGCCTGAAGGGATGCCTTTTGCTACAATATCCCGCGTGGCGAGACGGGTTGGAATGCCCTGCGGCCGTTTGCAAGCGAAAGGAATGGGATCGATGGACAAGAAGATCAAGAATGGACTTGGATGCCTGGTGCTTGTTGCCCTGTTCGTCGTGGGGGTATGCCTCCTCCCCTCCGACACGATGGCGCGGATCATGGCGTGGGCGATCCTCCTTTCAATTCCGCTGGGCATCGCCAGGTTCATCTTCCGCGACCTGTTCGAGGACTACGGCTGGGCGATCTGGGGGACAATGTGGGCGGCGGCGGTGCTGCTCGGTCTGCTCGTCCCGCTTGACGACGGCAAGAAGGCCGAAGACCAGGGGAATGTCGATTCAGGGAAGGGGAAGCCTGCCGCCACCGCCGATTCAGGAATCGCGTCCGGCAGCGTGAAGGTATCGGCGGACGAAAAGCCGCCGACGATCGAGGAGGCCCTTGCGGAGCTTGACGCCCTTGTGGGCCTGGACTCGGTGAAGGAGGAGGTGCGCAAGCTCGCGAACATGGCAAAGATAGTCGAGCAGCGCAAGAAAGCAGGCCTCAAGGTCGCGCCGATCTCGTACCACTGCGTGTTCACCGGCAACCCTGGCACAGGCAAGACCACGGTCGCGCGCATCATGGCCAAGGTCTACAGGGCGCTGGGCATACTCAAGAAGGGGCACCTCGTGGAGACCGATCGCTCCGGGCTCGTGGGGCAGTACATGGGCGAGACGGCCGTGAAGACCGGCAATGTGATAGACAAGGCGCTCGATGGCGTGCTCTTCATAGACGAGGCATATACGCTCGCCAGCGAATCCGGGAAGGACTATGGCTCGGAGGCCATCGCCACGCTCCTGAAGCGCATGGAGGACGATCGCGACAGGCTCGTGGTGATCGTGGCCGGCTACACCAGCGAGATGCGCAGCTTCATCGACATGAACCCCGGTCTCAAGAGCCGTATAAACCGCTACATCGAGTTCCCCGACTATTCCGCCGCCGAGCTGGCCGAGATGTTCCGCCGCCAGGCCAGGAAGAACCAGTACACCATCTCCGCCGACGCCGGCGCCGCGCTGGAGAAGACGATGGCCGAGCTTACGCGCAAGCGCGACAGGCAGTTCGGCAACGGACGCTTCGTGCGCAACCTTTTCGAGAAGGCCATCGAGCGACAGGCCGGCCGCCTGGCAGCGCTGCCGAACGCCACGCCGGAGCAGCTCACGGAGCTGACGCTGGACGACCTTGCGCTGAAGAAGCAGACGGTGGACGAAAAGGTGCCGAAGCTGGAAGACGTGCTCGCGGAACTGGACGGGCTCGTTGGCATGGCCCCCGTAAAGGACCAGGTGAAGAAGCTCGTCGCATTCGCCAGGAATGCGAAGGAACGCAAGGCGCAGGGGCTGGAGACTTCAGCGATGTCGTACCATTTCGTGTTCGCCGGCAATCCTGGCACTGGCAAGACCACGGTCGCCCGGATGATAGGCAGGATATTCCGCGCGCTCGGCCTGCTGGAGAAGGGGCATCTCATCGAGACAGACCGCTCCGGCCTTGTGGCCAGCTACGTTGGACAGACCGCCCAGAAGACCAACAAAGTCATAGACGACGCGCTTGACGGCGTCCTGTTCATCGACGAGGCGTATGCGCTCGCGCAGGGCGGCGGCAACGATTTCGGCAAGGAGGCGATCACCACGCTTCTGAAGCGCATGGAGGACGAGCGTGAACGGCTTGTGGTGGTGCTTGCCGGCTACACGGGCGACATGAAACGCTTCATGGAGATGAACCCCGGGCTGCAGTCGCGCTTCGACAGGACGATAGATTTCCCCGACTATTCAAATCGCGAGCTGGCCGCCATCTTCCGCCAGATGGCCAAAAAGAACAAGTATGTGCTTTCAAAGGAATTCGACGACAACCTTGTCGGGGCGATGGCGTTCTGGACAAGGAAGCGTGACCGGCATTTCGGCAACGGACGCTTTGTGCGCAACAAGTTCGAGAAGGCCATAGAGAACCAGTCACTGCGGCTGTCGTCGATCCAGCATCCTACGAAGGAGCAGCTTGTGACGCTGGAGCTGACGGATGTCGGGCTGGTGATAAAGCCCAAGGCCGGCAGCGAGGGCGGCAAGTCTAAATAGCGCACCGGCTGGGCGCGGCCTGCGTCACTTCGCCAGCGACTTGAATTTCAAACCGAAGCGGGAAAGATACTTCGCTAGCCGATCCGAGTCGTTACGGGACTTCTTGGCCTTGCGCGACACGGCAAAGAGCCTTTTCGCCGCTTCCGCGGCGGAGCTCGACGAACGGCATACCTCCACTACGTGCGCGAACTGCACGAGGTCGAATTCGTCGAAGCGCTCGGCGTAGTCGCTACCCAGGAGATCGACAAGCACCGCGCTGTCACCGTCGGCCGAAGGCGGCGGCGCCCCGATGCAGCCGTTCTGCGAAGAGCGTGCGATCTCGTCCTTGACCACATCCTCGGTGATGCGTCCACCTTCCGACAGGGTCGCCATCCGTACGACCATCGCATTCAGGTCGCGGAAATTCCCCGGCCAGCGGTTGGACTTGTCGAGGGCGAAGGCCATGAAACGCCTGTGTGCCTCCTTGCTGAAGGATACGTGCTTCCCCGACACTTTCATAAAGCGAGCAAGCTCGTAGTCGAGATTGGGCTCGATGTCCTCGCGCCGCTCGGCCAGTCCGGGGAGATTGAAGCTCCAGAGATTGATGCGCGCCAGCAGGTCCGCCCTAAAATGTCTACCGGCGACATCCACCGCCAGATCGCGATTGGTGCCGCAGATCAGCTGGAAGTCGCTGTGTTCGTCCTTCTCCGAGCCAAGCGGACGAAATGTCTTCTCCTCTACGGCCTTGAGAAGCATGGTCTGGGCCTCCATCGGTAGCTCGCCTATCTCGTCGAGGAAGATTATGCCACCATCGGCCTCCTTGAGAAAGCCTGCATGGTCCGCACCGGCGCCCGAGAAGGAGCCTTTCGTGTGCCCGAAAAGCGTGGACTTGGCGAGATCGCCGCCGAGCGTAGCGCAGTTCACGGCCACGAACGCGCCCTTTACCTTCCCGGTCTGCTTCTTGAGAAGGTAGATCTGCTTCGCCAGCTGGCTCTTCCCGGCGCCCGTGGGGCCAGTCAGCAGAATGGGCGCCGAGGACCGTAGCGCCACCCGCTCGATCGTCTCGATGAGCTTGTTGAACGCGGCGTTCTTGGTCTCGATGCCCTGCTTCAAGAACGACAGGTCGTCCTGGCGCTCCAGCTCGAAACGCTTGGCGAGCTTGTCGTAGCGGGAAAGGTCCAGGTCGATTATGCTTATCGTACCCTTTGGGTCGTGCGGATGGCGGACATGACCCTCCTTGGGAGCAGTCTGCACCAGCTTAGCCGCCAGATGGCGCGACTCCGCCAGAAGGAAGAGGCATATCTGCTCCACATGCGAACCGGTCGACATGTGGACGTAGTACCTTGTCTTCTCCTGGTGGAAGCACGGCCGCTTCGAATATTCGTAGAACTTGGAATAGACCTCCTCGAAATCCCAGGGATCCTTGAGCTCGATGACGTCGAATACGACCTTCGTCCTTGGCGACACGGAGTTGATGTCCACCTTAACACGCTCCGCAAGGGGAGTGTGCTCCTTGTTGAAGATGAGATGCAGTTCGTCAATCGGCAGATCCTCCTGCTGCACCAGCCCGATTGTCGGCCGCCATGTGTTCCATCTCGACTGCCCCATACCGCCATGGGCATCCTTCTGCGTGCCAAGCACCGATATGACTGTTGTTTTCATGTCGCCCATTGTATCATGTTTTACGTCTGGGGTCTATACTGCAAGATAGGAAATATAAAATTAGATTGTACGGCAAGGCCTCCTCAAAAATTGCGGGAAGATCCGCAGATTTGACGTAAGCGTTGGCACAGCCGCCTTGATGCGGGCTGTTTTCCGCCGTATTTCCACAGTGGCACAGAATATGCTTATATAGGGACCGCTCATTAACAACCAATCCCCAAAAGAACCATGGCGCGATACAAGAACATAACACGGACTGTCACTACAAGAAATGCCTTGAAATTCTGGTGGAACACGGTCAGGAACTACGACGGCTATGTCAACGACCAGGATTTCTTCGACATCATCGAGTACAATCTGAAACGCGGCGAGGTGGCCGCTATAATAGACGGCAACTTTGTCGACAAGGAACTCAAGCCGCTCAAGGAGTCCAAGGTCGAACCGCTCGAGCTGAACCGCGATTGCATCGGATTCATGCTTAGGCGCATCTGGAACGAGAAGCCGCTTCGCAAGGGCTGCCGGGTGGTCCTGAAGATATTGCGCGACAGGATTCTCAGGTCGCTGGTCCCGAGCGATGAGGATGCAAGGTTCGAGCGCCGTTTCGCCACGCTGTGCAAGTTCCTTGGCCTGGACAGGGTGGAATCCGACCTGCTGATGCTGATGTATGTGCGTTCCGCCACCGAGTTCGATGACTTCCCCATCGATGACGGCCGCTCGTCGCTTCCGCTGTATCTTTCGATGGCGGTCGACCATTCCTACCCCGAGGTGTTGTCCGCCCTGTCGAGGAAGGGCAGGCTCATGCGCTACAACTGCATGACCGACGAGTACTGGTTCAACAGGGCCGAGTTCGGCGGGTACTTCGACGGGATGGAGAGCGTACCGCTCGACGAGCGCTACTATCGGCTCGACGAGAGCGAGAGCCTTCCCTGGAACTTCTTCGGGACGCTTGCCTCCGAAGAGGGCAACATTCTCAAGGAGATGCTTCGCGCGCGGTCTCGCGGCGGACGGTTGAACGTCCTCTTCTATGGCGTGCCGGGGGCGGGAAAGACCAGCTTCGCCCGCGCCCTTGCAACCGAGGCCGGCTTGAAGAGATACGAGCTTCTCCAGGGTGAGCCGGAGGGGAAGAACATGTCCGCCGCCACCCGCATGGCGGGCATCCAGATATTCAACTCGCGCATGGCCACCGGCGGGAACGTCCTTTTGATAGACGAGGCGGACGAGCTTCTGAGGACGACCGGCAGCTTCATGGGCGAGCGCATGCGCGGAGGTTCCGAGAAGGGCGTCGTCAACACGATTCTCGATGGCCTGAAAGTGCCTGCGATATGGATATCCAACGCTGCGGCGGACGAGATGGATGAATCGGTACGCCGTCGCTTCGACTATTCGGTGCACTTCCGCTCGCTCACGCTCGCGCAGCGCGAGAAGATATGGCGGAACAACATCCGCAAACTCGACATGGGCGCACTCATCCCGGAATCGTCCGCCGCCGCGCTGGCCGGGCGGTACGAGACGAGTGCGGGCGGCATCACGATGGTCCTCGAGAATGTCAAGCGCCTCAACCCGGATTCCTCCACCGCCGCCAGGCTGGTCGACCGCATCATGCGTCCGCATTGCGAGCTGATGCAGTCGGCAATACAGGACGGCAAGGCCGGTCCTGCGGCGGACTACTCGCTTGAAGGCCTCAACATCAAGGGCGACGTGGGGCTGGACAGGATTCTCGAGGCCATCCGCAACTTCCAGAAGGAGTCTGCGGCGTCAGGTACGTCTGCGCAGGCGGACAGGCCCAGGATGAACCTCCTTCTGTGGGGGCCGCCCGGCACCGGAAAGACCGAGTACGTGAAGTACGTGGGTTCGGCCTTGCAGACGAAGGTCGTTGTGAGGATGGGCTCTGACCTTCTCGACAAGTATGTCGGTGGAACCGAGGAGCGGATTGCCCGCGCCTTTGCCGAGGCCGAGGCCGAGAAGGCGATTCTGTTCCTGGATGAAATTGATGGTCTCCTGCAGAGCCGCGCCCGTGCCGACCATAGCTGGGAGGTTACGCAGGTGAACGAGCTTCTCCACCAGATGGAGAACTTCAACGGCGTGATGATCGGGGCCACGAACTTCTTCGACAGCCTCGACCAGGCGGTTCTGCGCCGCTTTACCTTCAAGATTGAGTTCGGATTCTTGGACGACGCAGGCAAGCGGATGTTCTTCGAGCGGATGTTCAAGACGAAGCTGAACGCGGCGGAGTCGGCGCGGCTTGACGCCGTGGCGAACCTCGCGCCAGGGGATTTCAGGACCGTCCGCCAGTCGCTCCACTACCTCGGCAGCGGCGTTGACAACGCGATGCGCATCGGCGAGCTCGAGAAGGAGTCGCGGGTCAAGGCCGGCGCGAAATGCGGGCGCATCGGGTTCTGAGAAGGGGATGCGCAATGGTCATTGAAATAGATAGCGAACTAGCGGCGGCGCTCGAGACCGCGCGGGCCGCCGGGGATGCGGCGCTGGTACGGACGTGCGAACTAACCGCCGTGGCCGATTCCACGGAGGCGTATTCGGTGAAGGTCGCCGGCGATTCGGTAGAGGCCGCATTCCCGGAACTTGACCGCATGGTCAACGACAAGGATGTCCCGATAGAACACGCCCGCCAGCTCCGCCTCTATCTCGCCTTGAAAGGGCATCTGGAGTCGCAGTTCATGGAAGGTGAGAACTTCAGGCTGGGACGGAACATCGTCCAGGACTACGTGCTGGCGCGCTACTGGCTGGCAAAGGCGGCAGAGCGCGGGCACTCCGCCGCGCAGAACAATCTCGGTGTCATGTATGCGGACGGGCTTGGCGGGGCGGTGGATTCTGAAATGGCGGTATACTGGTACATAAAGGGTGCCGAGTCCGGGGACTATGTCGCAAAGAGCAATCTCGCCATGCATCTGACGGAAGGCAGGGGTACGCGGAGGAACTACGCCATGGCCGCGAAGCTGTTCAAGGA
The DNA here is from genome assembly GCA_017525225.1 of Kiritimatiellia bacterium. Taxonomy (GTDB): domain Bacteria; phylum Verrucomicrobiota; class Kiritimatiellia; order RFP12; family UBA1067; genus RGIG6720. Next base: position 23,485 of record JAFXTB010000095.1, read on the forward strand.
AAGCCTGAGATGCGATCCATACAATGCCAGGGACCATAGGCTGCTTGCGGAATGCTACGAACACGGCGTGGCCGGGCGCAACGGCTTGCGCATGGCCATCCACCACTACCAGGAGGCGTCCGACTTCGGCTCGCTCAAGGCCCGCGCCGCCCTGCGCAGGCTGTCGAGAAGGGTCCAGAACCCCGGGATGTGAATCCAGGGGTTGATCTTCATCGGCGCGCAGCCGGTATGGAAGGATCTACCGCTGGACCCTTCCGGTGGCGTTGCCTGCGGCGAGTGATTCCACCTCGGCCACAGACATGTGGTTGAAGTCGTGCTCTATCGAATGCTTGAGGCAGGATGCCGCCACCGCGAAATCGATCGCCGCCTGCGGCTTCCTGCCTGTGGCAAGGGCGTATATGAGGCCGCCCCCGAACGAATCGCCACCGCCTACGCGGTCGACAATGTGCACCATGTACTCGGGCGAGAAGTATGCCTTGCCGCCGCAGTAGAGCACGCCAGCCCACTTGTTGTCGAACGCGGAAAGCGATGTGCGCAGCGTGATCGCCACCTTACCGCAGCCAAAGCGCCGCGAAAGCTGCTCCGCCACCGAGATATAGCCCTGCTTCTCGAGCTTGCCGCTCTCCACGTTAGATCCTTCGCCCACTATGCCGAACACGTCGGCGGCGTCGGACTCGTTCGCGATTAGGACATCCACGTATGGCACCAGCTTCGCCATGCATCTGCCCGCATCCTCCCTCGACCAGAGCTTTCCGCGGTAGTTGAGGTCGCAGCTGACGGTTATGCGGTGGGCCTTGCAGAACTTGAGGGCGTCCATGCAGATCTCAGGCAGCTCGCCGCCAAGCGCGGGCGTGATGCCCGTGAAGTGGAACCACTTCGCGCCCTTGAGTATCTTGGGCCAGTCAAAGTCCTTCCGCTTCGCGAGGGCGATCGAACTTCCCGCGCGGTCGTAGACGACCTTGGATGCGCGCTGTGACGCGCCTTTCTCGACGAAGTATATGCCGAGGCGCGGGCCACCCCAGACGATGGAGTCCGTGCCTACGCCGAACCTTCGCAGTTCGTTGCGCGCCGACTCGCCGAGGGGGTTCGCGGGCAGCTTTGTGACGAACGAGGCGTCGAGGCCGTAGTTCGCCAGCGACACCGCCACGTTCGCCTCGCCGCCGGCGTACGACGCCTCGAAGCGGTTTGCCTGCACGAAGCGCAGGTATCCTTCGGGATTCAGGCGCATCATTATCTCGCCGAATGTTACGATCTTCATTTCATGCTCTCCTGTTGACTTGTTCAGACCTTCGAGTTCTCGACCAGCTGGCGGGCGACGTCCGATATCCTGTCCCACTCGCCACGCGCGATCCATTCCTTGTTGGTGAGATTCCCGCCCACGCCCGCGCCGACACACCCGGCGCGCATGAAGTCGGCCACGTTGTCGGGCGAGATGCCACCCACCGCGAGAAGCGGGATCTGCGAGAGCGGCGCCCTGATCGCCTTCACGTAGCCGGGGCCGAACGAACCGGCCGGGAATATCTTCACGAAGCTGGCGCCGGCCTCCCAGGCGGCAAAAGCCTCGGATGGCGTGAGTGCGCCGGGCATGGCGGCAAGCCCCTTGGACACGCACGAGCGGATCAACGCGACGTTGACGTTCGGGGTTATCATGTATTCTCCGCCGGATTCGATGCAGATCGCGAGCTGCTCCTCGGTTAGCACGGTGCCGGCACCGGCCAGCACGTCGCCCCCGAAGCGCTCGCGTATCGCGGCGATGGCGGCGGCGGTGTCGCGCCATGTCTCGGGCGACTTCTGGTTGAACGTCACCTCCACCAGGCGTATGCCGCCCTTGGCGTATGCCTCTGCGAGCCTAAGGCAGATGTCTGCGGGGAAGCCGCGGATTATGGCTATGATGCGTCCTTCAAGGACCGCGCTTTCGATCTTTTCCTTCATGGGATGATGCATATTATAGTACGATTCGGCCTGCAATGCAACAAGTCCG
>JAFXTB010000012.1 GCA_017525225.1 Kiritimatiellia bacterium
ATGGATGCGCTTGGCCGGTTTGAGGTGCGATAGCGTTCTGCGGCGGGTGTTCGGACCGCGTGGTCTGGGTCGTGGATGCCACGAAAAACGGGTTGAGCAGATTCTTCAACAGAGGAATTTAGGTTGAAAGGATTGTTCCATGTGTAATCGTACAAGTGGCCTCATTTCGGTCCTCGTGGCTGCCGTTGCGCTCGGCATATCTGCTGCCGCACACGGCGAAACGCGCTATCGCGCACTGATGTCGAACTGCGGGGGTTCGTTCGTTCCCGGCCACATCATGCTATTTGACGTGAACTCAAATAAATGGGAGTATGTGCGCACCGTGGTCCATCCCTACGACGGACACTGCCGCATCCCGATGTCGGCCGCATACGTGAACGGTGTCGTGTATGTCGTCGACTACTGCGGATGGAACGCCACGACAGAGTCGGGTTTTCTGACCAACCCTGCCTACGTCTCCGCGCGCATCCTCAAGTACGACATCTATGGAAACTATCTCGGCATGCTGGTCGATTCGATAGTCGATTCCGAAAACAAGAAGGTCAACAAGCTTGATTCGCTGGTGCCTTCGCCCGACGGCCAGTACCTCTATCTCGCGCAATCGAGCCAGTACAACAGCAACTCCAAGAGATGCGGCGTGTTCCGCTACAAGATATCCGACGGCAACGGCGGCTGCGTCATAACCGGCTTGAATGCGATTCGTGGACCGGTGACTTTCGCGAAGAACGGCACGAGGCTCTATGTCTGTGCGCGCGACGCCAGCACTGTGTACTTCTACGACATAGACGGCGACACCTTCACGCGCGGCGCTACGACATACTACCACAACCAGGCCAACTGCGCGTATCTGGATGAAAGCGCGAACCGGCTCTATGTGTCCGGCTACAACTGCGGCGTCAGCGCGTTCGATCTTTCAGGCGATGCCGTGACGGCGTCAAACCGTGTCATCAGCACCGGCAACTACATCCAGGTCAGGAAGGTCGGAGACTGGGTGTATGCGAGCACGTTCGACGGCACGTGCGTCAGTAGGATAGATCCCTCGACGCTGCAGACGGCGACGGTCATTGCCGACAAGCAGTACTATCTCTACAAGCTGCCGAACTTCTACATGTTCAACGAATATGCGGTGGAGTTGCCTGCGGAGATCGCGCACTACAGGTTCGACGAGCCTGCGAATTCGCCCGTGTTCACGAACTCCATATCTTCGAAGTGGCCGATCAGGGCCCAATATCTGCGCAGCGGCGCCGCCGGCGTATCCGGCGGGGCTGTATGCTTCACCGAGAACAACGCCTGCGGAAACATCGAGAATTCAAGTAAGATGCTTGGGGCGGACTACGGCATATTCATGTGGCTCGTGACATCCCGCGAGCTGAAGTCCTGCTACCTCTTCTCGAACCGCATGGGCGGACAGAACAGAGGCCGGATGAACTTCGACATCAAGGCCGACGGGAAGCTGGGGTTCTACAATTCGTTCTTTGGCGGCGATCTGTCGTTCAAGTGCGACGACCCGATGCCCGTTATCACCAACGGTGTGTGGCATCATCTGGGGCTTGTCAAGAACGGATCCTCGGTATCGCTGTACATCGACGGCGTCAAGGTGAAGACGCAAACCTACAGCGCGAGTTTGATTCTTGGCACGGACGATTCCGTAGATTTCACGCTTGGGGCGTCAGCGGAGAAGCGTTCGTTCTTCGTGCCTTCCGGCGTGTTCATCGACGAACTTCGCATCTTCGAAGGCGCGCCGTCGGACGTGGACGTGGCGGCGATCTACAACGAGCATTCCGCTGCCGCATCCGCGATGGGGATGCCTTCCGTTCCCGCCGAACCCACCGTCGACAAGTCGATCGCGAACACGTACGGCACGTCCGTATGGCACACGTTCCCGCACAGGCTGCCACACTCTCCGCCATCGCTTATCGCGCGGACCGATGGTTCCCTTGCGTTGCTTTCGGGGTATGACGACGGCACGCCGCTGCCGACATCCTCGCTCGGGGTGCAATACAGTCTCGATAAAGGGGCGTCGTCGTGGACTGCGAAAGGAAGCTCGTACGTGTACACAGGCACGTTGTTCGAAAACCCTGTCGACGGCGTTCTGTATTCCTTCGGCCGCACATGCTACGACAAGGGAACGACAAGCTACTGGGTCCAGCACGACAATCCCACGAACGGCTGCGATGCGAGGGTGGGGTACACGGTCTACCGCCTCGAGCAGACAAAGGGGCGGAAGGCATACTTCACCAACACCGTCAACACGACGTATTTCGAGCAGGGCCAGACCGAGAGCGTGGACTACTACCACGAGAACAAGCTCATGCCCGGGACGGAGCTTCTGCTGGATGGGCGCTACTACCAGTCGTATCTCGTGGAAGGCAAGGTGGGCATCCTCTCTGGCGCGTTAACGGCGGATGTCGGGCTTTCGGACTTCCGTCCTGAGAAGGTGGCCGTCGTGGCGGGACGGCCCTTCGCGGGGCCGGTGGTCTTAAACTCGGCGGGACACGTTGCGACGCTTGTGCCGATGGGCACGAACGCGGCCGGCGTCGCCACGCTGGCGCTCGCCTCGCGCGCGGCGATAGGCGACACGCTCGCCGTGGAGACGGCAGGCATCGAGCTTCCCGGTGCGGACGCCCCGTTCTCGGTGCGCTACGACGCGAGGAGGGGCCAGTGGTGGGCGGCGACGGTGGTCGGCGGCACGGAGCTCAGGCTCTATGCCTCGCGCGATCTCACGGACTGGACCCTCGCAACGAGCGTGTTCACCGTGTCGAACGCGGCGACGACGCGCGCAGCCACGCCGTCCATCGCGATTCTCGAAAACGACATGTACATCGCCTTCAACCTCGCATGTCCAGACGGCGCGCCGGCCGTCTATTCGCTGGACGATGCGAACTTCACCATGGTGCGCAAGGTAGCGCACTTCCGCCAGCATTCGCCTTGGCCGACCGGCACGGCGATCCTTTTCCGCTGAGCGTCAACCATGTAGAAACCGGCGGATCCTGAAGGTCCGCGTAAAAATGCGCCAATGGGCATCAACCCGTTGGCGCAATTTTTTTCAATTTTCACCCTTGACGGGCGTGGGGCGATGTGGCATAATGTGGGGCGAAGTGTGGCGGCAGTGTCTCTGTCGCCGGAAAAAAAGGAAAAAAGCCCAGATGGCAGTCGAGGAAAAAGAACGGAAGGTGATGGTCGGCGGTCTCGTCGACACGTTCTACCATACCCTCGACGAGAAGAAGCGGCTGACCATCCCGACTTCGTGGCGCGATGCGATGGGCATGGATCCCGGTGCGAGCGACTCACGCGACTATGTATACGTGTTTCCGAACGAGACCGAGGACTGCCTTGACCTCGTGCCGGTGCGCGAGATGCGCAGTATAATCGAGGACGTCGGCAACGCCGACATCCTCGAGAACAACCCGACGGCCACGGCGCTTGCGCAGATCGCGCAGATGCTGAAGGTGGACAGCGCAGGGCGCATCCGCATCGGCGAGGATCTTCTTGAGTTCGCGGGTATCAAGAGCGAGCGCGGCGCGGAGGTGACGCTCATCGGTTCGTTCAACAAGGCCCAGATATGGTCCGGGCGCAAGCGTCCGAAGGGCCGCAAGCTGGATGTGGCGGCGTACCGCGCGGCGCTGGCGAAGCGCAAGGCGGCGCGGGGTGCCGCGAAGGAGGGGTCGGCGAAATGACGCACGTGCCGGTTCTCCTGCAGGAAACGCTTGAGGCGCTCGCGGTGAAGGCGGGCGGCGTGTACGTGGATGGCACGCTGGGCCGGGCTGGCCATGCACGCGAGATGCTGCGGCGCGGAGCGGCGCGTGTGATCGGCATCGATCGCGACGACGCGGCGCTGGCGGAGGTGTCCGCGGCTCTGGACGGGATGTCCGAGGCCACGTCCGGGGAGTTGATTCTGAGAAAGGGATGCCACGGCGATCTCGCCGAGATCGTGCGGGCGGAGGGAATGGAGGAAGTCGATGGGATTCTGCTTGATCTGGGCGTTTCAAGCCCTCAACTGGATGACGCGTCCCGCGGATTCAGCTTCCGCGCGGATGGGCCGCTTGACATGCGGATGGATAGGTCGCGCGGGCTGACCGCGGCGGACATCGTGAATTCGCGCACGGCGGCGGAGCTTACGGAGATCTTCCGCACGCTCGGCGAGGAGCCGCATTCGCGGCGCATCGCCCTTGCGATAGAGAAGGCGCGCGCGCTCAGGCGCTTCGAGACGACGCTGCAGCTTGCCGGGCTTGTGGAGAGGATCGTAGGGAGGTCCGGCGCGCGGCATCCGGCCACGCGCGTGTTCCAGGCCCTCAGGATGGCGGTGAACGACGAGCTTGGGGAGCTGTCGCGCGCGCTCGTCGGCGGACTGGGGCTGCTGAAGCCAGGTGGAAGGTTCGCAGTCATAACATTCGAAAGCCTGACGGACCGCATGGTGAAGCGATTCTTCGCCGACCATGCGGGGAGGATGGTGTCGCTGCAGCAGGGTGGGGCCAGATGGGAGGGTGTGCTTCCGCGCGTCCGTCCCGTATGGCGCCGCGCGGTCACGGCGACGGTCGAGGAGAGAGGTGCAAACGCAAGAAGCCGCAGCGCCAGGCTGCGTGCGGTGGAAAGGGTATAGCATGAAGAGAAACAAGAGAGTGAAGAAGTATTCGCGCTGTGCGGTCAACTCCGTCAACGCGGTGGCGCTTCTCGTGCTCATGTTCTTCGCGATGATGGTGTACTGGGCCCAGGACGCGCACTGCAACGAGCTCTCACAGGAGATCGGCAAGGCCGAGAAGGAGCTTAAGAAGCTCGAGAGCGACTACGAGCGGGAGGTGTCCAGCTGGGACGAGCTGAAGACGCCGGACAATCTGCGGCAGGCGCTCATCCGCCATGGCATCGACATGGTGCAGACGAATCCCGGCCAGGTCATCAACATGAATGCCAGCGGCAAACCCATGCCGGGGCAGATGTCGGTCGCGCGGATCCGCCAGCGCCAGGGTCGTGTGGATCGCGTGGCAAGCTCGCAGGTCGTTCCGCGCACGTACCCGGTGGCACCGCGCGCCGCCATGCCGCGCACCGTCCGCCGGTCCGCCACGACCCGCCGATGAACGCATGCCTGAGGGAACGCGCGGCGAATGACCAGGCTTAGCGAGATCATCCGGTTCTATGTGGTGGTAGGCATACTTGCCTCCGTATCCTTTGCGCTTGCAGGCCGCCTGGTGGTCCTCCACGGCGATCTCCTATCCAAGAAGCTGGACCAGCCGAACTACGGGTTCAAGCGCGACATGCAGGGTCTGCGCGGGGCCATCTATCCATCCAACCGCGGAAGCGCGCCGTTCGCGCGTTCGGTGCCGGTGTGGGTGTACCATGTGGATCCAGCCTCGGTGACGCTCAAGCAGCATACGCGCAGGGAGGTCGCCGAGACGGTGGCGGAGGCGCTGCAGATGCCGTTCGACGACGTGATGAAGGCATACAGCCGGGTGGATTCGAGGTATGTGTATCTGACGATGTCCTCCGACACCGAGGCCAACAAGGTGCTTTCCAATCCCAAGAAGGTGAGTGGGCTCAGGGCCGAGGAGATACAGATCCGGCGGTATCCGCAGGGCCGGCGCCTTTCGCACGTGCTGGGGTTCGTGTCCAAGGATCCCACTAACAGCGTGGGCTCGGCAGGCATCGAGATGCGCTACGAGCGGTATCTGCGCGGCATCCCCGGCAAGATCGAGGGCGAGGTGGATGCGCGTCGCGTGGAGCTGTACGACCGCAGGCTCGTATCCACCGACCCGCGGCCCGGGTGCGACGTGTACCTGACCATCGACCAGAACCTGCAGTACGAGGTGGAGACCGCGCTCGCGAAGGGCGTGGCGAAGTCACGCGCGCAGGCGGGCTGGGCGATCGTGCTGCAGGTGAAGACGGGCGCCGTGCTGGCGATGGCGTCGTTGCCCGACTACGAGCCCGAGACCTACAACCGCAGCAGCAGCTCCGCGAAGAAGAACCTCGCCGTGTGCGAGATCTACGAGCCGGGAAGCGTGATGAAGACCATCACCGCGTGCGCCGCGCTCGACTGCGGCATCGCATCGCCGTCCACCACGTACAGCTCCAGCAGGAACGACACCCGGTACTACAGGCTTCCCACGGATTCGCACGGCATGGATCCGGTGATGACCGTGGGCGAGGCGCTCGTGCATTCCTGTAACGTGGTCTATGGGAAGATCGGCGTGGATGTGGGACCGAAGCGGTTGTGGTCGTACATGGATGCCTTCGGGCTAGGACGCAAGACGGGCATAGACCTGCCCGGCGAGGAATACGGCATACTGCCTCGCTGGGAGAAGTGGGACAAGGTGAAGTGGTCGCGTGCACCCATCGGCCAGGGCGTCGCGGTGACTGGTATACAGATCGCGGCCGCCTACGCCGCCATAGCGAACGACGGTGAGCTGCTGAGGCCATACGTGGTTGAGAAGGTGGTGTCCAAGGATGAAGGCGTACTCTACCAGCATGTGCGCGACGTGCGGGGGCATCCCATCAAGGCTTCTACGGCGCGGAACGTCCGCGAGATGATGCTGGGGGTGGCGAAGAAGGGCGGTACGGCCCGCCGCGCCGCCGTGCAGGGGTATTCCGTCGCCGGCAAGACCGGTACCGCCCAGATGAAGGAAGGGCGCGGATACTCGTCGGTCAACTTCAACGCGTCGTTCGTGGGCATAGTACCGGCGTCGCGTCCGGAGCTTGTGATACTCGTGACTCTTCAGAAGCCCTTCAACTGCCGGTCGTGGAAGCTGTCGCAGGAGACGGGCATCCCCCTCTACAACCATCAGGGCGGGGTGTGCGCTGCGCCCGTGTTCCGCCGCATCGCATGGACGGCGCTGAAGTACCTCGAGGTGCAGCCCGACCAACCCGACGATCTTCCCGAGGACATGGACATGGCCGAGTACGAGAGAAAGGTGATGGAGCTGGAATGAGGATCTGGGGCGTCACCGGGACCAACGGCAAGACCACCACGGCATGGGTGCTTGGCGAGATGCTGGGGGGCGATACCGCATGTGGCCATGTGACGACCGTTGAGGTATGGACCGGGCGGCGGCGCTTCAGCTCCGGCTATACGACCCCGCCCCTGCCGGTGCTCAAGGAGATCTTTGCGGAGATGGAGGGTGCCGGGCTTAAGCACTGCACGATCGAGGTGTCGAGCCACGCCATACACCAGCGGCGCACGGGCGACACCGTGTTCGCCGGCGGCGCGTTCACGAACCTCACCGAGGACCATCTCGACTACCACAAGACGATGGACGCCTACTTCGAGGTCAAGGCCGATTTCTTCCGCAGGCTTGCGGCGGAGAATCCCGGTGCGCCGGCGGCGGTGTGCGTGGATGGCGGATATGGACGTCGCCTGGCCGACATCTGCCGTGCGCTGTCGCTAGACCTGGTGACCTTCTCCACGCAGGGCGAGGCCGATGTCATGGCACGCGACATTGCCGTCGCTCCGGAAGGGAGCGTGTTCACGCTTGATTCCGCGCGCCTTGGCGGCGCGCATGCGGTGCGCTGCCCGCTGGCCGGGCGCTACAACGTGGAGAACGTCCTAGCGGCGACGGCGCTGGCGTGCGGCGCTGGCGTGCCGCCGGATGGGATACTGGCGGCGATCCCGCGCCTCGAGCCGCGCTGGGGACGCCTCGAGCGCGTTGCCTCGGCATCGCCCGCGACGGTGTTCGTGGACTACGCCCATACCGACGATGCGCTCGCGAATGTGCTTTCCACGGTGAAGGGGTTCACGAAGGGACGAGTGTGGGCGGTGTTCGGCGCGGGCGGCGACCGCGATCGCAGGAAGCGTCCGTTGATGGGCGCGGCCGCGGCGGCGCATGCCGACCGCCTGGTGGTCACAAGCGACAATCCGCGCAGCGAGGATCCGGCGGCGATCATCGCCGAGATCGCGTCCGGCATACCCGAGGGGACGCATGTGGACTATGAGCCGGACCGCGCGGCGGCGATACGCCTTGCGCTGGCGGGTGCCGAGGTGGGCGACAGCGTCGTGATCTGCGGCAAGGGGCATGAGACGACACAGGAGATATCCGGGGTGAAGCATCCGTTCGACGACCGCGAGCAGGTACGCGCGTTCACCTTCTGAGCACGCCTGTGGGCGCATCGTTTTACACTTGCGGAACCGGGCGACCTGGTGACGGTGAAGCTCTTTCGCGCGGCCGCCGACCCCAAGATACCCTTCCCGCTGAAAGGGTCGCTTCTCAACGGGTTCAGGCCGTCGCGCGTCATCGGGCCGGACACGGTAGAATTCCCACATGCCGCCGTGAAGCATGGGCGCAACGTATTCTCGATTGGTCCGCAGCGCGGATGCCATGTGAGAGGCTGCGCGATAACACTTTCACCCAGGTGAGCGTGCTTTTCCGTTTCACAAGGAAAATGAAATACACTATCCTTAAATATGGGGCTTGATTCCGGTCGATTGGGTGTGGTATAATTTAAATTGAAACGACCGTTTCAGAAACGTGCGTTTCAGTCTGATGGGAGGTGGATATGAAGTTTTTCGACAGAGTGCGGGAGCTGGAGCTCCTGAAGGAAATCGAAGAGCGTAGTCATCGGACGGCGCAGTTTACGGTTGTCGTCGGGCGTCGCCGGGTAGGCAAGACGTCGCTCATTCTGAAAGCGTGCGAGGGCAAGGAATTCGCCTACCTTTTCGTAGAGAGGATGGCGGAGAGCGACTTGTGCGCGGTTTTCCAGCGGGAGCTTGAAGAGCGTTTTGGCGAGCAGATACTGGGGCGGGCCGAGAAGTTTACGGATGTCTTCGAGGCGATGATGAAGCTTTCGGTCAAGCGTCCGATTACCGTGGTCATTGACGAGTTTCAGGAATTTCGCAAGGTGAACATGTCCGTCTTTTCGGGAATTCAGAAGATTTGGGACCTCTACAAGGACAGGTCGAAGATCAACTTGATCGTTTCCGGTTCCGTGTACACGCTCATCCAGAAGATATTCAAGACGAAGAAGGCAGCTCTTTATGGTCGCGAGACGGCCTTCATCAAGATCGAGCCGTTCGGGGTCGCGGTGCTGAAGGAGATTCTTGCGGAATACAAGCCAAAGTACGGCAAGGAGGATCTTCTCGCCTTGTGGAGTTTGACGGGCGGCGTTGCCAAGTATGTGGAGATTTTGATGGATCGCGGGGCGACGTCCTTCGCACGGATGGTGCAGACGATCGTCCGTGAGGATTCCGTTCTCCTTGAGGAGGGCCGAGCTGTGCTGGTGGAAGAGTTCGAGAAGGAATACGGGGTTTATTTTTCAGTAATGTCGGCAATTGCCAGCGGGCGGAACACGCGCAATGAGATTTCACAGGCGCTTGGACGCGACGTGGGTGGCTATCTGACGCGCCTGGAGAGGGATTACGCGCTTATTTCGCGCAGGCAACCGCTTTTCGCCAAGGAATCGTCCAAGGGTGCACGCTATCAGATCGACGACTGTTTCTTCCGCTTCTGGTTCCGCTTCATCTACAAGTACAGTTTTCTGCTCCAGATCAAGGGATATGAAAAGCTGCGAGCGATCATTACGCGGGATTATCCGCAGTTCAGCGGCCTGGCATTGGAAAGCTACTTCCGCGAGCTTTTTGCCGAAAGCGGTGAATGGACTCGCCTTGGCAACTGGTGGGATCGCAAGGGAGGGAACGAGATCGACCTGATCGCCGAAGACGAGCTGAACGGACGGGTTCTGGTTGCGGAGGTCAAGCGCGAAAAAAGCCGGATCGACTTGGATGCACTTCGTGAAAAGTTCAAGGCGTTCACCGAATCGACGGGCAGGTGGCGGAAGGCAAAGCCGGAGTTCGCGGCCCTTTCGATGTCCGAAATGTGACGTGCAAAGAATTATTAATCGTGTGATTTAGAACATACTCCACCATTCAGAATTTGCTATAATGTCGCGCCATGAAGAAGCACTCTGCCAGATTTGAACTTCATTCCGCAGGCAAGATGCGGATAGAGGATTTGTTCGTAGATTCGCAAGCGGAAACTGGTGTAAGCATTCCAACGAACGTTCGTACAGACATCAACGATGTCATAAACGGTACGCACAAGACGTTCAGGTATATGCTTGTCACGGGGTTGCTTGCCGCTGTCACCGACGAAAAGCTGCATCCCCGTTGCCTTCAGGTCACCTCCGGTGTCGATGGAGCGTTTGACGCGCGATCATTCTGCCAGGCTGTGATCGTTCCCTTCGAGAAGACGTTCTTGAAGGGGCGGCTTGGTGGATCCAATGAACCTTATGCCAACAAGCCCGCTCGCTTCGAGATGATTGAAAAATCGAATAAAGTCAGAAAAGGCGGAGATGCGATCCTTCTGAATAAGCTCTATGATGTACTTGAGTATGTCCGTTCGCTTCGCATGAAAGAGCGCGAAATCGTGTTCAAATATGCAATGCACCTTGTCATACTGCGGACGCCAAGTACGGCAAGTGTCGCCAAACTTACCCCTATTGATGGCAGTAAAATATCAACGGACAACTTCTTTGATTTCTTTCAGACCCCAACAAAGGGCGAGTCTGCTGTTGCAACTCTTACCGCATTTTTTAGCATATTTTATGGCAGGGATACGAAAGTGGTTGTTCATCCATCGACAGAGTCCGGTGCAAGTAGTAATGAAGTGGGTGACATTGACTTGATATTCGCTGATGGAAGACGCTATGCGGTTGAAGTCAAGGACAAGGCTTTCACAAAGATTGACGTTGACCATGCATGCGGCAAGGCTGTGATTGCAGGAGTACGCCGTGTTATCTTTGCCATAGGTAATGCCGCCGAGAAAGTTAATGTTGCAGAGGGCGCACTTGCCGACAAATGGGCGATGAAGGGAATCGAATTGACGTTTCTGAGGATTTCTTCATTGTTGGGTGTGGGCATGGCATTGTCAGATGAGAAGACAAGGGGTACAATGGTTCGCGAAGTACTGTCCTCGCTACTTAAGATGAATGCGTGCGACAGCACGATGAGAGTATTCAAGAATACATTCAAGGTTGACCTCTGATGAAACGAAATAGGACTATTCGTGCAGTTTCGCTGTTTAGTGGTGCTGGCGGCATGGATCTCGGCTTTCAGAAAGCCGGTTTCAATATCGTCTGGGCAAATGATTTCAACAAGGCGGCGTGTGAAACTCATGCCGCGAATTTCGATTGCGAGATCAAACAGGGCGAAATAGAAGGTTTCGATTACGCGAAAGACATTCCTGATTGCGCGCTTGTTTTTGGTGGTCCGCCCTGCCAAGGGTTTTCCGTTGCGGGCAAGATGGACCCCAACGACCCTCGAAGCCGATTGGTGTTTGAGTTCCAAAAGGTCGTGGCGGCAAAGCGACCGCGTTACTTTGTCATGGAAAACGTATCCGCCCTTGCTAGGTTGGAGAAGTTTGAGGATGTAAGGGCTCGTCTTTTGGACGGATATTCGCGTTTGGGGTACAATGTCGAGTTTCGTGTTCTTGACAGCCAGTATTTTCTTACGCCTCAGCGAAGAGAACGCATGATTATGATAGGGACTACCGATAGTCTCACATCTTTTCCGTTCCCTCGTCCCCACAAGAAATTGATTTCGGCACGTAGCATACTTGCTGGATTTGATGCTCCCGGTACAGGAAACAACCTTGGTCGTTGTGATGCGAGGATAACGCTTGCGAAACGTCCTGTTCTTCGGACGTCTGCCTATGCAGGAATGCTTTTTAACGGTCTAGGCAGACCGATAGACCTTGATCGTCCTTGTCAGACGTTACCAGCGTCAATGGGAGGGAACAAGACACCATTTATAGACACGCATTGGTTGAGAAATCCATCGGGCGACAATTGGCTGAAGAAGATTCATGCTATTGCCATGTCTGGAAAATCAATTAGCAATTTATCTGTTCCGTCATATGTCAGGCGTATAACAGTGTCCGAGGCCGCTGCGCTTCAGGGTTTCCCCAAGTCTTTCAAATTCTGCGGCTCTCGCTGTGACCAGTATAGACAAATTGGAAATTCAGTTCCTCCTCCGTTTGCTTACTGCATTGCCGTCGAGGTCATGAAAAGGTTTGTTGCAGAGCAAAAGTGAAATGGTTTTATGTGGTGGAACCGTCATAAGGCGTCCGACTCTCCCAGCGGTGACCACCTTGCCGCCCATACCCATGCCGCCGGACTTGGTGAAGGCACACGCGTACCTCGACGCGCTCGTGGACAAGGCATACGGTCTTTCGCCGTCCTGTACCGATGCGGACCGCGTCGCCCATCTCTTCAAGCTTTACGCCGAAAAGGTGAATACCCGTAAATGATACGGGACAGAAAGCAGCACAAAAGAGACCTTTGGACATTTCGCTGACATTCACCCATTTTCCGATATTCTGAATGAAGGTGATTTGCGGCTGAAATGTGTGAAACCTCTATTTCTCAGCCCTTTCCGTGCCGCACATGGGTGCGTTTCGGAGTATTCAGTGGTTGGAATCTGCAAACGTTGAATCATGTGCCAGTGGTTTGCGAAGGCGGCCCGCTCGGCGAGCGGGCCCTACCACTGATTCACCCTGCACGATTCGCGGATGCGCCCGTCAGGAAGAACGAAAAACTCTATGCGCCGCCGTCCGTTTTTGGTAGACTATGCGCATGGACAAAAAAGCTAGAAAGACGGCCTGCCTGGCGGCATCCGCTGCATTGGCCCTGTTCGCGCTGGGCGCCGGGCCGGCCAAGGTGGTGTTCGATACCGACATGTATACGGACTTCGATGATGCGGGCGCGCTGGCGATACTCCACGCGATGGCCGACGCCGGCGAGTGCGAGATCCTTGCGACAGTCGCCAACACGCGCGATTGCATGAGCGTCGCCATGTGCGAGATAATCAACGCCTACTACGGCAGGGCCGACATACCCGTAGGATGTTCGCGGGAACTGGGCAAGTCGGGCGCCTGCCCCGGCCACCTCAAGCGCTACCAGGCCGTGGTGGACCGCTACGGCAAATGGGTGAAGCACCGCAATTCCAGCGACGCGCCCGACGCGAACGAGGTTTACCGCCGCGTGCTGGCCGCGCAGCCGGACGGAAGCGTGACCATCTGCTCCGTAGGATTCCTGACGAACCTCCGTCGCCTTCTGGAGACGAAGCCGGACGCGATCTCGCCCTTGGACGGCAGGGCGCTCGTCGCGCGGAAGGTGCGCCTCTGGGTGGCGATGGCATGCAAATACCCGAACGGTAAGGAATACAATTCGATGATGGATCCGGAATCCTCGCGCATCGCCATCGACAACTGGCCAACGCCCGTGGTGTTCACCGACTTCGAGTATGGCAGGGACTGCTTTGCGGGAAGGGTACTCGCGGAATCCGGCGTGGCCGGGAACCCTGTAGCCGACGTGTTTTCCGGCAACATCCCATCCCGCGACGAGGTGCGCAGAGATTCCGCCAAGCTGCTGCGAAGCTGCTACGGCATGGGGGGGCGCGCGGCATGGGACGAGACGGCCGTACTCATAGCGGTCCGCGGGACGAAGCCATACTTCAACGTCGAACGCGGCCGTTACAGCATGGTGGGGACCGATGGCGCCGACGAGTGGGCGCCAGACGCCGAGAACGGCCCGCACATCCGCGTCACCGAGAAGATGTCCAAGGCCGAGGTCGGCCGTGTAATCGACGAGCTGCTCTGCCGTCCGCCGGCAAATGTCGGACGATACCCGTTGAACTGATACCATGCCGGAACAGCGCCACAATGCGGGTGTGAGACCGGAAGGGATTGGGGTAGGAGATGTATGTCGTAAACAAGATCGCAGGATGGTTGCTCAGCCCGGTGGCGCCGGGGCTGCTGCTCGTGCTGTTGGCGGCGGTGGCAGTATGGTTGAACCGCCGCCGGACGGCATTCTGGCTCATGCTGGCGGCGGCGGCGTGGCAGTGGGTGTGGGGCACTGCGGCGTGGTGCCGCCTGATCGGCCTGCCGCTCGAGCGCATCTATCCCGTGGTGAAGGCGGAGGATTCCCCCGAGGCGGACGCGATCGTGGTGCTGGGTGGCGGGATGGCGTCCAACCCGGACATCTATCCCTACGCCGACATGAGCGAAGGCGCCGACCGCGTCTGGCACGCGGCGCGCCTCTATCGCGCTGGCAAGGCGCCTCTCGTTGTGCCCACGGGTTGCAGCGACATGGATTCCACGGTGCCGCTGCTGGTCGATCTTGGGGTGCCGAGGGAAGCCATCCGCGTGGAGAACGCGGCACGCAACACCGAGGAGAACGCCCGTTTCGCGGCAAGCCTGCTTGCGGACGCGATAAAGGGCCGCAGGCCGAAGGTGCTGCTTGTCACGAGTGCGCAGCACATGCGTCGCGCCATGCTGATGTACAGCCGCTACGCGCCGGGTCTCGACATCATACCGGTGGCGACGGATTACAACGTGACGGTATGCACGGACCGTCCGTTCAAGATCTCCGACTTCTTCCCCAACACCGACTACCAGCAGAAGAACGGTTGCCTGCTGAAGGAGCTTGTGGGGTACTGGGGGTACCGGATCTTCAGGCGATGAACGGAGCGGCTGCTTGAGCGCCATAACAGTAGTGATGCCGGTCTTCAACGCCGCCGCCTATCTTGAGGAGGCGCTCGGCTCGTTGCGCTCCCAGACGTTCACCGACTGGGACTGCGTGTGCGTGGACGACGGCTCCACCGATGGTTCCGCGGAGATACTGGCGCGCGCTGCCGCCGCGGATCCGCGCTTCAGCGTGACGACGCAGTCCAACCATGGCCTGTCGCATGCGCGCAACACGGGTTTCGACATGGCCAAAGGCACATGGCTCACCTTCCTCGATGCCGACGACCTCCTGGACCAGGCGGCGCTCGGCACGTTGCACTCCCTCGCCGAACGCGCCGGCGCCGATGTCGCATGGGGGCAGTATTCGCGCAGCGCCACCGGGCCGGGAAGCGGCGCGGAGATGGTATTCGATGGGCGCAGCCTCGAAAGGCTGCTCGAGAGGAGGTTCGGCTGCGGACGTCCTGCTGAGAAGGGGCGGCCTTTCGACAACGTGCCGATGACGGTGTGGAACAAGCTCTATTCGCGCAAGTTCCTGCTGGAGCATGGCATCCGCCACGAGGATGCGATGCGCCGCGGGGAGGACATAGTGTTCCAGGCGCGCGTGATGCGCCATGCGCGGCGTGTCGCCGCGACCGATGCCGTCACGTACCTCTACCGCTTCGTGCCCGGCTCACTGTTCCTCTCCGGCACGTATTCGGGGTTGAGCCAGATGGTCGCATCGGTAGTCCGCTTCGCGGAGGAGAATGCCGGCGGCAGACCGGATTTGCGCGGGTTCCTGGCACGCCGATGGACGCTGTCGTGGCTGCGGGCGGCGTTGCGATGTGGCGGGCTTGCGGACGATGCGGATGTGCGTCGGCTCTTCGCGGACGACTGCCTCCGCCTCGCCGATGCGTTCGCAGGCTGTGCCGCGCCGCTTTCGCGCGTTGCGCTGGCCGTGGCCCCGTCTGCGTGCCAGATGCTTTTCCCGCTTGTCGGATGTTGGCGGCACGGGCGATGTGTGGTATAATAGGCGGGTGTTCCGTAAACAAGTAAACCAAACAAGGCAAAGGATTGTCCAAATGGAATCTAATCGCAGGGATTTCCTCAAGGGAATGGCATGGATGGGGGCCGCGGCCATGGCCGCAGGCTGCAACACCGGCCGGGTAGCCACAGGGCTTGGCGCGCCGATGCAGGCGTTCGCCGCGCCGCCGCTGAAGAAGGTGCGCGTGGGCGTGGTGGGCCTGGGACAGCGCGGTCCGGGCGCTGTACACAGAATCGCCGGCATTCCGGGCGTCGAGGTGTGCGCACTGTGCGACATCTACGAGCAGCGTGTCGCCAGGCAGGTCAAGTGGCTCAAGGACAACGGCAAGCCCGCGCCCAAGACCTTCTATGGATCGAAGGAGGAATGGCGGAAGATGTGCGAGTGGGACGGCATCGACGTCGTCTACAACACCACGTGCTGGGACATGCACGTGCCGGTCGCCCTCTACGCCATGGAGTGCGGGAAGCACGTGTTCATCGAGGTCCCCGCTGCCATGACGATCGAGGACTGCTTCGCGCTCATCGATGCCAGCGAACGCACGCAGCGCCACTGCATGCAGCTTGAGAACTGCTGCTACGGCGAGGCCGAGATGTTCGCGCTCAACCTCTGCCGCCAGGGCATCCTCGGCGAGCTGGTGCATGGCGAGGGCGCGTACATACACGACCTCCGCTCGCACTGCTACAAGACGCAGGCGGAGGGCAGTTACTACAACAGCTGGCGCCTCAGGTGGAACATCGCGCACAAGGGTAACCAGTACCCCACCCACGGCCTTGGGCCGGTGTGCCAGTACATGAACATCAACCGCGGCGACAGGTTCGAGTATCTCGTGTCGCTGGAGTCCAACCAGTTCAACTACGAGTCCTACGGGCGCCTGGCCTATCCGGCGGGCGACTGGCGCCACACCCAGAAGGTGGGCATGGGCGACATGAACACCACGCTCGTGAAGACGGCGCTCGGAAGGTCCATCCTGATCCAGCACGATGTCTCCAGCCCGCGTCCCTACAGCCGCATAAACAAGATAACCGGCACCAAGGGCACCTTCACCGGCGGCTTCTTCGGCCAGCCCGAGGCGATGGCCAGAAGCGAGTGGCCTGGCCGCATGACGTGGGAGGATGCTCCCGGTGACGGCAAGACGCACGAATACTTCGATCCTAAGAAGGCGGCGGCGATGCGCGAGAAGTACCGCCATCCGCTGTGGAAGACGGCTGGCGAGATCGCCAAGAAGGTAGGCGGGCACGGGGGCATGGACTTCCTGATGGATCTTAGGTGGGCGTTCTGCCTGCAGAACGGCCTGCCGCTGGACATGGACGTCTACGACCTCGCCGCCTGGTGCTCGATATGCGAGCTGTCCGAACGCTCGGTGCGTAGCCACAGCGCCCCGCAGGAGGTGCCCGACTTCACGAACGGAGGCTGGCGCACGGCGAAGCCGCTCGGGATCGTCGACGTGGATCTCCAGAAGATGAACTTCGATGCCGGAAAGGCCAAGGCCGACAAGTCCGCGCTGAATGTCTGACCGGGGGATGCCATGACGCGGTGGGAAGATGTGTCGACGATTCCGGTGGCGAGGCTGCTGTGCCTGTTGGCGGCGGCCTGTGCGCTGCTGGCATCGGCGGCGGTGCCCGTCGTCACGTTCGACTCTGCGCCGGTGAGGGTGGAGGAGATGACCGTCTCGGCCATCCCGTTCAACCGCTACTGGCCGGGGCATCAGCGTCCAAGGGACCAGACGAAGAAAGCCTACTTCGCGGCGTTCGATACGGATCGCGGCGGACTGCTTCAGGTGGACGGGGAGAAGCGGGTCATAGACGGCCCTGGAAAGCATACCTTCATGGTGGATGGCGGCAGAACGGAGCTTCACGTCTTCGCCGATCCGCCATGGAGGCATGAAAAGACGCCTGGCGAACTCTATTTCGGACCGGGCGAGCATTTCCCCGGGCTGATTCTGCCGGAAGACGGCCAGACGGTCGTGATCGACAGGGGTGCGGTCGTGCACGGCACCGTGTTCATCTACCGCAAGCGTGGCGTGAGGATCGTGGGCCGCGGCATACTGGACCTCTCCGACCTGGCCCGCGCCGACAAGTCGTCGAAGGTCTACGCATACGTGGAGTCGCTGGGGTTGCCGCCGAACGAGCTGGGCGACAACGAGAAGGACGCCGGAATGAGCTGCACGGCGATTGTCGCCTACGGGGCGCGCGATCTGAGGATAGAGGGGATCACGATCCGCGACTCGCCGCGCTGGACCATAATGGTCCGCAACGACTCGAGGGGCGTGACGATCGACAACGTGAAGATACTCGGAAGCTGGCGCTACAACAGCGACGGCATCGACATCTGCTCCTCCAGCGAGATAAACGTGAGGAACTGCTTCGTGCGCACGTACGACGATGCGTTCGTCGTGCGCGCACCGTTCCTGACGGGCGAACGTACCGACTGCCGCGACATACTCGTGGAGGATTCGGTCACGTGGAACGACTGGGGCTGTACGATGGGCGTGGCGCAACAGCGTCTCCCCAGCGCCATCTCCGGCGTCACGTTCCGGCGCATCAGGGCGGAGCGCGTCTCGTCGGCCCTGTCTACCGTGCACGTGTCGATGGGCAGCACGAATTCCGTGATAAGGGACGTCCTGTTCGAGGACATCGAGGCATACAACGTGCCGGGCCGTTTGGAGCAGGCTCTGCAGAAGTCGGACGACGACAGGTTCATCCCGAAGGTGCCGAAGACGATCTGCCTTGCCACGGTCGGCTCGCGCAGGATAGGCCGTTGGACGAACAACCAGACGATCGTCAACGACGTCCCCGATGACTGGTACCGCTTCGATTTCGACAACATCGTGTTCCGTCGGTTCCGCGTGCACGGGTCGCACTCCGAGCCGATCTGCCACCTGGCGACAAGGATGCCGCGGCATACGGTGCGAAACCTGGTCCTCGAGGACATGCCGCCGAACATGCGTACGACCGAGAAGGGCGACATCATCCGCATTCCCGTCGCGCCGCCCGACAGAAACTCCTTCTCGCTGCCGGGAGGACGCAAGGTCGCCTTCCGCATCGATCTCGGCAAATCCTGCTTCCCCACCCCGGTGCGGACCGTACTGGCGCGCGAGATGCGCGACTTCTCGGCGTCGACAGACGCGTCTGGCCGCGTGTCGCTGGTCTGGAAGGGACATCCGCTGTGCGGGGACGGTTTCAAGGTCTTCGGCGAGTGCGACCCAGGCAAGGGCAGGTTCTCGATTCGCACCGAAGGCAATTCGAGCGGATACGAGGTGCAGAGGGTGGTTTTCCCTGAACCGGTTCCCGCATGCGGCGGGGCGCGAATGGAGGCCAAGTGCAGTCGATGACGCTCCTTCAGACACTTGCGATCGCCTCATGGGCGCTGTGCGTTGCGGGTTTCGCCGCCTACGCCGCTTCGGTGGCGCAGGAGATCACGTATGTTACGCTGGCGGACGGCCGCAAGACCGAGCGCCGCCTGCCGCTCGTGTTCCGCCTGCTGCTGCCGTTCGCCGCGAACTTCAGGCCTTGGCTCGCGCGGCCGGCGTTCGCGGCCCGTGTCGCCGCTGTGGACAGGATGCTCGTCTCGGCGGGCATGGAGGGGCTTCTTTCCGGGGCCGAATTCATGGCTCTCAAGTTCCTGGTACCCATCGCGGTAGGAGGGGGATGGGCATTGCTCGTGCTTGTGCTCTCATCGCTGCTGCCGGGTTCGTTCCTTACGCATCTGCGCCTGCCGCTGATGGTCCTTGGCTTCGCATACGGCTACCTGATCCCAATGTCGTGGCTCAGGCGCACGCTCAAGCGGCGGCATCTTGAGATAATGAAGGCGTTGCCGTTCGTGCTGGATCTGCTCACGTTGAGCGTGGAGGCTGGCATGGACTTCATGGGTGCGCTGCAGCGCAACTGCGCCCGCCGCCGGCTCGATCCGCTGAACGAGGAACTGATACGCATGATGCGCGAGATACAGGTGGGCACGCCGCGCCGCGTGGCGCTTAGGAACCTTTCCGCGCGCGTGGGGCAGAGCGACCTCACGGCCGTGGCGCATGCGCTCGTGCAGGCCGACGAGCTGGGCGTATCCATCGGTTCCATACTGCGCATACAGGCCGAACAGATGCGCGACCGCCGTTTCGACCGCGCCGAGAAGCAGGCCAACGAGGCACCGGTGAAGATGCTGGGCCCTCTCATGCTATGCATTTTCCCTGCAGTCTTCGTGATCCTGCTCGGCCCGTTGGTGCTGCAGGCCGCAAGGAGCCTTTTCTGAGGAATCATCGCAATGAATACGCCAAAGCTTGAACTTGTCGTGTCGGCGGGTCCGCTGAAGGGACGGCGCTACACGGTTTCCGAGACGGGGACTCGTCTCGGCAGGTCCTCCTCCTGCGAGATCGCCGTGCCTGATCCTGCGCTCTCGCGCAGCCACTGTCTCTTCGAGATGCGCAATGGCGAGATCTGGGTGACGGATCTCGCAAGCGCGAACGGGACGATCGTCAACGGCACCGAGCTGGGATCAGATTCCGTGAAGCTGGCGCCTGGCGACATCGTTCTCGCTGGCGATACCGAGATCAAGGTGGCGATGGACAAGGCGCAGGCCGCCGTGGACGCGGGTGTTGAACAAGGCGGTGATGTAGGCGCGCAGCCTACCGTCGAGACGGAAGCTGAGCCTGCCGGCGGGCCGATAGACCTTGGCCTGGGCGGCGGAGATGCCGTGGAGCCAGCCGATGCAGGCGATGGCCCCGTGAAGCCGAACGTGATGCGCCTTGCGCTGTGGGCGGTGGCTGGGCTGGCGGTCCTTGCGGCGGCGTTCATGATCCTCGGCACGCCGCCGGCCGCGGACGAGCCTGAGGTGCGGCCCGTGGCCGCGGTAGAGCCGGTGTCGTCCGGAAGGCTTCTGGCCGTGTCCTACGAGAAGATCCGCGCCTCTTCCGAGGGCATATACAGATTCGCGCTCTCGTATTCGCAGGATGGGATGCTGTCGGCCATGATAGACGACGTGCCGAAGACGGACCGCCATGTGGACAAGACCCTGAAGCTTTCGCCTGCAAAGGTAGAGCGCCTCGATTCGCAGCTCAAGGACGCCGCGTTGTATTCCCTGCAGTCGGCGTACGTGGGCGCGTCGCTGCGGCCGGACGAGCTGAAGTCGGTGCGACTGCGGATCGTCCGGACAACTGGCGCATTCGAGACGAGCGTCGAGAACATGCAGGAGCCGGAGGCCCTGCGCGATGCGCGGGAGAGGCTTGAGGCCTTCGCCAAGAACGAGCTGGGAATATGGGGCATCGACAAATCCGTGGACGAGCTGAAGGCTATGAGCGCAGATGCGCGCCGCAACGGAGACGCCAAATGGGAGGAGCGCGATGTGCAGCACGGCAATCTCGCCCAGGCCATCGCCGCCTACGACGAGGCAGCCATGCTGCTGGAGACCGTAAACCCCAAGCCTGACGGATTCGATTCCCTGCTGCAGCGGATACGCGAGGCCAAGGCGGAGCTTGACAGGCGCTATCGAGAGCAATGCTTCCGCGCCGACAAGGCCATCAACCTGAAGGACTGGTCCACTGCGCTCATCGAGCTGAGAACGCTGTGCGACCTCGTGCCGGACGATCGCGACCCCAGGCACGCCGAGGCCAACGCGAAGCTGCTGGATGTGGAGTCGCGCCAGAAGGGAGGCAGGAAGTGAACATGTTCGGCTTCAAGGGTCTTGTAGGCGTTGTCTGCCTTGCCACTTTAGTTGCGTCGGCGCGCAAGGTGTCCACGCATGTGGAGGTGACCACGCAGCCGGAAGCCGCCCGCGTGGCGGTGGACGGCGAATCGCGCGGACTTGCGCCGCTGCAGCTGTTCAACCTGGCGCCGGGAAGGCATCTCTTCCATGTCGAGTCGAAGGGTTTTCGCTCCATAGACGAGATAGTGACGGTGGAAGACGGGGTAATGCTACAGAAGAACTTCGAGCTTGAGCCGGAGAAGGCGCTTGTGCTGGTGCGTACCGAGCCGTCCGGGGCCGAAGTGAAGTTCAGGGGAGTCGTGCTGGGGCAGACGCCTCTGTTCGTATCCTCCCTGCCCACGGACGACACGCATACGCTGGAGCTGCTGCTGCCTGGATACCGTCCGGCGAAGATACAGGTCCGTCCCGAAGGCCGCAGGCCGTTTGTGGCCACGGAGAAGCTCATGATCGATTCAGGCACGCTCGAGTGCGTGACGGATCCGCCGGGCGCGGAGGTCGTGGTCAACGGCATAGCCCACGGCGTCACGCCGACAACCGTGTCCAACGTGGCGAAGGGCGGGGCCACGGTGTCGTTCCGTCTGCGCGGCTATCGCAGCGAGACGCGCCAGGTGGTGGTGTCTCCGGACGGCCGTACGCAGAGGGTGGAAGTAAAGATGGTGGGGCTGCCAGGCGTGCTAAGGCTTGTATCCACGCCGGAGGGGGCGAAGGCGTTCGTGGACGGCAACTACCAGGGCAAGACGCCTACCACCGCCCCGGACCTGGCCGCCGGCGAACACAAGGTGCGTCTTGAACTCGACGGCCATGCCACGCAGGAAAGGACGGTGGTCACCGAGAACGGCGGCGACACCACGGAGACTTTCACGATGGAGAGCGTCCTTGGCCGGATCGAGGTGTCGACGGTGCCGGCAGGGGCCAAGATCACCATAGACGGCAAGGCCGTGGGCACGACACGCTCCGTGCCGGGTTCGTCGAAGTCCGCCGTGCTGGCGGTGGAGAAGGTGTCGGCCGGTGAACGCTCCGTGGTCGCATCCGCCATCGGCTGCCAGGACGTCTCGCGCAAGGTGAAGGTGCCGCCGAAAGGCACGGCGAGCGTCACCATCATGCTGAAGCGACTCTTTGTGCCGGATACGGAGATCGAGACAATACAGGGCACGATGCGTCGCGGCGTGCTGATAGGCGACGGCAAGGATCTGGACGGCGTGCATCTCGAGGTGTCGCCGGGCGTGGAGCAGGTGTTCCCGCACGACCAGATACGCAAGCTGCGCCAGCTGTCGCGCGAATGATGAAGGTCCGCCTCGACACATTGCTGGCCGAACGTGGCCTTGCACCATCGCGCACGGCCGCGCAGGCGCTTGTCCTCGAGGGCAAGGTCCGTGTCGGCGGGCAGGTGGAGACGAAGTGCGGGCGCATGGTGCCTGCGGATGCATCGCTCGAAGTGGAGACTCCGCCGCGTTTCGTGTCGCGTGGCGGCGAGAAGCTGGAGGGCGCCTTCGCCGCGTTCCCGTCCTGGACCGTCGAGGGGCATGTCTGCCTGGACGTCGGCTCCTCCACGGGTGGTTTCACCGACTGCATGCTCCAGCATGGCGCAAGGCGCGTGATGGCCGTGGACGTCGGCACCAACCAGCTCGCGTACAGGCTGCGCACCGATCCGAGGGTGTGGGTGCGGGAGAACTTCAACGCGCGGAACCTGACGGTCGGCGATCTGCCTGAAAGGCCGTCCCGCGCCGTGACCGACGTGAGCTTCATCTCCCTCAGGCTCATACTGTCCCCGATGGCGGAAGTCCTTCTGCCTGGCGGCGAGATGGTTTCGCTGGTGAAGCCGCAGTTCGAGGCGGGAAGGGGACAGGCCCCTGGCGGAGTGGTGACCGATCCAGAGGTCCGCCGGCGCGTGCTGGCGGACATTTCAGCCTTTGGCGTGGAGACGCTCGGGCTGGAACTGCTGGGAACCGCCGAATCCCCCATACGTGGCCGCGAGAAGGGCAATCTGGAGTATCTGGTCCACTGGCGGAAGCATGTTTGAACTGGATGCGTGCAGAATCGTAGGGCGAGATCGTCCGATGTGCCCCCGTCCCGTCCTCCGCGCTATACCCCTCTTGCGTTAAGTGCGCCGATTTGGCATAATAGGCGCATCGGACACGTCAACTGGAAGGAGAATGCGTGAAAAGGCTTGAGACAGGGAAGATGGCATGGGGATCGGCGCTGCTGGCGGCCGCATGGGGGGCTTTCGCCTCCTGCGCCGCAACGCTGGATGTGACGCGCTTCGGAGCCAAGGCGGATGGCTCCACGGACTCCACCGCCGCCATCCAGAAGGCAATCGACGAATGCTGCGCATCCGGCGGCGGGCGTGTGCTGGTGCCTGCCGGCGGCGTGTACAAGACCTACACGCTCAACCTCAAGAACAACGTGGAGCTACACATCGATCGCGGCGCAACGCTCAAGTCCGGCGAGGATCCGTACAAGTTCCCCGAGTTCGCCCCCACCGACGTGTGGAACGTGGAGAGGTCCCCGCGCTTCAACAGGCGCGCCATGTTCTACACGGTAGGCCAGACCAATGTCGCCATCACTGGCGCCGGCACGATTGACGGCAACGCCGAGGCGTACCACGAGCGCGTGGACGGCCGCTGGCGGCGGATAAGCCACACAAACATCACAGGACGATGCATCTTCTTCGTGGGCTGCCGCGACGTGCGCCTCGACGACGTTCTCATATACCATCCATGCGGATGGAGCACGTGGTTCCTGGACTGCGACCGCGTCGGCTGCAGGGGTGTGCGCGTGGAGTGCCACCGCGAATTCCCCAACGGCGACGGTCTGCACTTCGGCGGCTGCCGCGACGTGGTGGTGAGCGACTGCTCGATCGATGCGCAGGATGACGCCCTCATCGTGCGTACGCACCAGGAGCAGATGCGCGTGTCGCGGCCATGCGAGAGGATGGTGTTCGCCAACTGCATACTGCGCTCCAACCAGAGCGCGATACGCATGGGCTGGACCGGCGACGGTCCCATCCGCGACGTGTCCTTCGACAACATCGTGTGCACCTACTCCCGGCTTGGCGTGCAGTTCTTCCTGCCGCCGGAACCGCCGCCGCCCGGAGAGTGCGTGGATCCGCCGCGTGGAAGGGGGCTTGTGCCGCCGCCGCGCTCGTCGCGCCTGCCGTTCTCCGCCGAGAACATCCGCTTCTCCAACATGTCCATCCGCAGCTTCGAGGCCCCGGTGTTCATCGACATCGGTCGCACTGAGAACGTGGCGTTCATAAGGGATGTCTCGTTCTCGCACTGCCGCTTCAAGGCGCAGAGGCCGCCCGTGGTGAACTGCCGACCGGAGGATGGTGTATCGGACTGGCGTTTCTCGGATGTCGTATTCGAGATAGCCAAGCCGCGTGGACAGCCGTCCGGACCGCGTTCCGACCGATATGCTTCCTGCGGCTGGTTCGAGAACGTGGGGGGCGTGGTGCTGGACAACGTGAAATGGACATGGCTTCCACAGGATACGCCGGAGTGGAGCCTCATTCTGGAGCAGGAAGGCTCGAGCAGGCGTGTCTTGGTGCAGGGGGCACGGCAGAGCTGCCGCGTGGATGAAAGCCGAGGCGGCAGGAAGCGCTACGTATATGATTCGCTTACGGACGGCGAAAAGTCGTGGAAGATAGCGGTGACGCTCGAATCGACGCCCGTTCCCGGAGGTGTATCCTGGCGCGGCGAAGTTGCGAACAAGGATCCCGGAATGCGCGTGACGGAGTTCGAGGGGCCTTTCTGCGATGGCATACGTGTTGATCCATCGGAGGCGACGCTCTATGTGCCAGAGGGTATGGGAAGGCGGCTTCGCTTCTTCCCCACGGAAAGGCAGTTCTCGTCGCTCGCGCCTTTGAAGGGCTGGCATGCGCCGTCATTCTGGCGCAGTACCGGCGATGGAAGGGCGGCCATCTCCACGCCGACCTACCCTTCCTCGCTCTTCACCATGCCGTGGGTGGCGTTCGACACCGGCTTTGGCACGCGCTATGCAGGCGTGCACGACCCTGCCGCCGCTGCGAAGCGGGCGCAGGTGCGGTGGAGCCCGCGCGAGAACTCGGCGGCGATCGCCTTCAAGCACTTCATCTCGCTTCCGTCGGGCGGCGCATGGAAGATCCCCGAGACAGTGTTCTCGGAGGAGGATGGCGGATGGCACGCCGCCGCGAGGCGCTACCGCGCATGGTACGACTCCGTGCACTCCATGCGCGCCGCAGCGCCTGACTGGACGCGCGACCTCACCGGCTGGCTGCTCGTCATCATGAAGCAGCAGAACGAAGAGCTCATGTGGCCCTACACCGACATCCCGAAGCTCTGCGATGCCGCCGAGAGGCGCGGCCTCAACTGCATCGGGCTATTCGGCTGGACGGTTGGCGGGCACGACCATCTCTATCCCGACTACGATGCCGACCCGAAGATGGGTGGCGCCGAGGCGCTCAAGGCTGGGATCGCGGAAGCCCGCCGCCGCGGCATCCGCGTGTGCATCTATGCGAATGGACAGCTCCAGCAGGTAGGCGCCACGAAGTTCTGGGAGGAGCACGGCCGCAGGCTCGCTATCCGCAACAGGGATGGTTCGCCGGTGATACAGACATACCACAAGTTCAAGGACATCCCGAAGTACGAGTTTGCTCTCGGCTGCCTTCGCGGCCAGCCGTGGCACGATCGGATGCTCTCGCTCGCCCGCCAGGCCTCTGGCTTCGGCGCGGATGCCATAATCTACGACCAGCTCGGCATGTTCGCGCCCTTCGAATGCTGGGGCGAGGGTCACGGACATCCCACGCCCTGCTATACCTACGGCGTGGAGCGGCCAGGATTCCTGCGCTCCATTGCGGATGCCATCCACAATGAGAACCCCGGCTTCGCGGTGTTCACGGAGGGACTGCACGATACGGTGCTGGATTCAGTCGCATTCTTCCACGGCTGCGTGTACGGCACGTTCCCGGCAGAGACGGCATCGGTTCGCGCAAGGGCGTCGGGGAAGAAGGAGAAGTCCGACGCGTTCCCCGAACTAAGTCGCTACACCTTCCCCGAGGTACTGTCGACGATACGCTTCTCGACGCCGATGGACACGCGCTCGCTGGTGAACTATGCGGCTGTGATGGGGTTGCGCCATGAGATAGAGGTGCGCTACGCCCCGGACAGGAGGTATCTGCTGGAGGACAGGGTGCCTGCGCGGGAGGACTACGGGACCGTGAACCATCTGCCATCGCTGGCCGACATGCGCAGCGTACCGCCGGCGGAGGCGAGCGCGTACCTGAAGGCGATGTGCGATTTCCAGCGTGTGCACGCGAAGCATATGATGCGCGGCCGGTTCGTGGACGATGAAGGCTTCACATGTGCCGATGCCGGGCTTGTGGCGAAGCGTTTCGTGGCGGAGGACGGTACGAGCGCGGTATGCGTGTGGAATATCGGCGAGAAGCATGCGGAGGTGAAGATCGATGGCCTGGGCGCGCAGACCGGCGTGTTCGCGCCGGGCGGCGAACCAACCGAAGGACCGCTCGCACCCGATTCGATCCGGCTCTACACTTTCAAGAAGGATACACCGTGAAAGGGAACACCATGAAATCGTTGATAGGAGCGGTCGCGTTCGTGTTCGCTTTCGCTGCATCGGCGGCGATTGAGTTCAAGACGGAAGGGGCGGTGCTTCGCCTTTCGGACGCATGCGGCGCTGTGGAGTCGCTTGCCGCCCGCGATGGCGCGCAGCGCGTGGTGCCGGCGGCGGAGGCGTTCACGCTGCAGCTTCTGGACGGCAAAGGCGAGCCGTCGCTGTTCAAGTCGTCGGACTTCTCCTTTTCGCATGAGGGCGGACGCCTCGCATGGCGGCACGCGAACGGGCTTGCCGTCCAGATGGAGGTTACGGCATCGGACGGCGAATTCCGCTTCAGGCCGTCCATCGCGGGCATCCCAGCCGGAATGCTTCTCGAGTGGTTCGACGGCCCGCAGGTGTGCATCTCCCCTGACAATGCGCTTTTCTGGCCTGAATGGGACGGAATCGAGGTGACGAAGTTCGCGCACAGGTATCGTCCCGCAGGATACAGGGCGCGGTTTTCGGGCAACAGCCCGTCGCTATATCCCGGACTTGCCCAGATGCAGTTCATGGCGGCGTACAGGGATGGGCACGGCGTCTACTTTTCCGCCGTGGACGGACGCCACACGCCCAAGGCAGTCGATTGGGAGGAAGTGGACGCCAGGACGGTGCGGCTCACGCTCCAGACGTTCTGCGGCGACTTGGACGTGGACGGCGCGTGGCGGCCGCAATTCCACTATTCGCTCCGTCCGTACATGGGCGGCTGGATGGAAGCATGCGAGATCTACCGCGACTGGGTGCGTACCTTGCCCGACTTCGCAAAGCGGCCTAAGCGTCCGAAATGGATGTACGATTCGCCGGTCAACCTGATCTATCCTGTGCGCGGAGACGGTCGCGACTGCGGCCGCGGCATGAAGCCCAACCGGCTCTTCCCCTACATGAACGCGATGCCTGCGGTGGAGAAGTATGGAAAACTTCTCGATTCGCGGATAATGGCGCTTCTGATGCATTGGGAGGGGACCGCCCCCTGGGCGCCACCATACGTGTGGCCGCCATACGGCGGCGAAGAGGCGCTTGCCCGGTTCCGCGACGCGCTCCATGCACGCGGCGATCTTCTCGGCGTATACTGCTCGGGCACGGCCTGGACGCAGATCTCGAGCATCGTCCCGAGATATTCGCTGGAGCAGCGATTCGAGGACGAACATCTCGGCCGCCACATGATGCGTGGTCCGAAGGGCGAGATCACGGCCAACATCTGCAACGGCCATGATGCGCAGAAGCTCGGCTACGACATGTGCCTTGCTGAAGACTGGTGCATCGGTGAGATCGTCGCCGAGGCGGAGAAGCTTTCGCGCTTCGGCATCGACTACAGCCAGTTCTTCGACCAGAACATGGGCGGCGGGTGGCTTCTCTGCTATGCGAAGCACCATAGACATCCGCCGATTCCCGGCGCGTGGGCGGTAGATGCGATGCTTGCGCTCCAGCGGCGGCTCGTAGGTTCCGGGAAAACAGGCGGCATGGTGTTCGGCTGCGAGCAGACCGCCGCCACTCCATACGTGCCGAATCTCCCCTACAGCGATGTCCGTCCGATGCCCGGGCTTATGTTCTACGGACGTCCCGTTCCCGGTTCGGCGTTCGTGTTCCACGAATGGATGTGCAACTTCACGGGAAACATGTGCGGAATGACCAAGCGCATGGATGCCTTCTGGCGCTGGACGAGCGGTTTCCACAACGGCGACATGTTCTCGCTCGTACTCAACGACAGGGGGGAGGCCGTCTGCGGATGGCCGTCTCTCTGGGACGAACCGTTTCCCGAGCGGGAGAGGCTTGTCCAGTTGATAGGCAGATTGAACGCCATAAGGAAGAAGCATCCGTCGTTCCTGCTTGAAGGCAGGATGATACGTCCTTTCGTAAAGTGCGAGTCGCGTCCCGCGAAGGTCGAATTCGAAGGATGGCGAAGCGGGACGGTGGCGACAGTCGAGGTGCTGACGTCGTTCTGGGAGAATGCGAAGGGCGAGAGGATCGGCTTCGCGTCCAACTGGCGGAGCGATTCTTCCGATCTCAAGATCACGCACAAGGACGGCCGCGTGGAGACGCGCCGCCTCGCACCGCTTGAAACGATCGAGCTCAAAGGTGAATGAAGTGCAATACGTGCCTGGTGAATGAAGTCCAATGACAGAATGAAGGCTCTTGCGGAGGCGCCCATAGGACGCCTCCTGTTTGCGTATTCATGGCCTGCGCTCGTTTCGATGTCGCTGAATGCGCTCTATTCGGTGGTGGATCGATTCTTCATAGGTCGGGGTTGCGGGGCGGATGCGATGGCGGGGCTTACCTTGGCCATGCCCATCGTGATGGCATTCGGCGCGTTCGGCGTCTTCATTGGCGCAGGCCATTCCGCGGTCCTGTCGATCAAGCTTGGCTTGGGCGACCGCGTTTCGTCCGAAAAGGTGCTGGGCCAGCTCGTGGCCTTCAAGCTGCTGTTCTTTCTTGTGCTGCCGCCGCTTGTGTTCTTCAATCTTGACACGGTGCTTGGCTGGTGCGGCGGCGCGAAGGTGACGCCAGGTGCCTACGCCGCGGCCACGGAATACCTGAAGCTCGTGCTGTTCTTCCATCTCTTCTCGCACTTGGCGTTCGGACTTTCCGCGATGATGCGTGGCGAAGGTGCCGCCGTGCAGTCGATGACGTGCCTGGCGATCGGATTCGGACTCAACTTCCTGCTTGATCCGCTCTTGATCTTCGGATTTGGGATGGGGATCGCCGGTGCGGCGTGGGCGACGAACATTTCGATGGCGGTCAGCTGCGCATGGGCGTTGTCGTACTATGTCCGGCGGCGGAGCGTGGTACGGCTCCGTCTTGGACGGATCGGATTCCATCGCGGACTTGTCCTGCGCGCCGCCGGAATAGGCGTCGCACCGTTCCTCCAGCAGCTGGCCGGCGCCGTGATCAACTTCGCGCTCGTAGCCGCATTCGCCAAGTGGGCCACGGACGGTACCGCCGCAACGCGGCAGATCGCTTCGCTCGGCGTGTTCCAGAGCGCGTTCATGCTGGTGTTCATGCCGGTGCTGGGCGCACAGCAGGGACTGGCCCCGATCATCGGCTATAATTGGGGCGCAAGGAATTTCGGACGTGTGCGGCGCACCTTCCTGATGGGGCTGTGGGCCACTACGGCGCTATGCGTCCTGGCCTGCGTCGTCCAGACCGTGCCACCGCTGCATCATGCGCTCGTCGCCTGTTTCGTTTCGTCGTCCGACATCGCCTTGCGCCAGCTTGCCGCCTCGGATCTGCAGCTCGCCAACTGCATGCTGTGGTGCATCAGCCTGAACGTCGTCTCGACGACGTATTTCCAGTCCATCGGCCACCCCAAGACCGCCATCGCGCTTTCCGCGCTGCGGCAGTTCGGATGCCTCCTGCCGTGCCTGTGGATATTCCCGTACTTCTTCGACGACCACACTTTTGGAATCTGGGTGGCGCTGCCGGTCTCGGATGTCCTGGCCAATCTGGCCACCATCGTGCCGTTCTTCCTGCAGATGCGGTTCCTCGGGCGTCTTGCCAAGCGTGGAAGGTAGAGCTACCCCTCAGTTGACCGCAGAATTCAAGATCGTCCGACTGGGGAAGAAGGTGGGAATGGTTGCCTCATATGGACTCGAACCATAACAAGCAGATTCAGAATCTGCGGTGCTACCATTACACCATGAGGCAATGCGGTGAAAACGGGTGGTATTATATCAAAGACCCCTTGCGGACGCAAGCGGGAAAAGGTATAATCTTGGGCCGTGGGTAGATTCCATATAAAAGGACGCATGACGGTCTCCGGTACGCACCGGGTGCCGGGCAACAAGAACGCCGCACTGCCGATGATAGCGGCGGCGCTGCTGTCGTCGGAGCCAGTGACGCTCAAGAACGTGCCCGACATATCGGATGTCGCCAACATGCTCGAATGTGCATCGCGCTTCGGCGCTTCTGTCTCGCGCGACCGCGCCGCGCGGACGGTGCGCATAGAGGCGCGTCGGCTCAGGACGGTCCGGCTGGATCCGGCGCTCGCCCGCGCAATCCGCACATCGGTCCTGTTCGCCGGGCCGCTTCTCGCGCGCGCCGGCGGCGTGACGCTTCCGCCCCCTGGCGGCGACGGCATAGGCCATCGGCGCCTCGACACGCACTTCGACGGTTTCGCGGCGCTCGGGGCGAAGGTGAAGTGCGGCAGGCGGATCCTTTCCGTGAAGGCGCCGCGCGGGCTTTCCGGCGCATCGATCATGCTCGACGAGGCGAGCGTCACCGCTACGGAGAATATCCTGATGGCCGCATCGCTCGCGAGAGGCGTCACGGAGATATACAACGCCGCCTGTGAGCCGCACGTGCAGGATCTTGCCGCCATGCTCAACGGCATGGGCGCGAAGATATCGGGTGCAGGCACCAACCGCATCGTCGTCAAGGGCGTGGAACGCCTGCATGGTGCCACGGCGCGGGTAGGATGCGACTACATCGAGGGTGCCAGCTACCTTACGGCGGCGGCCGTGACGGGTGGCGAGATCACGCTTACGGAGATAGACCCGGCGGCGTTCAGCGTCCTTGAGAAGCCGTTCGCTCGGTTCGGGGTCAGATGGACCGTGGACGCCGCGCGGCGTACGCTGCACATGCCAGCGAGGAAGCGCCGCAAGATGCGCTACGACCTCGGCGATGCGATACCCTCGGTCGCGGACGGACCCTGGCCGATGTTCCCTTCGGACCTCGTGGCCATCCTGATAGTCCTTGCCACGCAGACGCGCGGCACGTGCCTATTCTTCGAGAAGATGTTCGAAAGCCGCCTCTATTTCGTGGACCATCTGATCGGCATGGGGGCGAAGATCGTGCAGTGCGATCCGCACCGCGTCGTGGTGACGGGCCCCACGGTGCTTTCCGGCACCACGGTCACCTCGCCCGACATCCGCGCGGGGATCTCGCTCATACTCGCCGCGCTATGCGCGAAAGGGGAGACGACCATACTCAACGCCGAATCCATCGACCGAGGCTACGAATCCGTAGATCGCGAGCTCACCGCCCTTGGCGCAAGCATCCGCCGCCAGTGAGGGAGGCTTGCGTGGCAGGGGCGGATTTGGTAAAATCAGACCGTCGCTAGACGGAAAAGGAACACGCAAGAAAAGAGACACGTAATGAAAATGAACAAGCTCATGGTCATCGGAACTGTGGCGGCCGTTGCCGCCGGATGCTGCAACGAGTGCAGCAAGGTGGAGCGCAAGCCGGTCAAGGACGTCTCCTTCATTGAACTGGATCCCGGCCACTTCCACGCCGCGCTGGTGTTGAACCGCTCCTACGACGGCGTATCGAAGGATGTGCGCGTGTTTGCGCCGAAGGGGCCGGATGTCGAGTCGCACACGAAGCTCGTCGCCGCGTTCAACTCGCGCAAGGACAACCCCACCGCATGGAACGAGATCGTCTACACGGGCGACGACTATCTGCAGAAGGCGCTGGCCGTCAAGGACAGGTATTCATCCGTGGTGGTGCTGGCCGGAAAGAACAACCTCAAGGCGGACTACTATCTCGAGGCGGTCAAGGCCGGGTTCCATGTCCTGTCCGACAAGCCGATGGCGATCACCCCCGACGCCTTCGCCAAGCTCGAGGAGGCCGCCGCCATCGCCGAGAAGAAGGGACTCTACTTCGCAGACATCATGACCGAGCGCAACGAGATAACGACGATCCTCCATCGTTCGCTCGTCGCCGCGAAGGATCTGTATGGCGAGCAGGAAAAGGGCACGCCCGAGGATCCTGCTGTGACGAAGGTGTCGGTGCACCACTTCTGCAAGCTCGTGAACGGCAAGCCGCTGCAGCGTCCGGGCTGGTACTACGACACCGACCAGCAGGGCGAGGCGATCGTGGACGTGACGACGCATCTCACGGACCTCGTGCAGTGGGAGACCTTCCCTGGCCAGATCCTCTCCAAGAGCGACGTGAAGATGTGCTCCGCGCGCGTATGGCCCACGCCCATCACGGCGGCGGACTACGAGAAGTCGACAGGCCTCAAGACGTGGCCGGACTTCCTCAAGAAGGACGTGGACAAGAACAACGTGCTGCAGTGCAAGGCCAACGGCGAGTTCACTTACGCGTTGAAGGGCGTGCATGCCAAGGTGTCGGTGGAGTGGCACTTCATGGCGCCGCCCGGCACGGGCGATACCCACTATTCGCTCATGCGTGGTACCAAGGCCGAAGTGCTCATCCGCCAGGGCAAGGAGGAGGGGTACAAGCCGAAGGTGTACGTGATGCCGCGCAAGGGGCAGGACAAGGCCGCTCTCGAGAAGGCCCTTGCCGCCGCCGTGGCCGAGTTCAACAAGACCTATCCCGGCATCGCCTACAGGCCGCATGGCGATGGCTGGATAATGGACGTACCGCAGAAGTACGAGATCGGCCACGAGGCGCACTTCAGCCAGGTGATGAAGATGTATCTCGGCTGGATGCGCAAGGGCGAGCAGCCGGTGGACTATCTGCCCAACATGCTCGTGAAGTACTACACGATCACCGAGGCGTGGAAGAAGAGCCGTTGAGGCGTCAGGCTTCCGTCATCTCCAGGCGCCAGCTGCCGGCATCGGGCGATTCCACGGCGGCGGCCAGGGCGACGCGGTAGCCGGGTACCCAGAGGATTTCGCCCGTTGCCGCGTCCGCCAGCAGCGGAAGGTGCCGCCGGACATCCGGCGGCACCTTCGCCGTTACGAATACGTCCTGTATCTTGCGGGACTTTCCATCCATGCCGGTGGGGGCGATGCGGTCGCCTGCGCGCCAGGGGCGCAACTCAAGCGTGCGCCCGGCGAGCGCCCGCCTGCCCAGGAACGCCACGGCCGGCATGCGGCCGATGGCCTGCGGTGCACGGTCGAATCCCGTGGCGGGCGAGATGCGCAGTATGAATCTGGGCCGTGGCGCGGGTGGCGTCGGCGGCGCGGGCGGTGGTGGCGGCGTGAGCTCGCCGCGCAAGATGGCCGCGGTCTTGCAGATGTGTTCCGAAATCCTCGGGTCGAGATTCTCGCGAAGCCAGGGCAGCACGACATGTCGTACCTTGTTGCGCAGGATGGAGGTGTCGGCATTGGTGGAATCCTCGCGCCAGGGCATGCCCTGGCGGTAGAGGAAGTCCTTCAGTTCGGCGTCGCGCAGGCATAGCAACGGACGTATGAACGTGATGCCGTCCACCTTCGAGATGCGCTTGAGACCGGCGAGGCCGTCTGGCCCGGATCCTCGCGCCAGTCGCATGAGGAACGTCTCGGCGACGTCGTCGGCGTGGTGGCCGGTGGCGATCGCATCGAGCTTCAGGCGCGCCGACATGCGAGCGAAGAAGGCGAGCCTTTCGCGACGTGCGGCCATCTCAAGCGACTCGCCGCGCCTGCGAACGACCTTGACGCGCGTACCGTGGAATGGCAGGCCGAGCCGGCGCGCGAGCGAACGCACGAAGCGCGCATCGTCCCCGGAGTCATTCCTGATGCCGTGGTCGACATGCAGCACGACCGCCCTGAAGCCATGCGTCTTCTGCAATGCGGCCATGACGACGGCCAGCGCGGTTGAGTCCGCGCCACCCGAGACGGCCAGTCCGATCTTCCATCTTCTTTTCATCGGTCGATTATTTTACCATAAATGCGGCGGTTGCGAAATTGCCACACCTTAAATCACGGAATTATGGTAAAATATCCGTCATGAACTTGACGAAACCATATCGCGGACTTCCCGTCTGCGGTTTCAGAAAATGGATGACCGTGGCGGCGGTGGCCTCGGCGATGTACTGCGGTATGGCAGGGAGCGCGAAGATGGAAGCCGTACTGACCGTACCGCACGAGCTGGACTGCCTTCTGAAGTCAGGCCACATACAGGGGGCGTGCTGCTCCGAGCAGGGCATATACCTTTCGCATTCCCTCGGCATCGACAAGATCGGATGGGATGGACGACTCATCAAGCACATCGACGTGCCAGAGCATCTTGGCGACAGCGCGTATGCGAACGGTAGAATATACGGGGCGTTCGTTTTGCGCAAGCAGAAGGACCGCAAGGATGGCAAGATCGGCCTGGTGCGCGTGTGGGACGAGGATCTCAACCAGGTCGACGAGGCATGGTTCGACGAGGCCCTGGATGGAATCGTCGTACTGGGCGACACGGTGTACGTGGGCGTGGACAGGTGGGGGCACAATCCCCATCCGCTCTGCTGTGTCAAGCGTCTGGGCCTGGACCTTTCAGACAGAGGCAACCTGGACATTGACCTCGGCTACAACCTGCATTACGGAGTGCAGACGATGGCCACCGACGGCAAGGACATATTCTTCGGCAACTACGGAGCCGGCCGGGACGCGGGGAATCCCAAAGGGTTCAACTGTTCCCGTCTTACGCCGAAGCTGGAGCTGCTGGAAAACATCAAGTTCCATTGCAGCGAGGGCTTCGGCCTCGTGCCGAGGTCCGTGTCGAAGTCCGACGTCCCTGTCTTCTTCGCGGTCCGCGCGCTGGGCGGAAACATGCAGGGCTGGCGCAAGGATCCCACGAACAATCCACCGCGTATCCGCATCGATTTCTACGAGTGGAAGGAAGGCAGGATGCGCTCCATCAGCGGTACCAGGATATCGTCTTGCAAAAAGGAAAACAGACAGGAGAAGGAAAAGAAATGAGATCGATCAACAATACCCGGTTCAACGCCGGGCGTATCTATGGCGTTTTCGCGGCGTTCGCATGCCTCGTGGCCGCAAATGCGGCAGTGGTGGAGCCGAAGGCGACAGACGAGATACTCTGCAATCCCGGCATGGGGTTCTTCCACTTCTGCTACTCCGGCCGTCTCTGGGCCTACGGCGGCGAGCTGAAGCCGGGCGACACCCTGGACTGGATGCCCGGTACGACCGTCACGTACATGCGCCTGCCCTGGAGTTATCTCGAACCCGAGGAAGGCGTCTACAGATGGGATCTCTTCGAGGCGAAGGCCCGTCCCTGGCTGGCTGCAGGAAAGAAGCTGGGTTTCCGCATAAGCTGCATGAACATCTCAATCGCGTCCACTCCGCAGTGGGTGCTGGACGCCGGCGCGAAGGGCGTCTGGCGGGACTACAGCAACACGGGCACGAAGTCGATGGTGTGGGAGCCTGTGTGGGACGATCCGGTGTACCTGGCCAAATACGAGAACTTCCTCAAGGCGTTCGCGGAGCGCTACGACGGCAATCCCGACGTCGCGTTCGTGGATCTCGGTTCGTTCGGCAAGTTCGGCGAGGGGCATAGCGACATCCTCAACAAGATGCGCAGCTCTAGCGATCCGGCGCAGCGCAAGGAATACGAACGCATCTGCAAGCTGCACATAGACCTTCTGCGCCGCTGCCTGCCCAACACGTATCTCGTGGTATCCGACGACATCGGCGGCGGCGGCTGGATGAAGGATCCAAAGACGGGCAAGCCGATAGCCGACCATCCAATCTTCGAATACTGCCGTTCGCTCGGGATCGGTCTGCGCGACGACTCCATAATGTGCGCGCCGCCGCCAAACCACTGGGCAAGCGCCCATTTCGGGCGCAAGTTCGCCGAGACGACGCCTGTCATCATCGAGACTGGGCAGATTACACGGCGGCTGGAGAAGGGGATATGGGATCCGGAGAAGCTGCTGCTCTGCCTCGAGGACTACCATGCAAGCTATCTCGGCGTTCACGGCTTCCCTGATCTCTGCTGGGAGAAGAACAAGCACGTATGGCGGAAGACGGCCAACCGCATGGGATATCGTTTCGAATTGCGCCGCGTGGAATATCCAGATGCGGTAAAGGTGTCCGAGCCGGTGGTCATACGCTCGACATGGGTGAACACGGGCGTGGCGCCGCAGTATGCGAACTCCTCGCTTACGTGGAACCTGCTCAACGATGAAGGCGTCGTGTGCTGGAGCGTTACCGACACGCGCGTCGGCATGAGGTCGCTCGCGCCGAAATGGGACGGGGTGGAGAAGCCCCAGACGCTGGAGTCGCGCTGCACGTTCGGCTACACGGCGCCCGTGCCGGACGGCGGCAAGGACGTCATCCTGAACTGGTGCCGCAAGCACCACAGGAACGACCCTGGCGAGATCATCGAGCTTCTGAAGCCGGGGACCTACACGCTTGCCGTGTCGGTAGGGCGCAAGGACGGCAAGCCGGAGATAGCGCTCCCGCTGGCGGGCGGCGTGAATCGCGTCTATCCGATAGGCAAGATCGTCGTGAGGTGACGCTGCGCCGGCTTTCAGTCCGGGGCGAAATATGGTAGAATCTATGCGCAAGGAGATTCCAGGCAGATGGCAGAGAGTATTTCTTTCGAGCCGCCGCGCGGCATGAGGGATTTCTATCCCGAGGACATGGCGTGGCGCAACAGGGTGTTCGACGCGTTCCGCGCGGCCGGGGCGGCATACGGATTCGAGCCGTACGACGCCTGCGTGGTGGAGAGCTACGACCTTCTCGCGCGCAAGGCGGGCGAGGAGGTGGGCGAGCAGATCTACCACTTCCGCGACAAGAGCGACCGCCACATCGCCCTGCGCGCGGAGATGACGCCCACGCTTGCGCGCATGGTGGCGCAGCGCCAGGGTTCGCTCGCGTTCCCGCTCAAATGGACGACCATCGCGCAATGCTTCCGCTATGAGCGCATGACCAAGGGCCGCAAGCGCGAGCACTACCAGTGGAACTGCGACATCATCGGCGAGGAGAGCATGCTGGCGGAGGTGGAGGTGCTCGGCGCCGCGTGCGACGCGCTGAGGCGCATGGGGCTGTCGTCCGCAGACTTCAAGGTGCATGTCTCGAACCGCGCGCTGCTCTCGGAGCTGCTGGCGGCAGGTGGGATACCGTCCGCCAGCCATCCGCAGGTCTTTCTTGCGCTCGACAAGCGTGGCAAGATGCCGGACGAGGAGTTGTGCGCGATGATGCGCGAGAACGGCCTCTCCGATGAAGACGTGGAAAGGACGTTCAAGATACTCGACATCTCGTCGCTCGACGACGCGGCGGCGCTCGTGGCCCCGGATTCGCCCGCAGTGGCGAACCTGCGCGAACTCTTCCGTCTTGCGGAAGTGTCCGGCTTCGCGCAGTGCCTCGAGTTCGACATATCCGTCATACGCGGCCTCAGCTACTACACGGGCATCGTGTTCGAATGCTTCGACGTGAAGCGCGAGTTTCGCGCCATCTTCGGCGGCGGACGCTACGATAACCTGCTCACGACGATCGGCGGCGCGCCTGCCACGGCTGTCGGGCTGGGTTTCGGCGACGTGGTAGTGACCGAGCTCCTGAAGGCGCGACTAGGCGCAGATGCCGCCGCCGAGAAGAAGGGCGTGTACGTTGGCTTCATGTTCCCGGAGCAGCGCGACGCCGCGCTCCGGCTGGCGGCCAGGCTGCGCGCGCAGGGAGAGTGCGTCAACCTCGCCCTGCGCAAGGCGAAGCCCAAGCAGTTCTTCGCCCGCGCCGGCGCAAGCCAGTGCGCGAAGGCCGTGTTCATCGGTCCGGACGACGTGGTCGCCGGACAGGCCAGGCTCAAGGATCTCGCCACGCGAGAGGAAACAACGGTGGAGATTTGACGAACCATCGCTCCATAGTGGCCTTAATGGCCTTTTTGCCGGCGGCGGCTTTCGCGGTCGATCTGGCGGCGCCGATCGAGCGGCTTTTGAACTCGCGATCGGCCGGGTCGCCGCGCGCATACGCCGAGGCCGCCGAGTCCGTGGCCGATGCAGCAAGGAAGGGCAGGCCGCTGCAGAAGTACATCATCGCGCTGATCTCCCGCGACCAGGATGCCCCGCCTGCCGCCCGGATATCCGCGGCGACGC
Source organism: Kiritimatiellia bacterium (assembly GCA_017525225.1). Lineage (GTDB taxonomy): Bacteria > Verrucomicrobiota > Kiritimatiellia > RFP12 > UBA1067 > RGIG6720. The sequence goes on from JAFXTB010000012.1 coordinate 38,438, forward strand.
GCGAGCGCTACTTCGCCGAAAGCAGGCCCACGATCAAAAGGCTCGCCCAGGAGCGCAACAACCCGCTTGCCTGGTATCTGCTGTCGGTAGATTCCGGAGATACAAACCTGCTGCGGCGCGCCGCCGAAGGCGGAAACGTGCAGGCGCTCAACGCCTGGGGCACGGCGCTTCTCGACCACGCGATGAACTCCCCTACGCGGGACACCGAAGGCGTCCGCGAGGCGGCGGCATGCTTCCGCCGGGCATCCGGCCTTGGCGATGCGAACGGCTCCTACAACCTGGGCATGATGTATGCGCGTGGACTTGGAATGCCCCGCGACGACGGCCGAGCCTTCGCCTGTTTCCGCACGGCCGCGGAGAAGGGCCATCCCGAGGCGATCAACTCTCTGGGCTGGTTCTTCCGCGAGGGACGGGTCTTCGCGAAGGACCTGGAGCTGGCGGCGCAGTGGTTCGAGAAGTCCGCAAGCTACGGCAATCCGTACGGACAGCTCAACTGGGGGCTTGCGCTCCAGCGCGGCGAAGGCGTGGAGAAGGACGCCACCAAGGCCGCGGAGCAGTTCCGTCGGGCGGCGGAGGGCGGCTGCATAGAGGCCATGACGGCGTACGGAGTTGCGCTGGCGCGGGGCGACGGCGTGGACGAGGATGCGGCACGGGCGGTTGAGTGGTTCAGGAAGGCGGCCAGCACCGGCTATCCGCCAGCGATGGAAAACCTTGCCGAATGCTATGCCAGGGGGAAAGGCGTGCCGGAGGACAACCGCCTGGCACTCGAATGGAAATTCCGCTCGCGCGCGGCGCGCGGCGACCGCGCGGCGGCCAAATGGCTGGAGGAGGAAGCGCTGAGGCGGAAGTAGCGCAAGGCATGAATGGGCTTGCCTTTGCGCCGCCAATCGTGTAAAATCGTTTTCACGGCATCAACGCCGGGAATCTGAAGTAGAAAACTAGAAATTCCAAAAGAAAAATCAAAGGAGACAACAATGGCCAAGAAGTGCTGCTGCATCAAGGATACCGGATTCCAGTCGCCCGCCAGGGCGGTGGACTTCCTGCGCGCCCACGCAGGCGACAAGCCCGCGTACGTGGCGATCGCATGGGAACGCGAGGATGGCCATGTCTACCGCTACGATCTCGCCATCCCCCGCCGCATCGATCCGGCGTGTCTGCCGGGCGTACGCCATCTGGCCGAACGCATCGTGAAGTTCGTCCTGTGGGCGGCTGGCGGCTGGAAGCTCTATCTGGCCGGCTCGGACGAGATCGTCAAGCCCATCGCGAAGGACTACACGAAGAAGGGCCGTCGCGCGTTCGACTATGGCTTCTACAACGACCTCTATGGCAAGCCGTTCGAGGTGGTGATCCTTCCCTACAAGAAGATGCCGGTCACGAACGAGCGCGAGGTGATCGTCAAGAACAACACGAACGGCAACCGCATCGGTTTCGACCTTGGCGCGAGCGACTTCAAGATCTCCGCGCTCAAGAAGGGCAAGGTGGTGTTCTCCAAGGAGTTCCCGTGGGATCCGCGTCCGCAGGCCGATCCCGAATACCACTACACGAAGCTTTCCGCCGGTCTCGAGGAGGCCGCGCAGGCGCTTGGCGGCAAGGTGGACGCCATCGGCGGCTCCACGGCCGGCACGCTGGTGGGCAAGAAGCTCGGCGTGGCCTCGCTCATCCGCGGCGTGAAGGAGAAGAATCCCGCCAAGTATGGAGTTGCGCAGCATCTCTTCGACCGCATCGAGGAGGAGTGGCAGGTGCCTTTCGAGGTGTTCAACGATGGCGACGTCACCGCCCTCGCCGGCGCGATCACGACGAAGCGCAACGGCATACTGGGCGTGGCGATGGGCTCTTCCGAGGCTGTCGGCTACATCAACCCGAAGGGCGCGCTCACGGGTCGCATCAGCGAACTTGCGTTCGCGCCCGTGGACCTCAATCCGAACGCCGCCACCGATGAATGGTCGGGTGACTTCGGCGTAGGCGCGATGTACTTCTCGCAGCAGGCGGTGAACTTCCTCGCGGAGCGCTTCGGCTTCAAGTTCCCGAAGTCGATGAAGCTGCCCGAGCGTCTCAAGGTCGTCCAGGCCGCGATGGCCGAAGGCGACGAGAAGGCCCTACGGATATATCTGATGATCGGCCGGTACCTGGCCAACGCCACGAAGTGGTACCACGAGTTCTACGACTTCCAGAACCTCATGATCCTCGGCAGGGTCACGTCCGGCCTGGGCGGCTCGATAATCCTCGAGACCGCGAAGATGGGCCTGGAGGCGATCGACCCCGTGCTGGCGGAACAGGTCGAGATCTTCATGCCGGACGAGAAGGCCCGCCGCCTCGGCCAGTCCGTGGCGGCCGCCCAGATCCCGGTTGTGAAGTGACGGCATGGGGGCAGCGACGATGAGGCGCATCCTTTCGGCAGCCTGCGCGGTGGCCGCGATCTTCTCCGTTGCGGCGGAGGAGCTCGCGCCGTTCCCGAAGTGGGGCGAGCCGTATGCGATCACGAAGGGACCCCACGAGCACCTGTTCGCGAGCTATTTCGCGATAGATTCGTGGAGCCCGAACCATCGCTACGTATCCGTGCTGGAGACCGACCTCAACGGTCGTCTGCCGGAGGCTGGCGAGCGTTGCACGCTCGGGCTTGTCGATCTCCAGGACGGCAACAGGTTCATCCCGATCTCCACCACCGCCTGCTGGAACTTCCAGGAGGCGGCGATGGCGCATTGGATCGACGACGACACGATCCTCTTCAACGACCTGCGCGATGGCAGGTTCGTCACCGTGATTCTCAACTGGAAGACAAAGGCGGAACGCATAGTGCCGTATCCGGTGAGCGCCGTCTCTGCGGACCGTACATGGGCCGTCTCCATAAACTACGCGCGCCTCTCGCTCACGCGGCCCGACTACGGCTACGCCGGCCCCGGGCAGGATTCGCGCGAGACGGTCACATGGCCCGAGGACGACGGTCTCTGGGTCGTAGACCTCAAGACAGACGAGGCGAAGCTGATCCTCAGCGTGGCGCAGGGGCGCAGCCAGATGCCGGCCGTGAAGACCGTCCCCGGGAAGCCTGGTTGCCCGCTCGCGTACTACTGCCACACCGTCATATCAAAGGACGACCGGAAGATATTCTTCCTCGCCCGTTCCGTGGACTGGTACGAGAAGACGACGCACAAGGCATCGACTTGGCACACCACGGCGTTCACGATCGACAAGGACGGCACCTGCCTGCGCCGCTGCTTCAAGGACGGCTGGGCGGGGTCCCACTTCAACTGGGCGCCGGACGGTTCGCACAAGATGCTCGTGACCGTCATCTGGGATGGCGAGAAGCACGAACACTGGACCCGTTCCGCATGGAGTCCGGTCGAATTCACGGTAGGGCAGGAGGACAAGGTTCGCCGCATAGGTGCCGGCGTGCTAGACCTCGACTGGCACTGCGTCTATTCGCCCGACGGTAAGTTCATGAGCGGCGACACCTACTGGACCAGGAACTTCGAACGTCCGTGGGTGCTGGTGCGCCTGGCCGACGGCATGACGATGCCGATGGGGGCGTTCTATGTACCGCCGGCCTACCGCCAGGGATACTGGCGTTGCGACCTGCATGCTCGGTATCGTTCCGATGGCAGGCAGATAGGCATCAATTCGGTCCATGAGGGAAGCCGCCAGGTGTATGTGCGCGACATAGTTCCGGCGGCGCGTTAACAAGGAGGAAGCGACAATGTCCAACAGGACGTACGGCGATGAGGAACTCCGCTCGGTGCTGGCGGGGATGGGCGTCAAGGACGTGCTGTCCGTGGCGAGATACGGCAGCGGACACATCAACGACACCTTCAAGGTGGACTGCGCATCCGGCGCGAGCTACATACTCCAGCGGATAAACACGGACATCTTCGATCCGGACATGGTGATGGACAACATACGCCGCGTCACGGAGCACATCCGCGGCAAGGGCAGGCAGTCGCTCGAGGTGGTGGCGTACGAGAAACCCTGGCGGCTCTACGTGTTCATCAGGGGCGCGCACACTGTTGATCTTATAACCGAGGCCGGACAGGCGTTCAAGGCCGCCAGCGCCTTCGCCGACTTCCAGAACGCGCTTGCGGATCTGCCCGCACCGCGCCTCAGGGACATCATTCCCAACTTCCACAACACCGTCTCGCGGCTCGCCCAGCTCGATGCAGCGCTCAAGGCCGACGTCAAGGGCCGCGCCGCCACGTGCCGTCCTGAGCTCGACTTTGTGGATGCGCGCCGCGAGGAGGCCGCCCGCATCGTGAACCTCATGGCCGCCGGCGACATCCCCGAGCGAACCACGCACAACGACACCAAGATCAACAACGTGATGCTCGATGATTCCACCGGCGAGGGTACATGCGTCATCGACCTGGACACCACCATGCCCGGCTGCGCGCTGTACGACTTCGGCGACATGGTCCGCACGTCGACCGCCAACGCCGCCGAGGACGAGAAGGATCTCTCCAAGGTGTTCTCGCGCAAGGAGTATTTCGAGCAGCTGGTGAGGGGGTATCTAGGCAAGGCCGGATTCCTCAACGAGGCCGAGCGCGCTAACCTCGCCTTCTCAGGCAGGCTCATAACCCTTACGATCGGCATACGCTTCCTCGCCGACTATCTCGCGGGCGACACCTACTTCCATACGGCCTACGACGACCACAACCTCGTGCGATGCCGCACGCAGCTGAAGATGGTGCGTTCCATGGAGGAGCAGTCCGCGGAATACGAGGCGATCGTGCGCGCCTGTGCCGGATGACGGCCATGAAGCTGCAACTGCTCGCAACGTGCGCCTTCGCGGCGCTGGTCGCCTCGGCGGCCGATGCGGTGCTGGTTCCAGACGTGAAGCCTGGCGCACGGGCCGCGGCAAGTGCGGCGCTTGCCGCCGTGCCGGAGGTGGTGTACGTGACGCATGCCGCGTTCCATCCCGACCACCACAACACGGCAACCATATTCCAGCGCGGAGAGATCAACGAAGGCAGCTACGATACACAGGGAGCGCTCAAGGCATGGAACCCGGCGACCGGCGCGACACGTGTGATCGTGCCGGAGAAGAAGGGCCGCACCATCCGCGATCCGGAGGTGGACTGGGATGGACGACGGATCGTGTTTGCCATGCGCGACGGCCGGCCCGACGACTACCACATCTACGTGGTGAACGCGGACGGCACAGGTCTCAGGCAGCTCACGCGCGAGAAGGGCGTTTCCGACATAGACCCCGCCTTCCTGCCGGATGGCGACATCGTGTTTGCGTCCACGCGCAACCCCAAGTACTGCATGTGCAACCGCCATATCATGGCGAACCTCTACCGCATGGAGGCGGATGGCGCCAACATCCATCAGATAGGGGTGTCAACGCTCTTCGAGGGACATCCGTCGATCCTGCCCGATGGTCGCGTGCTCTACGACCGATGGGAGTACGTTGACCGCAACTTCGGGGATGCGCAGGGACTGTGGACATGCAATCCGGATGGCACCCGGCACGCCATCTGGTGGGGCAACAACACCACGAGCCCGGGCGGCGTCATCAATGCGCGCGCCGTGGGCGGCGATTCCACCAAGGCGATCGCGATCCTCGGAAGCTGCCATGACAGGCCGTGGGGGGCGCTGGGTCTCATCGACCGGACGCGCGGCGTGGATGGACGCGACCCGGTGCTTCGTACATGGCCGGCATCCTATCGCGACCGCATCCATGATGGCGGCAAGGAGGACTTCGATTCCACACGGTCGCTGCCGTGCAAGTATGCGGATCCATTCCCGATAGACGACTCGCACTTCCTGGCCGTCCGCATGAAAGACCGCGGCGGCGAGATGTCGCTTGTGTATCTGGATCTCGACGGCAACGAGGTTGAACTGCTTGCCGACGCGCCGGGCATCTGGTCGCCGGTGGCGCTGCGGCCATCGAGAAAGCCCGTGGTGCAGAGCCGCCAGAGGAACTTCGACGCGCCCAATGCGCCCGGACGCTTCTATCTGCAGAATGTCCATGTGAGCACGCACATGCAGGGCGTGGAGCCGGGTACGGTGAAGGCGTTGCGCGTGGTGGAGTCGCCGGAGAAACGCACATGGACCGGTCCAAGTGGCTGGTTCGGCCATGGCGAGGAAGCGCCGGCGATGAACTGGCATTCCTTCGAGAACAAGCGCGTACTCGGCACCGTACCGGTAGAGGAGGATGGAAGCGCGTACTTCGAGGTGCCTGCGAACACGTTCGTATATTTCCAGGCGCTTGACGCGGAGGGGAAGATGGTGCAGTCGATGCGCTCGGGCGTGTTCGTGCAGCCTGGCGAGACATACGGATGCGTCGGCTGCCACGAGAACCGCGTGGGCGAGGCCGCGCCAGTCGCCGCCAAGCCCCTCGCCATGCGCCGCGAACCGTCCAGACTGGACGGCGCCTACAACCTCGCCGGGCTGGAGAAGGGCACGCCGCCGCATTTCTACAGCTTCCAGCGCGAGGTACAGCCAGTCTTCACGGCTCGTTGCGCCAGCTGCCACGACTATGGCACCAAGGCCGGTGAGAAGCTGAACCTCAGCGGAGATCGCGGTGCGTTCTTCTGTACCAGCTATGTAGACCTGTGGGCGCTGGGATATGTGAAGTGCATTGGGGGCGGTCCTGCGCCAATACAGCCCGCATACAGCTGGGGTGCGCATGCCTCGAGACTCACGAAGAAGCTCTATGGACACGCCCGGGTGAACCTTACGGACGAGGAACGTGCTCGCATCATCACATGGATGGACCTGAACGCTCCATACTATCCAAGATATGAATGCGCCTATCCTTCCAATCCCGGGGGGCGCATGCCGCTCACCTTCAAGGAGCGCAAGACCCTCGAGGAGCTCTGCGGCGCCGCCATCGCGAACGTGCACGGCAAGCGGCAGCGTGAACAGCTGGATTTCGACAGGCCCGCCTGCTCGCGCATCCTGGCAGGCATCGCGGGCACTTCCGCCCACGCGCAGGCGCTCGCCATCATAGAGGAGGGGGCGGCGCGCCTTCGCGCCCGTCCGCGCTGCGACATGGATGGGTTCGTGCCATGCGAGATCGACCAGTCCCGTGAAGCGAGATACCAGCGGCGCCTTGAATCCGAACGCCGTGTCTACGATGCGATCCGCGCAGGACGGAAGGTCTATGATGATGCGGACGCGGTCGTGTTCCATGCAGGCCGGACGGAGATCGTGGTCGAATCCAACGCCTGTGACACGGTACGCCTCGCGGCGGAGGAAGCGCGCGAATTCATGGGCGGTGTGCTGGGCTGCGACGTGCCGATAGTGACAACGCCCACGCCTTCGCGCACGGCGCTCTTCCTGGGTCCAAGCCGCTGGGCGGACGCCGATGGCGTCACGACCAACGGTCTGAAGCGGGATGGGTTCAGGATCCGCACGGCGGCGAACAGGGTCTACGTAGTGGGTATCGACGATCCGGTGGTGAATGCGCACCGCAACCGACAGAAAGGCGGCATCTGGCTCCAGAACTTCGAGAGGGCGACCGTGTTTGGCGTGTATGACTTCCTGGAGCGTTTCGCGGGGGTGAGGTTCTATTTCCCTGGCGAGCTGGGTACGGTGGTCCCGAAGTCCGCGAAGATAGAGGTGCCGCCGACCGACATCGTGGAGGCCCCAGCCAACACGGTTCGCCGCTATACGATATACGAATCGGGCTGTCCATACTTCGAGGGAGAGAAACCTGACGAGCTGCGCCATCCGATGAAGACTGTGAACTGGTGGCGGACGCGCATGGAGACGGAGTACATGCCATGCTGCCACGGGCAGGTCAAGTTCCGCTACATCGAGCGTTTCGCCAAGTCGCATCCGGAGTACTTCGCGCTGCTCGAAGACGGACGCCGCCACAATTCCTTCAAGATCACCTATCCAGGGCATCCAGGCCAGCTCTGCCACACGTCGGCCGTCTGGGAGGAGCTGTACCAGGACGTGAAAAGCTACCTTTCCGGCGAGGATGCGTCCGCCCGCCTGCTGCCGGCCTATGGTTCGCCTGGCTCCGCAGGAAAGGTCAGGTACGGCTGGGGCGTCAACTGCCAGCGCCGCGACATCGTGGACGTGATGCCGCAGGACGGGATGATCAAGTGTGCGTGCGAGCGGTGCAAGGCTGAGTGGGCGAAGGCCCCGGAGATAGGGTGGGCGTCCGATCTCATCTGGGGGAACGTGGTCCGCCTGGCCAATCGGCTCAAGGCGGAGGGGGTGAAGGGACGCGTCTCCATGATGGCCTACAGCAAGTATCGACGGGTTCCCGACTTCCCGTTCCCCGACAATGTGGAGGTAATGGTGGCGGAACGCGGCCCGTGGACCGAGAACGACCCGCCCGAACGCGCCAGGGAGCTTTCGGAGATCCGTGCCTGGCACGACAAGATCGGTCGCAAGGTCTCGCTATGGACCTACCTGAACAAGCCGAATTGCCTGCCGGACGTGCCGAATTGCACTCCAAAGGCGATTGCCAGATACTACCAGCAACTCGCGCCGCTCATATACGGGTCGTTCATGCAGGACTTCTCCGACCACTGGCTCAGCCAGTACCTTGGCCGCTACGTCTTCGGTAAGGTGATGTGGAACCCTGCCGTGGACGTGGAGGCGATCCTCGACGAGCACCACCGCCTGATGTTCGGTCCGGCGGCACCGGAGATGAAACGCTTCTTCGAGGAGATTGAGAGGATCTACATCACGCGCGTGGCCGGACGGACGATCGACACGGCGCTCGGACCGCAGTCGGAGAAGCCGAGCCCGTACGATCTCTTTGTCCGCATATACACGCCAGAAACCGTGAATGCGCTTGAAGCGCTCTTCGATGCAGCGTCTGCGAAGGTAGCCGCGGGTTCTCTCGAGGCGAGGCGCATCGCTCTGATCCGCCGCGAGTTGTTCGATCCGCTCGCTCGGCGGGCGAGAGAGTACGTGTCGTCAATCGACGTGGAGAAGGGGCTTGCGCGCGACATGGCGTCGAAGAAGCCGAATCTCGTGCCGGTCAAAGTCGTACCTGACGGCAACGGACATCTTGTCGGGAAGCCGCCGCAGACGCTCTTCGGCATAACGCTGCGCGACGCCGGTGGAAAGTCGTCGCTGAAGCCAGGCAGGCGCTACCGGCTGTCCTATTGCGTGAGACTCGAGAACGTCAAGCCGGTCAAGTTAAACGGCGGCGTGAACGTCAGCGTCTGGGCGGGCATGAACTTCTGGATGCCGCAAGTGCCGTTCTCGGGCACGCAGGACCGGACCTACCAGAGCTTCGAGTTCACGGCGGGGGCGGACTCCATCACGAAAGGACCGTCGCTGCTGCGGTTGAGGCTGGTCAATGCGACCGGTGACGCCTGGTTCGACAACGTACGAATCGAGGAAGTCGATGATTGACGAGTCGGTCAACCAGCCCTGACAACAACCAGAAGGGAAAGAGGTAGACAGTGAAGAGAGTGTTTGCATGCGCCATGCTGCTGACTGCGGGGGGCGCTTGCGCCGCACCCCTTGCAAACACAAATGAACTCGTCTGGACGGACGGGACGAACCTCCCGCAGGAAGGACGTGCATTTTCCGATACGCAAAGTCCGTACTGGCGCATCGGGAAGAAGCATCTTGCGAGCATTGCACCTGTCAACCGCGGCGTTGCGGGGCATGCCTCAGAGACCTCCGGGATCTGCTACAGGTTCGTCACGGACGCGGACGAGCTGACCTTGCGGTGGTCGCTTTCCCGCGCCAAACTGGAATTTCCCCACATGCCGGCGACTGGCGTGAGCGGCATCGACATCTACGCATGGACGCCCGAAGGGGGGTGGCGCTACGTTAACTGGCGCTTTACCAGTCCACGCAACTACCCTACGCAGCAGAAGGGGAACTTCTATACAATCAGATGGAAGCCGGGCCAGCCGTGCTGGATATATCTGCCGTTGTACAACGGTATCACCGATTTCGCGGTCGGCGTCGCCAAGGGGAAGGTCCTAAAGCCGCTTCCACCGCGCGGCAACGGCGTGACGAACCCCGTCGTGTTCTACGGATCGTCGATCACTCAGGGCGGATGCGCTTCGCGTCCGGGTCTGTCGTTTACCGCCATTGCCGGACGGCTGGGCGACTTCCCCGTGGTGAACATGGGCTTCTCCGGAAGTGCGCACATGGAGCCCGAGATCTGCGACATGCTGGCGGATATCGACGCGAGCTGCTATGTACTCGATCCCCTTGGAAACATGGATGTGGGCGAGGTGAACGCGCGCTACGAGAGGTTCGTTCGCAGGCTGCATGTGGCAAGGCCGGACGTTCCGATCGTCCTTACAGCCGTCAGCTGGCAATTGGACCGCCGTCCATCGCCGCGCGTGAAGGCGGCGCATGCGATATACGAGCGACTCAAGCGCGAGGATCCTCGCGAATGGCGCAATCTCCACTGGATCTCCGAGGACGAGCTTGCGCAGGACGACGGCGAATGTACCGTGGACGGATGCCATGCGAACGACTGGGGCATGATCCAGATGGGGCGAGCCTGCGCCAAGACCGTGCGAGCGGCGCTGGGGCTCCAACGTTGAATCATGCCGTGCGAAGGGCACTTTCGGGATGGTGGAGATAAGGGGAGTCGAACCCCTGACCTTCTCAATGCCAAGGGCGGTCGAAAACCCTTTTAAAAAGGAATATGAGGAATCGTACAAAAAGAGCTTGAAGGCAAATATTTCGAGCCATCCCCAAATCCATTTGACCGAGAACGCCTGCTTCACGATGAGGTCGTCTGGTTCAAGCGGGCGTGTGTCCTCAATCGTCTTGCGGCAGATTTCCGCTATCTTGTCGAAATCGGGCATCCGTCTCGCTCCGGCGGGTACATCGTCTTTCCTGCTCATGCTTCGTCCTCCTCGCTGTCGTCGCTATCCTCGTCGTCCTCAAACCGCAGTCCGAGGCTTCGTTTCATCTCCGCTTCCTGTTCGCCGAAACAGTCCTCTTCCATTGGAATCCCCGTGTCGATCTCGTGGCGGCGGCGCAACTTGTACACCTCCTCGCCAAAGAGCGCGGGGTCGCGGGTTATGCTGCTGTCGAGCATCCCCACCATCTTGTTCAAGGACATCTTCTCGGTGTCCAGTTTCAGTATTTCGTCTGCTGTCATTGCTTGCGTTTTCCTTTCTTTGTGGTTTCTGAAGCTGGTATTGCGGCATGGGGCGCAAGGTGCGGAAGCACTTTGCCGTACATGAAGTGTTCCATCGTCCCTTCCGGGAACGGATTGCTGAAACGCCGCCGCCGAAAGTAGAGTTTCATGCGCGGGTCGTCGTGGTTCACCTTGAACGGCTCTCCGTCCGCCACGCTGACGGGCGGCACGGGAACATCGCAGTCTGCGAGTATCGCATCCGCTTCGGACATGGGCGGCAGATCGACCTTCTCGTCGAACTTGCAATGCCTGTCGATGTCACCGTCCTTCAGATACCGTGCGCAGAACGCAAGCAGGGGCTTGTAGGCGCATACGAACTGCGTTTTCCTGTCGCCGAAGCAGTTTGACACCAAGTTGTCCGCAATGGTCAGGAGAAGCCATCCCTTGTCCTTCACAAGACGGGGCTTGCCGTATGCGTAGTAGGTTATCCCGTCCGCCGACAGGATGCGGAAGGACAGCCGCAGGAACGGTTCTTCCGTATCGCATACGACCTCCTTCGCGTCGCCTATGTCAAACAGATACTTCATGGCACGATGTCCTCGTCAAGGTACATGTCTGCGGTGACGTCATCGCTGTACCGTCTGTAGAACGCCTCCGTCACTTCATGGTTCATGTACGCCTCAAGAAGCGTGTCCATGAACTTTTCCCGCGTCACCGTGCCGCGCTTGTATTGGCGGTGGAGCGTCTTCAGCTCCGCCGTCCGTGTTGCCGTGTTCGCCGGCTTCTTCTCATTGCCCATTTTCCGTCGTTCCTTTCTCCTTGTCTCGTACGTTGAAGTAGGTGATTTTCGGTGCCGTCCGTGCGGCTGATGCCGTATCGGGGGGAAGATCGAGTACGGCACATGAGCGGAGTTTCAGCGCGGCTATGAGCGCGGCAGTCGAATCCGTGCCGCCCACGTCGCGTGATACGAACACGAAACGGAAGCCCGCCGCAGCGCCAAACGCAAACAACCGTTCCATGCAGCTGAAGAACTCGCTTTCGGGGAAATCCAGACTTTCGTCGACGCCATCCACGCAGACGACGACGTAAGGCAACGGGCGGTCGGTAGCCTTGGCGTTGTACCGTTCCAAGTCCCGCGTTCCGGCGGCGGCGAAGAGCTGAAGCCGCAATTCCATCTCAAGCCGTAGCATGGTGCCGATCATCCGGCAAGCCAATTCCCCGTCCGTACACGGGTTCTCGATGCGCGGGAGCCGCCTGCCTTGTTCCTCCGCCTGCCGCCGCACAAGCGGCGGACAGACGGGTTGCACGAGGGGCAAGGACGGCAACTGACGCAACCGCCCCGCATCGTCCCCGAAGGCGTACGCCATCGCCTCGTCGGCCGAACGGTTCGCCGCCAACGACGAAAGCAGTCCCTTCAGACATTGGAGCTTGGCATCTTCGGATGCCGCACCCGCTATCAGAAGCGGGCTGTTGCGCCGTTCGCCGAGATCAATGACATGTTCCATGCCGTTCCCCAGTCGCCCAAGCGAGAAGGGCAGCAGCATGTTCGTTTCGTCATTCTTCAATTTCATTGTTTCTTTCTGTCTTGTCGTTCAATGGTTCAGTAGTCGAGTGCGTCCTGCGCCCCGCGCAGGTCGCTCCACACCTCCATGTACGCATCGTCGCGCACCGTGCCGTCGTGGGCGGCATCCTTGAAGTTGTCGTAGTCGATAGCCGCCGCTTCTTCGGCGGCGATGCGTGCCCATTCTGCGCGGGGAAAGTCCATGCGCCAGCGGTAGTCGCCCGTTGGCGTGGACTGTACGCGCGGTTTCACGCCGTGCGCTTGGCACAGCCGTTCAAGATCGCCCGCGAACCGTGCGCGGACGTGTATCGTGTCCGGCTTGGCGTTGTGCTGCACCGCGCTGAAGAATCCCGATTTTACGAACATCCACATGGTTTATTTCTCCTTCCGTTCTGTCGCCTTGCGCGCGTTCATGTGTTTCAAAGGGAAGAAAAGCGTTGGGTGGACGTATCTGTTGAACCATTTGCAATACGCGCTGTAGCCGGGTCTGGCGAAGCACCATGCCGCGCCAGGGTTCCGCCCTTGAAGTCGTCGAATCTGCCAGTCGGCGGCGGCACGTCCCATCAGGCAACCGAAGCCACGTCGCCGCTCCAATTCAGACATCTTGCGTTCGAGAAGGGCTTTGCGTTCGGCGAGGCAGGCGTCGGTATTTTCGCGCTCTATCGCCTTGTGCAACCGTTCGGTGATGAAACTGACCGTCGGACGCTCATGCTCGAAGTCCAGTACGTAGCACCATTCTCGCGCGGCAATCCATGCGGCGAGCATGGCACGGTATTCAAGCACCGTCTTGGCGTATTTCGTTTCGGGATGACGCGAAAACCAACGCGAGAAGCAGAACCATTCCCGTGCGCCGGCAGTCGCGTTCGCGTAGCGGTCGCGTGTCTTCGGGGATTCCTGCAACACCTTTGCTTCCGCTTTCAGCAGGGAATAGTCGAAGAGTTCACGATGTGCCTTCTCCTCCCACAGTTCGGCGAAATGCTGTTGCGCGTGTTCGTTGTAGTCGTTGCGGACGAGGTAGAGCAGATCATCCAGAGATAGGCTGTTCTCGATTCCTTTCCGCAACCGTCGGTAGAGGAGGAGATCGAAGTCCGGCTCGCCGTGGCGTTCGGAGAAGCAGAACGAAAGCGCAAGGCGCATCTTCGCGCCTTCGGGCGCATTGTCGTAGATGCGCTTCCAGTAGGGGTTGGCGATGAACTCCCGCGTTGCGGCGGCGATGTCCTCCGCCCATTTCCGGCATGTCGTCTCGTCCGGCATCTTGTCGTGTTCGCTCATGGCTGCCGCTCCTCCCCGTCTGCCGCTGTCGCAACCTTGTCCGCAAACCGTTTGGTCTGCTCCCATCCCGGCTTGCGGTCGCATCCCGCATGGACGCGCTCGTCCACCGCCTTGCGCCGCGCCGTGTTCACGGCGAGGCGTTCCGCCGCCCATGCCTTTGCGCTCGGGGATGCTTTCGCCTTGCGGACGGCTTCGTGTACGAGCCGCGCCACCCAGACGCTCATCGTCACGCCTTGCGCATCCGCCAATGTCCAGACCTTCGCCGCATCGCCGAGTTCGCATCGGCACATGAGCGCGTAGGTCGTCGGTTTCGCCTGTCTCATTTCTGTTCTCCTTCTTTTTCCGGCTTCGCCGGAGGGTTGAAGAGAACATCTCGAATGGTCTGCCTTTTGAACGACGAAAGACCGAGCATCCCATACGAGACGCACGGTCTTTCTCCGTTGGAACCTTTTTTCCTCTTCTCCA
>JAFXTB010000096.1 GCA_017525225.1 Kiritimatiellia bacterium
AGAGCGAGGACGGCCTCGTCAAGGTGATGTCGCTCACGGACGACGGCCAGAGCGAGACGTTCACCACGACCGACGCGTGGACGATGACCGGCGAAGGTCTCTTCACCGAGACTGCCGAGGGCCGCAAGTGGCACATCGACACCGTGGAGGTGCGCGGCAACGGCGTCGCCCAGACGATGACCGTGACCGACGTCTCCGAGGACGGCCGCACCGCCACGATCGAGTGCCTGGCGGTGGACATCAACGCCGGCACCTACACGGACATGACGCTGGAGGTCAACATCAGGACCGACGGCGAGTCGGACGAGTACGAGACGCTCGTCGTCCCGATCCCGACGTTCATCGCCGTGGAGTAGCCGCCACACGCGGCAATCCCCCCCGCCCCGCACCGCCCTCCCGGCGGCCGCGGGGCGCGGTACTACCTTCCATGGTCTACCTCAGCCTGTGCCGCGCTATCACTTCGTCCTGGTACCGCTTCGAGAGCGAGATGAACCGCGCCGAATATCCGCAGACCTTCACGATCAGGTTCTGGTGGCGTTCCGGATGTCGCTGGGCGTCAAGCAGGTCCTCCACGGAGTTGCAGTTCGGCTGCAGCAGGTGCATGCCCTTGCGGCAGGCGACGCGGAAGATGGAGGCGAACAACCCGGTCGACATGATGGTCTTGTCGAAGGACAGGTTTGCGTTGGAGGCATACAGCCTGGAATGGTCTATCGCTCCAAGCGAGTTCAACACGGTGGTCACGTCGGACTTGCAACGGTATTCGCTCGGGCTGAAACCCTGAGCCAGCCTGTCGCCGTCGTGCCGGCCGTCGGGCGTGGCCTTGGTCTTCAGCCCCCACAGGATGAACTCCCGGTATATCCAGCACGCAAGCACATAAGGGCCGCCCTTGTCGTTGGCGAATCCCTCGATGTCGGCGGCTACGCCGTCGATCCAGAACCTCATGAGCGCGTTGGACGCCTCGGAGTTGTCGCCCCAGTACGGCGCCGCGAGCGCGGCCAGGCGCAACCGTTCGCCCTTCGGACCCTTCCAGTTCGAGCGCACGGCGGCAAGCAGCTCCGGCAGCGTCGCCAGCCTGTCCTCGAAGCAGATCTTCCGTATCGCGCAGAGAGAATCGACGACATTGGCGAGAAATGCAAGCGTGATTATCCTCGGATTGAAACGTGCGCCGCCCTCCAGAGCGTCCCGGCGCGAGGCGATGCAGCCTGAAAGGCATGCGGAGTAGACCGGTTTCGCGTTGACCTCCGCGTTGCGCGCGCCGTATCGCGTGTATTCCGAAAGATTGTCGCGCAGGAAGCGGATGAAGTTGCGATAGAGCGTGTCGCGCACCTCTTCGAAGGTCTTTGCGCCATCGATAGGGTCGATGTGTATGCGCGCCGCCCGTTCCGTGGCGGGATCGCGATGGATGGTGAGCTCCAGAACGCGCACCACCGACATGTAGTTGGCCGTGTCCACGCATGTGTCGCTGTCCACATTGCCGTCCCAGCAGCCGCAGCACACGTAGTCGCGCGCACGCTCGATCGGATACCCCAGGGCAAGGTAGTTCGGTATATGGCGGTCGTCGTTGAACAGCGCGAACACGGCGTGTCCGCGCATGAGCATGGAGCCGATCTGCTCTAGGTATTCCTGTGGCGATCCTGCGCTGATGCGGCAGTGCAGCTTGGGGAACACCAGGTCAAGGTCGATGTGCGCATCCAGGAACATCCGCGTAAGCTCGTTGTACACGGGCCGGCCTTCGCTATCGCATCCACCAAGCGTAAGGGGCAGCTCGGCCTCCTGGTCGGAATAGGCGTCGATCTGTAGCCGGTCGTCCAGATGGCAGTCGGCGGTGACGAGGAACCGCGCCACTAGGTCGCGCACCTCCGGCCAGTCGATGCGGCCGGCGGCGATGTCGGCCTTGAGGAATCCATCGAGCCAGGCATCGGGACGGCCAAGCGAGAAGTTCAGCGTGCCGTCCACGTAGCCAAGCGTCTCGCGGACGAACCAGAGCGTGTTCAGTCCCTCGTAGAACGTCCGGGGCGGCTCCCACGGACAGCGCATCGCCGCATCGGCGATGCGCTGGAGACGCCGCCGGTCGTCCGCCGCGAGGCCATCGGCGGCAAGCTGCCTGCGGGCCTCCTCGGCGAAGCGCAGCTGCATCTCGTGCACCGTATCCAGGCCCACGATGGCGGTCTCCAGCAGCTTGCGGCCGCGAGGGTCGTTCGCAGGGCACTTCGCCAGCGCCTCGACGGCTTCCTGCCGCACGCCGCAAAAGCCCTTGGTGAACACCGTCTTGAACGGCGGGATGTGGTGCATGTCGTCGACGAAGGCCCCTACCAGCGAGAAGCGGCCTCCTACGCGCGCACTCTTCACAGCGAACGCCTCTTTCGGTATGAGGTGGCGCGACTGGAAGAAACGGCTGCAGATGCGCTTGACATGCTGTCCGGGCACGGATTCCGCCCCGCGCCACACGCACCATCCGCCGTTCACCCCCGATTCGCAATAGAACGGCGAGCCGGGAAGGATGTACGGGATGAAATGGCGGCGGATCGAAAGGTACAGTTCGCGGCGAACATCAAGGACGTCGAAATCTGGATGGGCCGCCACGAACGCATCCAGCTCGTCGCCTATCGCCTTCACGGACGCCGTCTGGCGCGGGTCCTTGCACTTGCCGTGGCATTCGTCAGGATAGAATGCGCGCAGGCCCCGCCTGAATCCGGCATAGTCGGCAGGCGCGAACGGTCTAGCCGCCGCATCGACACGCATTGCCTTGATCGCCATCTAGCACCTCGCATTCATTCGTTGAACTTCGCGATCCGCCACATCTTCTATGCGAGACGCCGCGACGCGGCCATCTGCATGCACACCGCCAGCATCACGAGCGCGGCGCCACCGAGGAGGAACGGCGTGAAGTACTCGCGCCAGCGCTGGTACACGGTTCGGTCGAGCGTCGTCTTCTCCAGGGAGTCGATCTCTTCAAGGGCGAGCTTGAGCCCCTTCTCGTCGCGGACGCCGAAGTAGCGTCCTCCGGTCTTGCTGGCTATCGACTTGAGCTGGGCCTCGTCGAAGCCGTCGTTCTGCACCTGCGTTATCTTCGTACGGCCGAACATGTCACGCATGCGCGCGAGGGCTATACCCGAATGGCCACCTACGCCTATCGTATACACCTTGACGCCCATCTTGGCGGCCGCTTCAGCCGCGGCGTCCGGCTCCACGGCCCCGGTGTTGCTCTCGCCGTCGGAAAGCAGTATGACCACCTTCGACTTCAGCTCGGAGTTCTTCAGGCGCGCGAGCGCCGTGGCGAGGCCGTCACCTATGGCCGTCATCGTCTCTTCGCCGTCCACCGGCTGGCCCGTGCGCGGATCGAAGCCCGAGCTTGGCACCTCCACGCCCTGGAGCACCTTGAGAAGCGTCTCGTGGTCCGCGGTGAGCGGGGCGCGGCTGGATGCGAACCCGCCGAACGTGACAAGGCCGATCAGATCGTCCGGACGCGCCTCGACGAACTTGGCGAACGTCTTCTTCACCATGTCGAGCCGTGTGGGAAGGCGCTCGGCATCGGCCTGGGTACGGATGCGCTCGGCCTCGCGCGGGGTGAGGTCGATGATCTCCATCGAACCGGACACATCCACCGTCATGGCGATCGCAATCGCGTCCACGCTGCGCCTGCCCTGCGAAAGAGAGGTGCGCGGCCGCGCGCATGCGACGACCAGCAGGGCCGCGCCGATCAGGAAGATGAACGGCGCCAGGTTGGCTGCGCGCGCACGCCAGCCGGCCGTCTTCGCCGGGAGCCGGGACACCGCTGAAAAGCGGATCCCGCTGCGGCGTCCACGCCGCAACATCCGCCAGGCGGCCACGGCCAGCGGCAGGAGCAGCAGGAAACTGTATGGCCAAGCAAACGACATTTACATCTTCTCCTATTGCGTTATTCCTCGATGAGCACTCGGAAGCCTACGTCATAGACCTTCTGCCACGGCTCGTAGCCCCAACGCCAGCTGGATGTGGCATCCTTCGGACGGCTCGCGAAACTGCCGCCGCGCACCGTCCTGCGCGTCGCATCGTACGCGCTCGCCGTCCACTCTGCCGCGTTGCCATGCATGTCGTAGAGCCCCCACAGGTTCGGAAGGGCGCGCCGTACGTAGTTGAGCGAGAATGCATCGTCCGTCCACCGCTCGTCGTGCAGCGGGAAGTTCTGCTCGACCTTGTAGGGCTTGCGCGGACGGATCCGTCCCGGGCCGTCCCAGCCCTCGTTCATCGACCAGCGCACCTGCCTGTCGGCGAGGTTTGCGTACTTCGAGTAGTCGTCCGCGAGTCCGCCCCACGGGAACGGAGTGGCCGTACCGCAGCGCGCGGCCCATTCCCTTTCCTCCTCGGTAGGCAGACGCGCCGCGCGACCGGTCTTCCTCCCCAGCCATGCGCAGAACGCCGTCGCCCGGTTCCAGCTCACGCGCACCGCGGGCATAAGTCTATGGTTGCCGATCCAGCCCGGCACGATGTGGTCCTTGCCGAACATGTCCTGGTAGCGCGAGTCGTGCGAGGGGTCGAAGGCGTGGTACTGGTCGTTCCGCACCTCGGTCTCGCCGAGCCAGAAGGCGTTCGTGACTGTCACCACGCGCTGCGTCTCGTTCGGGTAGCCGGCAGTGGAACCCATCACGTATACACCTGCGGGGATGCGGCGGAACGTCATCGAAACACCGTCCCCCAATGGTAGCGTCATTACCGTCACCTGCGGTACATCGTCCGCACCACCAGTCTGTCCGTCGATCGCCGCCTGCCGCGAGAACGGCCAGCCGGGAATAGTTAAATTGTTAGATCGGCCTTCGGCCTTTAAATGGTTAAATTGGCCTTCGGCCTTTAAATTGGGTTCCGCATTATTTAAAGGCTGCGAAGCAGCCGATTTAACCATTTCACCATTTAACCCATTTAAAGCGCCCGAAGGGCGCGATTTAACCATTTCACCATTTAACCCATTTAAAGCCGCCGCAGGCGGCGATTTAACCATTTCACCATTTAATCTTTTGTTTACGAGTGTTGCGTAGCGGTCGTATTCGGCCTCGGGGTTGTCGGTGATGTCGGCGTAGCGCGAGGTGAGGGCGATGCGGCGTGCGATCTGGTTCGTGCAGGCCATGGAGAAGCGGTCTGTCTGGAAACCCGGCGGATTCCACTTGCCGAAGAACGGTACGTTCAGATCGCCCCACTCGTGGAATTTCAGGAGGTCCGCCGCCGTCAGCTTTAGGCCGTGGTGCCCCTTCTCCAGCATCTGGATGAGCGGACTGGTGGATGCGTGGTAGTCGAGCGGATCCAGCACGGGAATCTCAGATTCCGGTCCCGGACGGCGCATGTACGGGTGGAGCTTGCGGTAGGCAGCCTCGGGCGATTCGAGCTTGTGGCAGGAATTGCAGTTCTTCACGACCACCGGCCAGAGCTCGTTCGCGAAGCCCCACGGACGCAGACCGTCGCCGTCCGTCGGCTGGATCTGCTGGATCTCGCCCTTGAAGTACTTCTCGTCAGCGATCGTCCGCTTCGTATGGATGGACGAGCGGTTGTCCTCGTGGCAGCCCGTGCAGCTCACGCGCTCGCCGGGCATGCCCACCGTCCAGCTGCGCATGAGCTGGAGGGCGCGTCCCTCGCCGTCCAGCGGCTGGAAGGATACTGCCGTGTTGGCGGGCATCTCGAAGCAGACGCTGCCGTCCGATTCGATGTCCACCGTGCCGAGAATGCGCTTGATGTCCCATCCGGACTCCACGCGGTCGAGGCCCGTCATGGAATGTCCGCCGGTCTTGTGGTAGTTGAAGTGGTAGGAGAACACGCGCAGCTTCTTCGCCGTGCCGCGCGGCACGCCAGCGAGGCCGGGGCCGTTGTAGATGTCGGCGATGTGTACGGAGCAGGTCTTCTTCCCCTTCACGCTGCGGTCGGGGATGACGGGCGGACGCTTCCGGGCGGCGAACGGTATCGGCTCGGCGTAGATGCCTTCGGGATACTCCGCGACGAGCGTGATGTTGTCGAACGTGTCCACGAGGTAGATGCCCACCAGGCCATCGGGCGCAGTCTTCGCGTTCACGAGGTGGTACTTGGCACTGAGCGGCCACGGATATCCGAAGTACGGCTTGCCGCGCGCGAACTGGTTCTCCACGAACGGATCGCACACGTCGCCGTCCACGTCCTTGCCGTAGCCGGGGAACTCGTGCACGAGGCCCGTCTTCTCCTTCGGGTAGACCTTCGGTATCACGCGCATGGGCAGCGCCAGGTCGGGCGTCCACTCGCGGTCTGGCGGGTCGAACGTGAACGGATAGGCGCGAGCGAGCGTGGGGTCGCACAGGCAGAAGCGTCCCAGTTCGCTGCGGCAGTGGTGCCCGCCAGTGAACATCGATACGAGGTGCGGCTCGCCCGGCACGCTGCGCGCGTTCGAGAAAAACGGCGGCGAATAGGTGCCCGAGCCCCACAGCGCAAGCTGGCCCACGCCGTCCGGGTTCATCGTCATCAGCTCGCGAGCGAAGAAGTGCGCGAGATCCGAATACTCCCAGCGCGTGAACATCACGCGCCCGTCGTGCGTGACGGTGGGTGTGAAGTCGCTGTCCTGCTCGAACGTGAGCTGGCGCACCTCGCCCGTCTTGCGGTCCACGCGGTAGAGCACGCACATCGGGTAGTTGCCATCCTCGCACGGCAGGAACTGCCAAGGGGCGGTGCCAAGCATGACCACCTGG
>JAFXTB010000097.1 GCA_017525225.1 Kiritimatiellia bacterium
AGCGTCTGGATCGGCGCGATGGTGATCGAGTCGCCGGTGTGGACGCCCATCGGGTCGAGGTTTTCGATCGAGCAGACGATCACGGCGTTGCCCGCCCTGTCGCGCATGACCTCCATCTCGAACTCCTTCCAGCCGACGAGCGACTCCTCGATGAGTACCTCGTGGTTGAGCGACGCCTCCAGACCGCGTTCAACGATGTCCGCGAACTCGTCGGCGTCGTGCGCGATGCCGCCGCCCGTGCCGCCGAGCGTGAAGCCGGGCCGGATGATGAGCGGCCAGGAGCCGATCCGGCGCGCGATGGCATCCGCCTCGGCGGACGAATGGGCGCTTCCAGATCTAGGCATGTCGAAGCCGAGCTCCGCCATGGCCGCCTTGAAGAGATTGCGGTCTTCGGCCTTCTCGATCGCCGCCGCGTTCGCACCGATCATCTCCACGCCGCACTCCGCGAGGACGCCGTCCCTCGCCAGACCCGTTGCTATGTTCAGCGCCGTCTGCCCGCCAAGCGTGGGCAGGAGCGCGTCGGGCCGTTCCCTGCGGATGATCGCCGCGACCGAATCGACCGTCAGCGGCTCGATGTACGTGCGCTCGGCCATCTCGGGATCTGTCATCACCGTCGCGGGATTGGAATTCACCAGGACTATCTCGTAACCTTCCCTGCGCAGGGCCTTCACGGCCTGGACGCCCGAATAGTCGAACTCGCAGCCCTGGCCGATGACTATCGGCCCCGAGCCGATGATCATGATCTTCTTCAAGTCTGTACGCTTCATTTCGACTTCCTCTTCAATGCCGCCGCCACAAGCCCTACGAAGAGCGGATGCGGTGCCGTCGGCCGCGACTTGAACTCCGGGTGGAACTGGCACGCGATGAAGTACGGATGCTTCGGAAGCTCCACCACCTCGACAAGCTTGCTGTCCGGCGAGGTGCCGCTCACCTTGAGGCCCGCCTTCTCCAGCTCTTTCCGCGCGTCGCTCTCGTACGCAAGCTCGTAGCGATGGCGATGGCGTTCCGAAATGGACAGGGAAGGCGTGGCAGGGGCATTTGTCCCGCATACCCCCGGGCGCGCGGGACGCGCGCCCCTACCGTACAGCCGCGCCGCGAGCGAACCCTTCTTCAGCAGGCACGGGTACGCGCCAAGGCGCATCGTACCACCCTTCTGCGTGATGCCGCGCTGCTCTTCCATGAGGTCTATGACGGGATGCGTCGTGTTCTCGTCGAACTCCGTGGAGTTGGCGTCCTCCCAGTCGAGCACGTCGCGGGCATATTCTATCACCGTGCACTGCATCCCGAGGCAGATGCCGAGGAATGGTATCTTCTTCTCGCGCGCGTACCGTATCGCGGCGATCTTCCCCTCCACGCCACGCGAGCCAAAACCGCCTGGAACCAGAATGCCGTCTATGTCTTTGAACCACGGAATACACTGAACACGCGGAATGTTTCCGTTTGTTCCGTGGTTGATAATTTCCTCCGCTTCGATCGGCACCACCTCCACCTTGCAGTCGTTCTCCATTCCTGCATGCTGCAGCGCTTCGTATATCGACTTGTACGCGTCGCGGATCGAGATGTATTTCCCGACAAGCGCAATACGGCAACGCTTTTTCGGCTGCGTGGCCTTTCTGACGAGTGTGTCCCACACCGTGTGCTTGACGGGCCAGATGTCGAGATGCAGCTGCCGAAGCACCTGTTCGTCAAGCCCCTGCCGGCGGAGTTCGCGCGGCACAGCGTAGACGCTGTCCGTGACGTCCTTCTCCTCGATCACGCATTCGCGACGGACGTTGCAGAACATCGCGAGTTTCTGCAGATGCTCCTCCGGGATGGTCATCTCCGTACGGCACACAAGGATGTCGGGGATGATGCCGATGTTGCGGAGCATGCCTACGGAATGCTGCGAGGGCTTCGTCTTCAGCTCGCCGGCGGCCTTGAGATAGGGCACAAGCGTCAGATGCACGAAGCACGTGTTCTCCACCCCCTCCTCGAAACGGAACTGCCGCGCAGCCTCGAGAAACGGAAGGCTCTCGATGTCGCCGGAGACGCCCCCGATCTCGCAAAGGACGATGTCGGGTGCAGGTTCGTCCCCATGCGCCTCGCCTGCGCTATGGATTGCGGCCTTGATCTCGTCCGTGATGTGTGGCACCACCTGTACCGTGCCGCCAAGGTATCCGCCGGCCCGCTCGCGGGCGAGAACCGCCGAGTAGATACGGCCCGAGGTGAAGTTGCTAGCCTTGGTGCAGGTCACGCCCGCGAAGCGTTCGTAATGGCCGAGGTCTAGATCAGTCTCAGCCCCGTCGTCCGTCACGAACACCTCGCCATGCTGGTAGGGCGACATCGTGCCGGGATCTACATTGAGGTACGGGTCGAGCTTCTGCATGAACACCTTGTAGCCGCGGCTCTTCAGAAGCAGCGCCAGCGACGCGCTGGTCACACCCTTGCCGAGCGAACTCACCACCCCGCCTGTGATGAACACGTATTTGACTTGCTTTTTCATGGCTTGCCCGTTTCCCTTTAGGTACAAATGCCGCAAAGGACTTCACCGATCATCTCTCTGCACCCTCTGCGGCCTTTGCGGCCAAAACCAGCTCCTTAAACCGTTCAAAAAGATACGCGCTGTCGTGCGGACCGGGACACGCCTCTGGGTGGTACTGCACCGAGAACGCGGGGAAGGTCCTGTGGCGCACGCCCTCAATCGTGCCATCGTTGAGATTTACATGCGTGACCTCCAGCGTGTCCGGCAGCGAATCCGCGACGACGGCGAAATTGTGGTTCTGGCTCGTGATCTCCACCTTGCCCGTGGCAATGTTTTTCACGGGATGGTTGCAGCCGTGGTGCCCGAACTTGAGCCTCGCCGTCCTCGCGCCGCAGGCGAGCGACAGCAGCTGGTGCCCCAGGCAGATGCCCATGAGAGGAACCTTGCCGAGCAGTCTCTTGATGTTCTCGATGGCGTATGTGACGGCAGCGGGATCGGCCGGGCCGTTCGAGAGGAACACGCCATCCGGCTTCATGGCCAGAACGTCCTCTGCGGAAGTCTTCGCCGGGACAACCGTAACCTTCGCCCACGACGCCAGCGATCTGAGGATGTTCGTCTTCACTCCGAAATCGTAGCATACGATGTGAAATGTTGCCAATGTGGAAGTGTTGCCAATACCATTGTTGCCAATTGCCAATGGTTGATTGGAATTATTGGAACTGGGAATTGGGCTTGGCAACATTTTCACATTGGCAACACTTGTAGGTTCAGCATCAAACTCATACGCCTTTTCGCATGTCACCTTTGCGGCATAGTCCTGCCCGTCAAGGCCCGGCCATTCGCGCGCCTTGCCAATGGCCCACGATTCCCCATTCCCCATTCCCCGTTCCCCATTCCCCGTTCCCCATTCCCCGTTCCCCGTTCCCCATTCCCCATTCCCCGTTCCCCGTTCCCCATTCCCCGTTCCCCGTTCCCCATTCCCCGTTCCCCATTCCCCAACACACAGATATGCCTTCCTGTTCCCGTGCTCCCTGATATGCAGCGTAAGTGCCCGTGTGTCGACGCCGTAGATCCCTGGCACGCCATTCTCCCTGAGGTAGTCGTCCAGGCTCTTCTCGCTCCTCCAGTTGCTTGGTACGGCGAGGTCGCCGATGACAAGCCCCGAAAGAAAAAGGGCGCGGCTTTCCGTGTCCGCGCCATTTACTCCGTAGTTGCCGACTTCGGCAGTGGTGAGGGTGACGAACTGCCCTGCGTACGATGGATCCGTCAGAATCTCCTGGTAGCCACTCATGCCGGTATTGAAGACTACCTCGCCGAGAGCATCCTTCTTCGCGCCGAACGCGACGCCGTGAAACACCGTCCCGTCGTCCAGCGCAAGAAACGCCGCCCGATCCCGCTCCGCTTTCCACTTCTCGGTATAATCCATGCTTTTGGCCTTTCAAAGGTAAAAGCACATACCATGCCAAGCCCTATTCTTACTGGTTCAGGTACATTGTCTTACACATGGTGTAAACCCATGCCACCAGCACTTACATATTGCGGAAAATGCGCTATGTGCATATCGCTTGCCCTAATACGCCAGAATGTCTCCGGTGGGGAAGAAGATATCCTTTTACGGCTCATAGCAAGGCGTAAATGTGGTACAATATAGACGCCTTGGACCGATGGTAGACAACAGAAAGGATGAACATGAAGTCTGTGATTGGACTGGTGGCATTTATCATGGCGGCGCCAACCTTCGCCGCGCTATATCCAGACTTCGGCCGGGTGGAGGGGCTTGATTTCGCCGAAATCGGTCCTGAGGAATATCGTCCGCTCCGCCGCGAGCTGCGCGCGTTCTATCCGCGGGAATGCCACGAGCCGTCGAAGAGCGAAAAGGTCGCTGAATCGTTCAAGAAGATCTACCGGCTCGCTTCCGAGTGGTCTGCGGCGCACCCGGGACATTCGGCCCTTGAAATGCGCCGTTACGCCTATTCGCTTCAGCGTGAACACTTTGTACCGGTGCTCTTCAAGGAATCTCCGTTCTACTTCGAGGCGGGTCTCAACGGCGGCTACCATCGGGGGATGTCGAAAGGCGACACGCCGCCGCCAGGACGTGTCACACGGGTACTCTGCGACAGGTTCTTCAAGGAGCGAAACCTGATTCCCGAAGAGGCCTGGAAGCGAAAGAGCGCCCGTGGCCGGCACATGTTCGGCATCGCCTGCGGTCCGTTCGTCGACGAGGTCCACGACCTTCCGCCATTCCATGCCGTCTTTACGAAAGGCTTCGGGGGTGTCCGCAAGGAGGTCGCCGCCGCGCTTGCGGCCTGTCCTGCCGACGACAAGGATGGACGTGCCGAGCTAGAGGCGATGGCGGATGCGCTTGATACGATCCATGCCCTGCAGCTCAGATTCCGGGACGAGGCAATGCGGCAAGGGCGTGAACAGCGCATGGTGGAGGCGGCATCCCGATGCCCATGGGAACCGCCGCAGACATTCTACGAGGGCCTGAACACGCTCTGGTTCATGCGCGAGATGATGGCGTACGTGGATGGCCTGTGCTGCAATGCGCTCGGGCGGCCCGACGCCTGGCTGATCGATCTCTATCGCCGCGACCTGAAGGAAGGGCGCATGACCGAGGCTGAAGCCCGGGATCTCGTTTCAAGGTTCATGATCCTCTCGGACTGCCACATCGACGGCTTTGCCATCATCAACGGAGGTGCCGACCAGGAGGCCGAGATGCCGATCACCCTCGGCGGGTGCGATGCCGAGGGCAGGCCCGTGTGGAACGAGCTCACACGGATGTTCCTCGAAGAGCATGAACGCCTCAAGCTTGTCTTCCCGAAGCTCCATGTGCGGTTCTCGGCCAAGTCACCGAAGGAGTACCTTGAGAGGATAGCAAAGGACGTTCTCAACGGGCATTGCGTCTTCGCGATGTTCAACGACGACATCTACATCCCCGTATTCCTCAGCCGCGGCATACCGCTCGAACGCGCGCGCGACTACGAAGGGACCGGATGCTGGGACGGGTATATCGACACGCTCACGGACGCCTCCGTCGGCAACTACACGAGCGCGATCCATCCGCTCATCGCGGCGATCCACCGCAACTTCGCGGCCGGCACGGAGTCAGGGTTCGAACTGCTCCCCCTGGATGGTGCGCGCAGCTTCGAGGAATTCCGCAGGATAGCATTCACGAACAACCGGCGGATGCTGGCGGCGATGCTTGGCGACTATACCCGGTATGGCGGCGCCTTCGCGCAGGTGTTCCCATGC
The DNA here is from genome assembly GCA_017525225.1 of Kiritimatiellia bacterium. Classification (GTDB taxonomy): domain Bacteria; phylum Verrucomicrobiota; class Kiritimatiellia; order RFP12; family UBA1067; genus RGIG6720. The sequence continues at coordinate 5,717 of JAFXTB010000097.1, forward strand.
CCCCTCTATTCGGCGTGTCTCGATGGCTGCATTGAAAGACGTCGCGACTGCCGGGCGGGCGGCATGAAGTGGGCGCCTCGCATCATCAACATCGGCTTCCTGCCGAACGTCGTAGACTCGATGTGCGCGGTCGAAAAGGTAGTGTTCAAGGACAGGTTCTGCACCCTGGACGAGTTCCTCGCGGCCGTACGCGCGAACTGGGCGGGCCAACGCAACGAGGATATCCGTCAACAGGTGCTGAAAGCGCCGTACTGGGGCGACAACAGCCCCGAGTCGAACCGCGAGATGCGGTTCTGGATAGATTCCACCTCGGAGTTCCTTCGTCCTCTCCGCAGCGACCAGGGCGGCGAATACGAGATGGCCTGCTGGATCTACCGGGAGTTCCTCATCTGGGGGGAAAGCAGCGCGGCCACTCCCGACGGACGCCATGCGGGGGACCGGTTCGCCCAGGGCTTTGCGCCAAGCGAATACCGCTGCAGGTCCTCCATCGCCGATGTCTTCCATGCAATCGCCTCGCTCGACCATACGAAGCTGTTCGCATCCAACGCCAACCTCACGTTCGGTGGAGAAGGCCTCACGCCGGAGACGCTGGCGGCATGCTTCAGGGTCTACGCGCTTGGCAAGGGGCATCTGCTGCAGCCGAACAGCAACGACGTGGAGACCCTTCTCGACGCGCAGAAGCATCCTGAACGGCATCTCGACCTGATGGTGAAGGTATGCGGCTATTCTGCGCGCTTCATCACGCTCTCTCCGCGCTTCCAGCAGGAGGTCATCGACCGGCACCGGCTGAAGTACGGGGCGTCCGCGCGCGTGGCGCGGTGATCAGTACGAACGGCCGACCTTGTGTCCAAGGTAGTTCTGAAGCGCGCTTCGGAGTACCCTGTAGCCGCCGGGCGTCGGATAGTCGCCCGTGAAGTACCAGTCCCCTATCGAGGGAGATGAGGAAGCCGAAGGCGGTGCAAGGCATCTGCGAAGTGCGTCAATCGTCTGGTATACGACGGCGACCTCGGCCTTCATTCCCGGCGGCGTGAGAATCCGGGCGATCTCGGCCGCGTGCCGTTCCTCGGGGAAGCGGGCATAGAGCCCGGCCAGCGGGTTCAAGGCGGCATGGTCCGCCAGGGCCTTGTGCAGCTCCGATTCGGCGCTGTCGCCCAGCAGGTTCACGAGCGCCCTGAAAGCGACAAGTTCGCCGAGCGTGGACATGTCGATGCCGTAGCAGTCGGGATAGCGGATGGGTGGGGCGGACGACGCTATCACGATGCGCTTCGGCCCCAGCCTGTCGAGCATTGGCAGGATCGCGTTTTTCATCGTATTGCCGCGGACGATGGAATCGTCCAGCACGACGAGCGTGTCCCTGCCGGGCCGCACGAGCCCGTATGTGACATCGTACACATGCTTGTAGAATTCGCGGCGTGCTGCGGCATCGGCGATGAAGGTGCGGAACTTGGCGTCCTTCACCGCGATCTCGCCGAAGCGGGGAAACGCCTTGCCACGAAGGGCGCAGAGCCTTTTCTCGTCGCCACCGGACGTTGGTCCATCGTGGTTGAACACATGTGAAAGCAGTTCTTCCAGAAGCCCATGGAACGCAATGCGCGCGGAGTTCGGGATGTAGGAGAAGAAGATGTCCTCGACCGACGCATCGGAGGCGGCGAGGATCTGAGGCAGCAGGGCCGCGCCTAGCGCCTTGCGCTCACGGTGGATGTCGGCATCGTTGGCGCGAGAGAAATAGATGCGCTCGAAGGAGCATGGACGGTATGCAGGTTTGAGAGACTGGGAATCGCCATCTTCTCCATGCAGACTTTCAAACCACACATCCCCTTCCGGCGAGATTACCAGGATTCCGCCGGGCGGAAGTTCCTTCACGGCACTCGGCGGCACGTCGAACGCGGCCTGGATGGCAGGGCGCTCGCTGGCGACGACGGCCACTTCGTCGTCGACATAGTAGAAGCCAGGTCTGATCCCATGCGGATCGCGCGTGGCGAACGCCCAACCGTCGCCGGTCATGCCGCAGAGCGTCCAGGCGCCATCGGCGCCGCCGAGAGCGTTCGCCATCGCGGATGCGATGTCGTCCGCGTCCGCAGGGCGGCCCGCCTCCGATGCGCCATCCTCCGGCGCCCTGGGGACAAGCCGCCGCGCGAGCTCGTGCGCTATGAGTTCGGTGATCAGATAGCCGTCAGCCCTGCTTGTTGGGAACGAACCGTGCCTGCTGTAGTCGTCGAAAAGCTCAGGCGTGTTCGTGAGGTTGAAATTCCCGGCGAGAAGGATGGTATGGCAGAGTTCGCTCGCCTGATGGACGAACGGGTGGCAGAAGGCGACGTCGTTCTTCCCAAAGGTGGCATAGCGTAGATGTCCGAGGAATATCCGTTCGAACGGACGGTTCCCATCCATGGACGCGGATGTACCAGATGGGGGCGGCCGTTCCCTTTTCGCGATCGCGCCCAGAAGATCGGCAAGCGCGGTTGACGTTGCCGACTTGAACAGCCAGTACGGCTGCGATCCTATCTCGGGATGGCTGGAGAGGATCGCCGCGCCCGCGCCGTCCTGGCCGCGGTTGTGCTGCTTTTCCAGGAGCAGGGATAGCTTGGTACCGCCGAAGTCGCCAGGCGCAGATGCGCCATCGTCTGCGCAGCGCATGGCGAATGGTGGCTTCCGCAGGACCACCATCGCCACGGCGCATTCATGTTTGACCTCGTCAGACATACCAGCCTATAACTTGATCAAATGTTGCCAATATCCAATGTTGCCATTCCCAAAACCCAATTCCAATTGGAACTGGCAACATTGGAACTGGCAACATTTCCACATTGGCAACATTCTCCAAATTATCCCCGTTTAGCCACTAACCACTAACGACTAACCACTGACGACTGACGACTAATACAGGAACAGCATGTCGCGGTATTTCGGGAGCGGCCAGCGCGAATCGGCGACATGCTTCTCAAGCGTGTCCACGGTCGTGCGCAGGGCCTGCATCGACGCGAGGATGTCCGTCTCGAATGCGGCACCCAGCGCGCCCGTCCTGCCAAGCGCATCCTCAAGCTTGCGGATGCCGGCCTTGAGCGCATCCAGCCCGGCGCCTATCTCCACGGCATCCTCCTTCAGCGCCTCCGTGCCGCTGGAAATGCCGCACTTCTCCGCGTCCTTGAACGCCCTCACCGTATCGGCGTACTCCGCCTTGACGGCGGGGAGTATCATCTCGCTTGCGATGTCCCTCGCGCACGCGCCTTCGATCCTCACCTTCTTAGCGTATTCCTCGAGGAAGATCTCGTGGCGGCCAAGAAGCTCGCGCTTCGTCATCACGCCGTACTTCTCGAAGAGGGCGATGTTCTCCTTCCTGGCGAGCGCGGCCAGCGCGGAGGGCGTATCGGGCGCATTGGGAAGTCCGCGCTTCTCGGCCTCCTTCGGCCAGTCGGCCTCGTAGCCATTGCCGTTGAAGACGACGCGCTTGTGTTCCTTGAGCGATGCCTGCAGGATCTTCTGCAGGGCGTTGTGGAACGCGGCGGTATGCTCGCCCGGCTTTGCCTTGCCTGCGACCTTTGCACCCTCCAGCTCGCCGGCGATGCGGTCCACCGCCTCCGCCACGATCGTGTTGAGCACCGTCATCGGCCCGGAGCAGCACACGCTCGAGCCTGGCGCACGGAACTCGAACTTGTTGCCTGTGAAGGCGAATGGCGACGTGCGGTTGCGGTCGGTGGCGTCCTTCGGGATCGCCGGGAGCGTATCCACGCCCACCTTCAACGTGCCCTTCGCCTCGTGTTTCGCGCTCTTCGGGTTCTCGATGCGGTCCAGCACGTCCGCGAGCTGGTCGCCCACGTATATGGAGATCACGGCGGGTGGCGCCTCGTTCGCGCCGAGACGGTGGTCGTTGCCCGCGCCCGCCACCGATGCCCGCAGGAGGTCCGCGTGCCTGTCGACCGCCTCTATCACGGCGCAGAGCATCGTGAGGAACACCGCGTTCTCGTGCGGGTCGCTTCCAGGATCGAGCAGGTTCCTTCCGCCGTAGGCGACCGACCAGTTGTTGTGCTTGCCGGAACCGTTCACGCCCGCGTAGGGCTTTTCGTGGAGAAGGCACTTGAGCCCATGCTTCTCGGCGACGTTCCTGAGCGTATCCATGACGAGCATGTTGTGATCGCTCGCGAGATTCAGTTCCTCGAACTGCGGCGCGAGCTCGAACTGCGCGGGGGCGACTTCATTGTGGCGCGTCTTCGCCGGGATGCCAAGCTTCCACAGCTCGCGCTCCACATCGTTCATGAACGAGAGGATGCGGTCGGGGATCGTGCCGAAGTAGTGGTCCTCAAGCTGCTGCCCCTTCGCAGAGGGCGCGCCGAAGAGCGTCCGGCCCGTGAGGACGAGGTCGGGTCGCTTCTTCCAGTATTCCTTGTCGATGAGGAAATATTCCTGCTCCGCGCCGAGCGTGCATCCCACATGCGCGTCGGGCCGCGCAAAGAGACGCATCAACCGCTTCACGGAACGGTCGAGCGCCTGCATGGAGCGAAGGAGGGGCGTTTTCTTGTCGAGCGCCTCGCCCGTATAGGCGCAGAACGCCGTCGGGATGCAGAGCGTCGCGCCGTTCGAGTGGCGCTTGATGAAGGCGGGCGAAGTCGGATCCCACGCCGTGTAGCCGCGCGCCTCGAACGTTGAGCGGATGCCGCCAGACGGGAACGAGGAAGCGTCCGGCTCGCCCACTATGAGGTTCTTGCCGGAGAACTGCATGATCGGCTCGCCGTCCTTGATTTCAAGGAACGAGTCGTGCTTTTCGGCGGTGGCGCCCGTCATCGGCAGGAACCAGTGCGTGTAGTGCGTGGCGCCGCGATCCATCGCCCAGTGGCGGATGCCATGCGCAACTTCGCCCGCGATGGAGGGATCGAGCGGCTTGCCTTCGCGGATCGTAGCCTGGAGCTTCTTCGCCGTGTCCTTGCTGAGGTATGTCCTTATCGCCTCTTCACCGAACACGTCGGCGCCGAAGTCCGTTGCCTTCTTTGTCTCTTCCGTCATCTTGCGTTTCCTTTCGTTGGAGGGCGACCACCAGTAGCCACCACTAGCCGCGAGCCACTTTAGCACAAAGCGTGCCAATTGCGGATTGTGGCTCTACGGGCCATGTTTCATCCGATTCCATCCATCCCGCCGTGTAATGCGGTGCCGTCGGAATTTACATCTTGTGTAAAATTTCAAATGGTTTTCACCTTTGGCACGGCGTGTGCTAATATGTGTACGATATGCAACGAATACATGAAATCTATCGGCCGACGGACGAGCGCAAAGGCGACTGGCGCGAAGTCGAACGCATGCTCTCCGAATCCGAGCTGAAGGAACAGACCTCGCGATGCATGAACTGCGGCCAGCCGTTCTGCCATGCCTACGGATGTCCGCTCGGGAATCTCGTGCCCGACCAGAACCGCGCCGTGGCGCAAGGCGACTGGCTACGCGCCTACGCGCTCCTTTCCGAGAATTCCGACTTCCCCGAATTCACGTCGAGGATATGTCCCGCGCTCTGTGAATCATCATGCGTGCACGGCCTCGATGAAGAGGCGGTGATGGTGCGCCAGTCCGAGAAGCGCATCATCGAGACCGCGTTTGAAAACGGCTGGGTTGTGCCGCGCCCGCCGGAAAAGGAGAATGGAAGGTCCGCCGCGATCGTAGGTGCAGGTCCGGCGGGACTCTCCGCCGCCGTCACGCTGCGGCGCAGAGGCTGGGCCGTTACGGTATATGAACGGCGTGCCGGCATCGGCGGACTGCTCCGCTACGGCATCCCCTGCTTCAAGCTCGACAAGTCGCTCATCGACCGCCGTCGCACGGTGCTGGAGGCGGAAGGCATCCGCTTCGTGACGGGCATCGAAGTCGGCAAGGACATCTCGGCGGAATGGCTGGCGCGGCGGTTCGACGCCGTAGTGGTTGCGATCGGCACGCCTGCCGCGCGCGACCTGAAGATCCCCGGACGGCAGCTCCACGGTATCCACCTCGCGCTAGAACTTCTCGAGGGACAGAACAGGTTCCTCACCGGCGAGATCGATGCACCGCCCATAGATGCCAAAGGCAGGGATGTGCTGGTGATCGGCGGCGGCGACACGGGTAGCGACTGCGTGGGCACCGCGATCCGCCACGGAGCGAAGTCCGTGACCCAGATCGAGATCATGCCGCGTCCACCGGACGAACGCGATGCCTCCACGCCATGGCCGCTCTGGCCCTACATGCTGCGCACCAGCTCAAGCCACAAGGAAGGCTGTGTACGCCGCTGGAACCTCAACTCGTTGAGGTTCGTCGGCGAGGATGGCGTTTCCGGCGTGGAGGTGGAGAAGGTGGAGTGGGAATTCTCGCCAGAGGGCAGGCCGACGAAATTCCACTCCGTGCCAGACACAAGGGAAACCATCCCCGCCAACCTGGTATTCCTCGCGATGGGTTTCACGGGCGTACCTGCCAGCAACCCGATCGTCGAGCAGCTTGGCCTCGCCCAGACGCCGCGCACCGCGCTCATCTCCGATCCGGCGCGCCACATCTACTGCGTGGGCGACTGCGCCAGCGGTGCGTCGCTGGTCGTCCGTGCGCTAGCAAGCGGCAAATCCATCCCTCTTGACTGAAAGAACCTTGACATGAACCAGCAAAGTAGAAACTCGAAAGCGGCTCGACAGGCCCGGCAGGGACAGGGTCTATACCGCCGCGAATACGAACACGACGCATGCGGAGTCGGGCTTGTGGCGAACCTCTCCGGCGAGGCAAGCCATGAAATCGTCGTCAACGGCATGACGATCCTGAAGCGGCTCATGCATCGTGGCGCCACCGGCAACGATCCCGAGACGGGCGACGGCGCAGGCCTGCTGCTGAAGATCCCACACGGGTTCTTCAAGAAGGTTCTTGGAGGAAGGGCCTCGGACTTCGGCATCGCCATGATATTCGGCGGCGTCGGCGAAGAGGAGAAGATCGAGAACATTGTTCGAGCCGAAGGATGCGATGTCCTCGGATGGCGCGACGTGCCGACGAATCCCGACGCCATCGGCCACGACGCCCGTGCCGTGATGCCGAGAATCCGGCAGATATTTATCGACAGTTCAGACGAGCGCCGTCTCTACATCATCCGGCGGCAGATCGAAAAGGCGGCGCCCGGCGCATACATCTGCTCATGCTCGTCGCGCACGATCGTGTACAAGGGGCTGCTCCTCGCGACGCAGATCGAGAGGTTCTACCCCGAACTTTCCGATCCGGACTTCGTGTCGCCGTTCGCCATAGTCCATCAGCGCTACTCGACGAACACATTCCCGTCTTGGGAGCTCGCGCATCCTTTCCGGGCCATCGCGCACAACGGCGAGATCAACGCCCTCAAGGGCAACCTCAACGCCCTCTCCGCGCGCGAGGCCTCGCTCGCCTCGCCGCTCTTCGGCGACGAGCTGAAGAAGATCCTGCCGGTGGTGCACCAGGGACAGAGCGATTCCGCCTCGCTCGACAACATGTTTGAGCTGCTCGTCGCCGCCGGACGCGACGCACCGCACGCGATGATGATGCTCGTTCCCCAGGCATGGGGCGCAAAGTACCACATGGGACACGACGTGCGCGCGTTCTACGAGTACCATTCCGCCCTCATGGAGCCATGGGACGGCCCCGCCGCCATCGCGTTCACCGACGGCACGAGCCTCGGCGCCGCGCTCGACCGCAACGGACTGCGCCCCGCCCGCTGGACGCTCACGAAGGATGGACTCTTCGTCCTCGCCTCCGAGACGGGCGTACTCGACATCCCGCCAGAGGACGTTTCACGCCACGGCCGCCTCAAGCCGGGTTCGATCCTCTGGCTCGACCTCGTGAACCACCGTCTCATGGAGGACGCCGAGATAAAGACTTTCTACGCCCGCCGCCGTCCGTACCGCCGCTGGGTCAAGGAGAACCATATTCCGATGACCGGGCTCTTCACCGAGATCGTGCCGTCGAAGGAATGCAGCCGGGAGTCGCTCCTCGCGGCGCAGAACCGTTTCGGATACTCGCTGGAGGACATCGAGCTCATCCTGCGGCCCATGGCCGAAACAGGGCACGAACCTGTAGGGGCGATGGGCAACGACGCGGCGCTTGCATGTCTGAGGGAGACGGGGAACGGAAAGAGGAAAGCGCGGCTTTTCGACTTTTTCCACCAGCTCTTCGCCCAGGTCACCAATCCCCCGATCGACCCGATCCGCGAAGAGCTCGTGATGTCGATCATGACCTACATCGGCAATCAGGCCAACATCCTCGCCGAAACGCCAGGACACGCGCGACTCGTGAAGATGACGCGCCCCGTGCTGACCGACGACGAACTCAACCGCATGCGCGACATTCCGGAATTCCCGGCGAAGACGTTGTCGATGGTTGTCGGGGAACGGGGAACGGGGAATGGGGAACGGGGAATGGGGAACGGGGAACGGGGCTGGCTCAAGGAAGCGCTTGATTCGCTTGCCGAAGATGCGATGCGTGCCGTGAAGGATGGTGCGAAGATCATCATACTGTCGGACAGGATGGGGAGCGGCAACGCAACGCAATCGGCGGCTGGCTGCGGTGGCAGGCGGATTCCCTCTCTTCTTGCCGTGGCGGCGGTCAACAAGGCGCTGGCGGAGGCAGGGGTACGCCCATCCGTAGGCGTAGTGGTGGAATCAGGCGAGGTCCGCGAAGTGCATCATTTCGCCGTGCTGCTTGGCTTCGGCGCGACCGCTATCAATCCCTGGCTCGCGCTTGCGACCGTCTCGGAGATCGGTAGGACGGGCTGCATGCAGGGTGCCGCGAAGCATGCCGACGACAGCCCGGCCGCGCGGCGGCTCGAGGACAACGCGCCGTACCAGGTTGCCGCCAACTACATCTCGGCCGTGTGCAAGGGCATAATGAAGATCATGTCGAAGATGGGCATCTCGACACTTCGCTCCTACCGCTCGGCACGCATCTTTGAGGCGGTCGGTCTCGGTCCGAAGCTCATGCGCGAATACTTCGGTGGCGTAGCATCGCCGGTCGGCGGGATCGAGCTGGAAGACCTGGAAGATATGGAAGTGTGCCATTGCCATTGTGAATCCACCCTTCACCCTGGCGGCGAATATCGTCTGCGCAAGGATGGCGAAGAGCATCTGTGGATGCCGCAGCGCATCGTCGACTTCCGCGAGTCGGTTCGCCATGGCGACTACGCCCGCTTCAAGCGCTATACGGATTCCATCGATTGCGACAGCCGCGTGACCCTCCATTCGCAGTTGAAGTTCCAACAACCCTCAAACCCTCAAGCCCTCAAACCTTCAAACTCCGACATCGAGTCCGTCGATTCGATTGTCAGGCATTTCGTGGGTGGGGCAATGTCGCTCGGCTCGCTCTCTCCGGAGGCGCACGAGACGATCGCGCTCGCACTGAACGGACTCGGCACCATGTCGAACTCGGGCGAGGGTGGCGAGAATCCAGAGCGCTTCGGCACGGATAGAAACAGTGCGATCAAGCAGATCGCGTCTGGACGCTTCGGCGTGACCATCGAATACATCCGCTCGGCGAAGGATCTGCAGATAAAGCTCGCCCAGGGCGCGAAGCCCGGCGAGGGCGGACAGCTCCCCGCCCACAAGGTCAACGAGCTGGTCGCGCGCCTGCGCCATGCCAAGCCCGGCACCACGCTCATCTCGCCTCCGCCGCACCATGACATCTATTCCATCGAAGACCTAGCACAGCTCATCTACGACCTCAAATGCGCCAACCCCGATGCGCGCGTGTCGGTGAAGCTCGTCTCGGAGGCGGGCGTCGGCACGATCGCCGCCGGCGTCGCGAAGGCGCATGCCGACGTCGTCGTGATCTCCGGCTTCGACGGCGGCACCGGCGCGGCACCGTTGACATCGATGAAGCACGCCGGCCTTCCCTGGGAGCCTGGTCTCGCCGAGGCCCACCAGACGCTCGTGAAGAACAACCTCCGCGACAGTGTCAGGCTGCAGGTGGATGGACAGCTTCGCACAGGCCGCGACATCGTGGTGGCGGCAATGCTGGGCGCAGACGAATTCGCGTTCGGCACGTCCATGCTCGTCTCCCTGGGATGCATCCAGTGCCGCAACTGCAACCTCAACTGCTGCCCGGTGGGCATCGCCACACAGAAGGACGAGCTGCGCAGCAAGTTCGCAGGCAGGCCCGAGCACCTCCAGAACTACTTCCGCTTCCTGGCGGAAGAGGTACGGGAAACACTCGCATCCCTCGGCCTACACTCCCTCGCCGAAGCGCGTGGACGCAGCGACCTCCTCGAGATGCACGATGGTTCCCGCTTCGACTTCTCGGACGTGCTGGCCCTGCCAGATTCCCATTCCTCCGCCGACTGCATCCGTACTCCACCGGCAGGGAAGCCGAACTACGACATGCGCGAACTCATCCCCTGCCTCGCCCCCGATGGCGATACTAAGCTTGTACGCACCATATCCAACTGCGACCGCTCGGTAGGCGCGGCGCTGTCCGGACATCTCGCGAAGCTCCGCATGGATGCCGCGCGCGCTGCGGGTGGCACCTTCGACGGGCGGGACCGTCCCCGCGTGACGGTCGACTTCACCGGTGTCGCCGGACAGTCCTTCGGCGCATTCCTCGCGCGAGGCGTCACCTTCAACCTGCGCGGCGAGGCGAACGACTACGTGGGCAAATCGCTTTCTGGCGGGCTGATAACCATCGCCCCGCCGCAGGGCTTCGCCGTTCCGCCGGAGGGGAACGTCATCGCAGGCAACGTGGTCGCATACGGCGCCACGTCGGGCGGGATATTCATCAACGGCCTCGCGGGCGAACGCTTCGGCATCCGTAACTCCGGCGCGACGCTTGTCGCCGAGGGTGTCGGCGACCACGGCTGCGAATACATGACTGGCGGCGTGGCGGTGATCCTCGGTCCCGTAGGCGTGAACTTCGCCGCCGGCATGACGGGCGGCGTTGCCTACGTGTACGACGAGGCGGCGACGCTCGACCTCAACTGCAATCTCGATTCCGTGGACCTCTTCCCGCTCGAAGCTGGCTCAGGGGACGAGGCCGCACTCCTCGAGCTTCTAAAGGAGCATGTCGCACTCACAGGATCGCCGCGTGCCAGTCGGCTGCTCGCCAGCTGGCCGGAGTCGCGGCACCTGTTCGCAAAGGTATCGCCAGGCAAGCCGGTGCACGAGTAGCGCGCAGTCAAGGACCGGACGCGCCGGCCTCGATGACGACGACCACCCTGTAGAATCGGACATTGCCGTTGACAGGCAGGACCACGGACTTGCCGTGCATATCCGTTCCTCCGGCAGGCCAGTCATCGAGGCTGGCGGTGGAAAGAAGCATGCACGAGATGCTGAAGCCCGGGACGGCCGGTGCGTTCGGTATTGAATCCGCCACCGATACGACCGCGTTCCCCTGGGCGTCGAAACCGATCTTCGCCCTTATGGTCGCCGTGGGATCGGTGGAGAGTCCAAGGATGTAGCTCTGCCAGTTCAGATAGCCGTTGCCGCCACGCTCCGCCATGAATTCCTGCCAGGTACCTTCGTACATCCAGAAGTTCTGGTCATCGAGCCAGTCGGCAAGCGCATCTCCGTACACTATGCTGGCATCCATGCCGGGCACGTCGAACCTGTCCTTCACCCTTGTCACAAGGCCCGTGGCGGTCTTCACAAGCTCCCATGCCGAAGAGACGGCGGCATCCTTGAACGCAAAGCCGCCCGCCGGTGTAGCGCCTTCCGGCCACGTCGCGAGGATCCGCCTGTCGTACGGCGACACGCCGGGGGCGAACGCGATGTTCACCGTACCGGAGGCGAACGCAGGCGCCTTCGCAAAGACAAGCGAGGCATCCGCGGCTTCGAAACGAAGGGTCGCGCCATCATCGAGACAGAGCCCTACCGATGCGGTGGCGTTGCAGTCGAGCGTGGCGGCCGCACCCTTGACGAGAAGAGTGCCGGCGATCTCCACGCCGTTGTACGCGCTCCATGTCGCACCGCCGCCGATGGACGCGGTAGCGCCGGGCTTCACAGTTATCGTGGCGCTTTGCGCCGGAAGATCCGACGACGACGATACGGTACCGAACACGATGCGGCGGCCGGTGCCGTTCGATGCACCGATCTCCATCGATCCGGTGTAGTTCGTAGCGGTGTTGAACACATACGTCTGGCTGTGCTTTGAAGACGCGGAGATCGAACCGTCGCCTTCCAGCGCCACGAATGAATTCCAGTTGTAGGAATATCCGTCCCCGCCAAGCCGCAGCGCCCCTTCCCCTTCCAGCACAAGCGTTCCCGCCAGGGATGCGTTGTCCTTCTTGAGATACATGATCGCACAGTTCCTGAGAAGGATCTTCGACGACGTGTTGCCGTAGAGGGTGAAGTCGAAGTCCTTCGTAGAGTCGTCGGCAACGAGTCCTTCGAACGCGAGGGTCCCCCTCCAGGCAGAACCGTTCCATGCCATGGAGCCGGCGGTGGCCGTCGTCTTGCATACGACCATCCCCGACCCGGAGATCGACGAATATACGCCCGCGATCCTTCCCGGCGTTTCAAATACGAGCGTCCCGTTCCCATCGACGACTATGCCCGTGTTGCCGAAGACGCCGGTTCCGGCATCAGAGGGACCCTTGAAGACGACCGTCCCTTCGCCCACGCGGAAGCGTGCGGACGAATAGTACCACTTGTTGTTCAGCGTATCGAAGTACTGTGTTTTGCCCGCGCCAGGCGAGACGGCAAGCGTGCCATTACTGCCGATGCCGACCATGTTGGTGCAATAGCCCGTGGTCGCGGTGACGGTCTGCCCGAACGGCGCGTTGAACGCGACAGTATGGTTAGCCGGATTCGTGAAAGCGACCGCATCGATCAGCACGGGTACGTTGAACGCGATGTCGCCTGCAGGCGCAAGACGGGCGTCCCGCAGATGGATCATTGCATCCTGCGTACCCTTCGTGAAGACATAGGCCGTGGCGGTGGCGGTGAAATCCGAGCGGAGCGGGGACATCGCGCCATGCACGGCCACGGTGGCGGCGGCGACACCGGCGATATCCTGGAATGCGACGGGGGCGAACTCATCGTATGCATGGGACGAGCCGTCCCACGCCAGGGCGGAGGCGTCCGCCGTCCATGCGCCGCCGCCATCCATGCCGGCCTCGCCCGACCATGTCTGGGCGTAGTTGAACGTCCTAGTGCATACCGACTGCGCCACCCCATCCACGACGGCGCAGGCGGTCAGGGTCCTTGTCTCGTAGAAGGTGAATCGCTGGCCGTTGGCGCACGAAAAGGAACCCGGGCCGGGAACGGAGCCGTCGTACGTATAGTAGATCACCGCGTTCGGATCGGAGTTCGTGAGCGTGACGTAGAGGGTGTCGAAGAAATAGGAGCCGTCCGGGATTTCGTTTCCGCCGCTGTCGACGAAGCTGACGTCCCATTCGTACGGAACCGCATGTTCACGCCACCTGCTCGCGCCCTGGCAGTTTGCGATGGCGGTACGCCTGTTGTCGTTCGTGGGCGTTCCCACCGCTACGCCATATTCCGGGGGCACGATGTCGGGCGACGAGAAGTATGGCACGTGGAGGTACTCTCCAGACGCCGGAGACGTGTAGGAATACCCCATGATCGTGTACCGGTTCGTACCTGCCGCGTCGGTGAAGTGGTAACCACAGGAATACGGATGGTAGCCGGGCCCGGAACTGGTCCCCTGCCTGTCGCTGTGTCCGCAGCCGAGGTTGTGTCCACACTCATGGCTCATCGTGTACCGGCTGTAGACCGTCTTTATATCGCAGATGTTGCATGTGTAGCCGTTGGAGTCGAACGATTCGTGCGTCCATTGCTTGAGGAATTCGTAACCGAGGCCCGAAGTGTTTCCTTCGGTTCTGTCGATGAGAAGCGTTATCGCGTCGGCACCGCATCTTTCGCGTGCCGCCGCGAGCGGGGCCAGCGTGCCCGAGTTGCGCAGCCGCAGGGCCTCCAGAAGAGTACCATTGATCGTGGAATACGTCGCGTCCACCTCGACCACGCCCACCAGACGATAACAGAAGGTGTCCAGGAGCTGCGATTTCTCGAGCACGTAGTTCATCTTCTGGACGGCGTAGTCGGCGAACTCCTCTATCGTGTCGCCGTCCGCCCAGCTCGCGCCTTCCGCCCACGCCTTGGCGCCCTCGTCAAACGCCACGAGGATGTCTATCACAGCCTTGTGCTCGGCGATGGGGAATGCATCGGCGCTTCGCGTCGGCGCGTTCACTCGCTGCGCGCGCGGGGCAGGCGCCCCGGAACCAGACGGCACTGCGAGATCTCCGCCGCATGTTCCGCATACATCGTCTCCATCGCCGACGGAGGTCTCGCGCACGGAGGTCTCGACCTTGCCGTTGCGGATGCGCACGGAATGGATCCGGCCATGTTCAAAGTCGTCGACCGTCACGCGCAGGCCGTCCGCCAACGGCTTCACGACCGCCGCCGCCTGGCTGTGCGCATCGTGGGCGATGAAGGATCGTCCTGCGATGCCCGGCGGCGGCGCGGCGACCAGATCGAGCGAGAATGCCACGCCGCCCGCCAGCGACAGGCGGATGGTGTCGCCCACCGCCAGGGACGAAGGGACGGCGGCCTCGCCCGACGTCGCGTCGATCTCGAACACCGCCGCCCGCACCGCAAGGCTGGCCGCTGCGGCAAGCGCCGCGAGGATCGTAACTTTCCCTACACTGTTGTACATGGAGGATTGGGCCAGAGCCATCGGCTGTCATGAATAGTTGATCTTCATGTCGACCGACTGCACCTTTGGCGAAGTGACGCGTCCATCTGGATCGCATCCCCAGCCTGCCATTTCAGGCGTCACGCCGAGGTAGTACGTGCTCGTCATGCCTTCGATCTTCATGCCACCGGAAGGGGTGAGCGTGATGACCGCGTTTATCGGATCGTTCCATGTGATGATGTGCCGCGCCGATCCGCACCGCTTGCGGAATTCCTCGGGATAGGCGTTGTGGGGAGAGGCGACATCGTACGAGGCGGAGTTCAGGTCGAGATACGCCACACCGTCGAGCATCCTGAAGTAGTCTTTGTGCTCATGGCCGTTGATCGCAAGGCGCACCGTCCCCGGACGGCGCGCGTTCGCCTCGGCGAATATGGCGCGAACCTCCGCGCGGTTGTTGATTCCCGAACGGCCCCGCTCCAGGCTTTCATGCGAGAACACGACGCACGGCAGCGGCGAGTCGATGATCGTCTTGCGCAGCCACTCCATCTGGTCTGGCGGGAGGATGCGCGTGGGGATCTTCTGCTTGGTCAGCTCGGGGTACGAGCACCGCTTGTAGAACCTGTGGTACTTGCCGTCCTTCAAATACCAGTGTGGATCGAGCACCACGAAGCGGAAACCCTTGAGATCGAAGCTGTAGTATCCGCTCTTGAGCCCGTATACCTCGTCCAGCACCTCCGGGGTGACGTTCTCGAACTCGTGGTTTCCGTAGGTGTGGTATGTCTTCACCGGCTTGAAGCCGTTGTAGTGCGCCACGTAGTCGCGCTCCTGCGGACGCGCGGGGCCGAACGTGAAGTCGCCAAGGCTCATCACGAAGTCCGATCTCGACGACACGGCGCGGTCAAGCACGCGGTCAAGCCATTCCTGGCTGGCGTGCGGCCAGAATCCGCCAGCAGAATAGTGGATGTCGGCGAACGCGAGAAAGCGCACGCCTTCCCTGCCGTCCGGAGCGGACGCGCCCGTAGCAGCATCCGCCGCATGCCCGGCCGACGCCGCAACGCCTGCCATCACCATCCCCGCGCCAGCGAGGAAATCCCTTCTGCTCTGCTTCATCATTCCGTTCTCCTCTTTTCCTGTTGCCTTCTGCCTACCTGACTGCGATCTCGACCCATGTTGTCTTGGCGCAGGGCGAAGCTTCACCCGCGATCATGACATCGTTCATTCCATCCCGGAACGCCTCGACGGCAAACGGCCAGCTGTAGGCTACGGCATCGTCCTTGGCCGCGCCGTACGTGACGGAGTCAAGTGCGACCTTGCTCGGGGCGGACAGCGGCGGCATGCCGTTCAGCGTCACCGTCGGAGGCCCGCCATGCAGCCCGTCGAATCTCGCGACCACCTCCACACGGCTGTCGAATCTGCCCTTCGCCGCATTGACTCGAAGCACATGCCTGCCATCCAGCGGCACGGGCAGCTGCACTCCACCCAGCTCACGGCGGGGCATGCTCTCGTGGTAGGTTATCGGGAAGCGGCGCCGCTCCCTCTCGATCCGATCCGGGGCGAGATCCCCGCGATAGATCGCCTCGCGCGCATCCTTCCCGAAATATGGCGCGTTGAACACGTAGTATTCTCCACCGGCCACAGTGGCCGCCCAACCGCGCAGAAGCGCGAAGTCCCGCCATACATCGAACCTCTTAACTGCACCGCTGGTGATGCCGATGTCGGTGCCGGGCACCACCTTCACCTTCGGATTCGCGGCGGCGATCGTCCGCTTCCATCCGGGAAGATCCATGTTGTAGTCCGGCGTGTTGTACGCATTGCACACGACGACCAGGTCCACCAGTCCCTCGCGCGCCCATGTCTCCACGTCGAAGCCCCATTCAATGACGCCTTCACGGAACGTGGGCACGCGAACCGATATCCCCACATGGTGACCCAGCCGCCGGGATGCCGCCTCCGCTTCGCGGCGGCAGTCGCGGATGAACTCCGTGAGCACGCCGGACTGCGAACGGGCCACTCCCCTGCCCGGCGAGAGGCAGTGCACCTGGCGCAACCAGTCCAGCTCGAGCCCATCGCAGTCCCAGCGGCCAAGTATCTCCTTCACGAGCGCGAGCGCATGATCGCGCACCGCGGGCTTGGAGAAGTCGAACACGCGGTCGCACATGTACGGTCCGGCCGGATTGCGCCAAAGCTCCCGATGCTCCCACCAGAACGTCTCGTTACGGTGGACCTTGTAGTCGAAGTCCGCGTAGTGGCCATCGTTCATGCGCATGGAGATCCAGGGCGATATCCCCTTCTCGCGGGCCCGTGCGCACCATATCCGCCAGGGGTCGATGCCCCGGTCGTGCAGGATCTTCGCGTTCACGCACCATGCGTTGTTGGTGAAGCCGTACTCGTTGCGGTCGTTGACGCCCAGCCATATCGGCTCCCACACCTTCGAGCCGTAGCTCGTGCGCTGCCCGTTCACGCACATGAAGAAATGCGTCACCGCGCCGCCAGCCGCGACCGAATCGAAGTAGTCGCGTATGCCGGCTTCGGTAAGGGCGGCAGGGTCCTTCGCGGCGGCAAGGAGGTACCGGTCGTTGTCCTCGTTGATGCCGAGGAATGGGCGGCTCGCGGCTTCGCCGCCATGCGCCGTCGCCAGGGCAAACCCCAGCTGGCACGTGAGGATTGGTACGATGGCGTTCATGCAGCGCATTCCTGGACCCGTCTCATTTCTTGTAATAGCTCACCGCGTCGTCGGGGCGTATCTGCGTGAGCGTTCCGACGTAGTGGCGGAGGTGGGTGGCTTTGAACGGGTGCTTCAGGCATTCCTTCTCGTCGATGTCCACGCCCAGTCCCGGCCTGTCGCCGATGTACATGAAGCCGTCCTCGATCTTCACATCCTCGTTGCAGATCTCGCGGCGCCAGGTGACATCCTGCGACATCGTCTCGTGGTAGAAATAGAGCGGGGTGGAGGCGGCGAAGGCGAGCGTGGCGGCGTTCGCCACCGGGCCCGACGGATTATGGCAGCAGATCGGCAGGTGCTGCGTATCCGCGAGCGCGGCGATCTTCTTCACCTCGGTGAGTCCGCCGGCGTGCGACACGTCCGGCTGCAGATAGTCGAAGGCGCCCATGGCCACGGCTGTCCGGAACTGCTGCAGCGAGTAGAGCCTTTCGCCGCCGGAGACGGACACGCGGCTGTGCCGCCGGAACTCGGCGTACGCCTCCAGCGAATCGGGGATGATCGGCTCCTCCATCCACTTCACGCCATACGGCTCCAGCTGGCGCGAGAGCTCGAGGGCGCAAGGGAGATCGAAGCGGCCATGGCATTCGATGAGGATGTCGCACTTGTCGCCCACGACCTCCTTCACCTTCTCCACGCACCTGAGCGCGCGCTTCAGCTCCGGCAGAGTGAGCTGCCGCCAGGCGCTCCCGAAGGGATCCCACTTCAGGCCCTTCCAGTGCATGTTGGCGATCTCCTCCTCGGCGCATGCGGCGAACTCCTCGGGTTCGAGCGAGCCGGCCTGTCCCCTGCGCGAGAACCAGCCGTTGGCGTAGCAGGGCACCTTGTCGCGCACCTTGCCGCCGAGGAGCTGCCACACGGGACAGTTGAGGTACTTGCCCTTGAGGTCCCACAACGCCTGGTCCACGGCGGCGAGCGCGCTCATGAAAACGGGGCCGCCGCGCCAGTATGCGTCGCGGTAGTTGTCGTGCCACAGGAGCTCCGTATTGAGCGGATCCTTGCCTATGAGCCCGTACTCCAGATCATGGATCGCCGCCACGAGCGTCGGCTCCTTGTACTCGAGCGTCCCCTCGCCGATGCCGTATAGGCCCTCGTCGGTGACGATCTTCACGAACACCCAGTTCGTGCGAAAGCAGTCTACAACGAATGTCCTGACTTCTTTGATTTTCATGGTTGGTGGTTAGTGGTTAGTGGTTATCATCGTAAAACGAACAGATAGGCGTTGACTTCCTTCTGGATATCGTTATACTGCGTGTAGAACTCGTCGTTCTTCGCGCTCTTCGCCTTTGGCAACTGTCTGTTTTCGTGCATGGCAATATTATATCAGATTATCGTTTTTAGATGCCAGTCCTCATTACTCACTTTTGTAATCTTGTATCGATCAAGCACAACAAGAACAAGCAGAAAGTCTCTCATTCACATGTACATCTCGTATTTCCCATTGAAAATATGCGCAGGAGAGGAGAAGCCCCCCCTCATTCCATGGCCTCAAGAATCTTTTGGATTGCAGCACTCGGCAGAGAATTTGTATAGACAGATATGGTCGATGTGTTAGCCATGAATACCAATGACAACGCCGCATAGAAATCTAGCGCCGACCGAACGCTCAATCCGGGCAATAAATGATGATTACATATCTCGTCTCTCTTTTGTCCTTTTTACCTTGACACTCCAACCCGCATATCATTCCAGTCCTTGTAGAAATTTTTCAATTGCCAAAGGTGGTAGCGAATTAGTATAGACGGCTACTTCTGTCCACCGATTCTGGCCCGCCATTTCTAGTGCAGCATTCAATTGAAACGCCTCCTTGATCGTTATGCCATGGCACCCTTGTAACAGCATCATACCGTTCCAAAAATTTGTTGTACCCATATCTACAGGTTCGACTAAAAGACGCATCAACATATTCGTAGAAATTGTAAATCCATCCGAGCAATGATTCCCAAAGTTCATTCCATGGACATACTCCACTCCTGCTGCATACATAATCCAACTCCCCCGAGGAAGTTCAACGTTTGCAATTATGTTGGAGACTAGAGACTGATGCCATTGATAGCATGGATCATTACCGACACACCCCTCGTCCCATTCCATCCTACGCATGAGGCTAATCGCCAATGACAGGTCGGCCGCACACCGTCCTTGTGCATCCATACATCCATTTCGAAATCCGATCACATCATTTGTGTAGGAAGCATTGAGAAGTACAACAGGCGCGTTACAAGCCTGGAGTGTCGTATTGATCAATTCTTCATAATCATTTATTGCTCCATGTGACAATATGACGATGCAGCATAGCAGCAATAGAAAACACTTTTTCATTACCAATCCTCCTTGTTCATGGTTGCAAGCTTGTGTCGGCCAAGAAAACCTTTCTTGTGGTACAGGTAACGACTATCCTTGATAATCGCACAGGCATTCCATGCGTTGTTATCGGCGTTAGCCTTCATCCACGCGCCGACGTCCCCAAGCGTGCCGCGATTCGCCTTCCAGGACAGCACTATCTGCACCGGCTTGCCGGTATCATCAAGCGGCGCATACCAGTTGTAGCCAAGAAGCACCGCCGTGCCGGTCTGTTCCCAGCCCTTCCCCGGTGAGAAATTATGTTCGTCACCTTCGTAGTGTCCGTTATAGTCATTGATGTCAAGGACCGCGCATCCGGCAATGATGGCTCCTTCGATCCGCCCCAGAGGGTGAAGAAGCAGAATACACAGACGACAATGAACTTGTGCCAGGGCGTCAGGCTGAAAAACCACTTTACCTCCTTTGTAAACGGCTTGGCTTTGTAGCATAGCATGAAAAACCATAGGACAAAGAATCCTATCGCCGTGCCGACAAGCCACGGCGTTATGGCGGCGAATGCGGTTTGCACGCATTGCGCAATCAATTCAATCGTGCCAATGGCGAATCCCCCCGCCTCAATTCCACGCTATCTATCCAGAGCGCCATCACTCCGCAATTCTGTCACGGTTGAAGGTGAAGAAGAAGGCGGAAAGCATCGCAAGCGCGCCGATGAGATATGAGCCGCCGAGTATGCCGAAGCCGATCTCGAAGCCGCGCATGCCCATGCGGTCCGAAAGCGCGCCGATCATGAGCGGCGAGAGGGAGCCGAAGAGGAACGCCACCATGTTCATGAGGCCAACCACCGACGAACGGTGCTCGGGGCGTACGACATCGAAGATCGATGCATGCGTGTTCGCCTCGTAGAGACCGCGGAAGACGCCGTACGCCATCGTCGCCGCGACCGCCGAGACAAATGTGGGCGCGAAGCCGAACCACACGAGCATCGGCGCTCCGCACAGCATCGCGAGCGACTGCAGCACAAGGCGGAACCTGGGATGTCCATGCCGTACCACCATGGCGTCCGTGATGAACCCGGCCAGGATGATTGCAGCGAACGCGCAGAAATGGTGGTAGAGCATCGTGCCGTTGCCGGCCGCCCCCACTGAAAGGCTGAACTTGCGCGCCGCGAACTTGGGCGCCCAGCTGAGATAGGCGTTGTTGGCGAACACGATCGCCACGAAGCCCAGGCAGTTCAGCACCACGGACGGATTGCAGAAGAACGCCTTCATGCTTGTCCCTAGCGATGGCTTCGCCGAAAGGGCTGCCGCACCGGCCTTCCCATCCTTCCCGGAGGTCCCTTCCGTCCCTTCCTTCAGCGCCCACACGAACACCACGCCGAGCAGAAGCCCGAGGCCGCCGAATATCATGAACACCGGCCGCCAGTACCCAAGTTCGCCGAACAGCGACTTGACCCACTGGGCGCCGTGCAGGGTGGAAAGCACCCATGCGACGAGCGCGCCGGAGAACATGAGCCCGATGTAGAGCGCGGCCTGGTGCACGGCCATCGCCACGGATCGCGATTCCTTGTGGTGCGCCGCGAGAAGCGCATAGGCCGACGGAGAATAGAACGACTCTCCGCCGCCCGTCGCGATCGAACGGAAGAAGATGAGCCCGCACATGCCGCCCACGAACCCCGTGCAGGCCGTCATCAGCGACCAGAAGAGAAGCGAGCAGGTTATTATCCACTTGCGGCTGAGCCTGTCGCCGAGGAAGCCAGCGATCGGCACCATCAGCGCCAGCGTGCAGAACAGCGACGTGTTGATCCAGCCGATCTGGAGATCGGTCAGATGCAGTTCCTCCTGGATCGGGATCGTCAGGAGCCCGAACAGAACCCGATCCGCCTGGTGGAAGAAGAACGCCAGCGACAGCATCGCCAGCAGCAGCCATTTGTATGCTCCTGATTGCCTGTTCATCATCTTGTCCTCGTTTCGTGATTCTCTACGCGCAGAGGCACGTCTACGCGGTCTGCCACCAGGATGGGCGAATCCCACATCGGCAGATCCTTGAACGCAGTGCAGCCGCCTTCGTACGACACCTTCTCCGCCGGGATCTCGAACACGCGGCCAGTGATCATGTCCACCCACACAGGACGCTCTATCCGCCCCGGCGCCCTGATGGCCACGCGGTCGAATCCGAGCACGTTGGATGGACGACTGTCGGAATACCAGTAGAAGCGGATTGGCCGGCCGTAACGTGTGAATTTCGCGCATGTCAGCCTGCGCGCCTGGGTTTCACGCGGATCGAACCGCCGCTCTATCGTTACTCCCGCGTTCGTGCTCACCCCCGCGGGCAGCACCTCGTCGTCGATATAGCCGAACACGTTCTGCATCGCATAGTAGCTCGGCCGGAGGTACACGAACTCCTTCAGCGTGTTGGATCGGATGAGGCCGAAGCTCTGCAGCATGAATGTGTACTGCAGGTCGATCATCGTGAACACGTTGCAGGGGATCGCGCGAACCGCATCGCCGATTGTACGGCGGAGATTCCATTTCGCCTGCGAATATTCCGTCCATTCATGTCCCTGGAGCGCATGGGCGAATTCGAGCTGCGAGGGACACCCGACCTCGCCCTGCATGATGTCGAATGTACCCGAATAGCTTTTCACCAGCCTGCGCAGAGGTTCGGCGCGCCGTGCATACGAAGTATCGGGGTTGACGTCGTACGGATGGTAGATGAAATAGGAGCCGAGATCAAGCGCATTCTCACTCTTCAGCTTTTCAAGGACACGCGTGTAGTCCGTCGGAAAGGAGATGGCTGTGCAAAAAATCTTCGCCGTCGGCTGGACGGCGCGAATCGCCTTCGCCGTGCGATAGAACATCTCGGCGTATTCGGTACCCTGGCCGAACGGCTCGTTCCAGATCTCCCACTCATCAACTACATCCTTATAGCGCTCGACGCACGCCGTGCAGTATCTGAGCCACGCCTCGAACGCCTCGGGGTTATCCGTGACCTGCCTGACGCGCATGCCCAGACGGAAGTCGCTGCCATAGACCGGGTTGCCGTAGGAAAGGCATATCCAGGGCTTCACACCCATCGCCGCCATTTCGCGTACCTGCGGGTCGATCCACGTGAAGTCGTACTGGCCCTTTACCTGCTCCGTCTTCGCCCAGCCGGAGAAGAGCCGCCCGTGCTTCACCCCGAGCGGTCCCAAGTAGGCCTTGTAGGCGTTCCAGTCGGCATAGTCGCGATCCATCGTCTCGCAGCCGATCGACCACTTGGACGACTTGATGTCCTTCGCATCGCGTACGACGAGGCGGCCGATCTCCTTGAGCCCGGGATCAAGCTGGTTCAGTTTGGCCCATGTCACGCATGGCCGTATCTTGTGCTTCGGATCCTTCTTGTGGTCGTTCCATGCGTCCCAGCTCTTGATCTTTGCCGCATCCTTGAAGGGTACGACCCCTGCCGCCGCAATCGCCGCAAGCCCAAGCATTCCTGCAATGTACAACTTCACCTTCTCAACCTCCTAAACCTCTCAACCTTCCTCACCTTCTCAACCTTCACAACCTTCTCAACCTTCACAACCATCCCGACCCCACATCACACGTCCACATCCTCCGGCATGTGCTGGCATGAGCATCCCGCGTCGCAGGTGACAATCTCGCCGGCCATGTTGGCGGAATCCTCCGAAGCAAGAAATGCGACGACATTGGCGATATCGGATCCTTTTGCCTCCTTGCGCAACGGGCAGTTGAGCCGCCGCCGTGCCACCTTGGCGGGATCGAGGACGTCCCAGCGTTCCGTATAGATGTAGCCCGGCGCGCATGCGTTCACACGGATACCGAGAGGCGCAAGGTCGAGCGCAAGTGCGCGCACCATAGAGTTTATCGCGCCCTTTGACGCGCAGTAGGCTGTGCGGTGGCGGATTGCCCGCATCGCGGTGTTGGATGAGAGAAACACCACTACGCCACGCGACTCCTGCTTCATGAAGAACCGGTTGCAGGCCATCTGCGTGACCTGGAATCCGCCGATGACGTTCACGTTGAAGACATCGTGGAACCGCGCCGCGTCCATCTCCAGCGGCCCACCGTGGCCGATCCCCTGGTTGGCGGCATTGTTCACCAGAATGTCCAGCCTGCCGGATTCGCGCTCTATCGTGTCGAAGAGCGCCGTCACCTGGGCGATGTCCGATATGTCGCACGTTTGCGACACAACCGGTTGGGCGGATTGTCCCCACGCCGCCGAGCGTATCTTCAGCGCCTCCACGCCCTTGGCGGTGGAAGCGTCGCTCGACCCGCACATGTACACCTTTGCCCCTTCACGGACGAACTTCTCCACAATGTCCAGTCCGGTATTGCGGTTCCCGCCCGTGACGAGCACGATCTTTCCATCAAACCTTCCCATCATTCAATACTCCGTTTTTTCTCGTTGTCGTTAATGATACCATATTTCATGCCGTCGTGAAATCCCTATTTCGCAACAAATCCACATGGCGAAGCGGTTCTTGACCTCTGGTGTCCGATTGACGCCACACTGAAGCCACCGAAAGAGGTGCTCTCTTCAAATAATTGGCCCCTCTAAGAAATCGCAGTCGAGACGGACCCCTGGGACTTTCCGCCAAATCATGCAGATGTTGGAACATTTGGCGCGATGTCCCCGTGGGACACGATTGACATTGCGCCAAATCCCACTTTATGGTATAATTCTCGGCGACTAAGGAGTACTGGCGCAATGATTGGCAGAGAAAATGAAATAAAGATCCTTCGCGCGGCCTACAATTCAGACCATTCCGAGTTCGTGGCTGTATATGGCAGGCGACGTATCGGCAAGACGTTTCTCATTAACGAAGTGTTCAACTACAGATTCGCCTTCCACGCCGCAGGTATGGAAAACGCCTCTCGCAAAGTGCAGTTGTCCGCGTTCAGGGAGGCGATGAAGAAACAAGGCCACCCGCAGTGTCCTCGTCTGTCGTCCTGGATCGTAGCCTTTTCAGAACTTGAGACAATGCTGGAGATGATGCCCGAGGGGAAGAAAATAGTTTTTCTTGACGAACTTCCGTGGTTTGACACTCCGTGTTCGGGCTTTCTCAACGCATTTGAACTGTTCTGGAACGCCTGGGCTACGTCCCGTAGGGACATACTGCTCATAATCTGCGGTTCCGCAACGACATGGGTAATCAACGAGGTTCTGCGATCTCGCGGTGGACTGCACAACCGCGTAACCAGGCAGATACCGCTTGTCCCGTTCACATTGAAGGAGTGCGTAGCCTACGCCAACTACATGAACCTCGGCTTCGACCGCCGGCAAATCATGGAATGCTACATGATACTTGGCGGTGTCGCCTATTACTGGAGTCTGCTTCAGGAAGGACAGAGCGCCGCCCAGAACATCGACAGACTCTTCTTCGGAACCGCTGACGAAATGCGAAACGAATTCAGCCGGCTTTTCTCATCGCTGTTCAAGTCGTCCGCGCGCCATGTCGAAATCGTGAAGACGCTCGGAGGCAAGAAGTCTGGGATGTCGCGCGAAGAGATCATCCGCAGCCTCAAGGTGAAATCGGGAGGAGAAATCAGCAGATGCCTTGACGAACTAGTACAATGCGGATTCCTCGCATGCAGCAGGGCGATGGCAAAAAAGAAGAAGGACGCCATGTACCAGCTTGTCGATCCTTACACCTTATTCTATTTTCAGTTCGTCGCGCCATGGCGCGGAAATGACAAAAGGCACTGGTCGCTGAACTACAACACCCCGAGGGTAAACACATGGCGCGGACTCGCGTTTGAACGTGTCTGCGCCATGCATGCCGAACAGATAAAACGAGCTCTTGGTATCCAGGGTATAGAATCCGACACGTATTCGTGGCAGTGGCGATCAGCCGATCCCGGCGAGAAAGGCGTACAGATTGACATGCTCATCGACAGGACGGATGGCATCGTGGACCTGTGCGAGATGAAATACAGCGACGAACCGTACTCTCTCGACAAGGCTGAATTCGAAAACATCTGCCACCGGGCCGAAGTGTTCCGCCGCGAAAGCGGGGTGCGCAAGGCTGTGCATACCGTCATTGTCGCCGCGAATGGTGTCGCGAAGAGTAAATATCTTGGCAACATCCAGAATGTCATTGATGGAGCCGAACTGTTCGCATGAACGAAACGTCAAGCCCAGGCTTGAGCTCATTGAAGTCCCTTTTGTGAAGTGGTAAATGGATCACGCCCTGCCTTCACCAGATGGCTTGACGGACTCATGATTCGATGAGGTACAGCTTGGTGTCGGGCGCGGCAAAGGCATCCGTGAACGCCTGGCAGTTCCTCGCGATCTCCTTCCCCGAGAAGAGCTCGACCACTCGCGCCGCCTTGCGCTTCAGCTTCAGGGATTTGGTACCGCCGTTCTTGGTATGGGCCGAAACGAACCTTTCGGAGCTCCACACCTTGAGATCGGAATCCTCGGTGAAGAAGTGGAGCCCGGCCTTCTTCCCGGCCTGGCGCAGATCCTCCGCCGTCCATTTCTCCTTCCCGCCAGGAACCCCATAGGCCACCCGACCGCCCGCACAGACCTTTTCCTGCAGGACGCGCCTTTTCTCCTCGTCCATGACGATCAGATTGTTGAAGACCACCAGCTTGTATGGCGCAAGATCCAGATGCCGAAGGTCGTCGAACGTCGCGGTCACGAACGGAATCCCGGCCTCGGGAAGAAGTATGGTACGAACCGGATAGAGGGGATGGGGGGATTTGCGCTGCAGAGCCCCAAAACCCCCAAGGGCATAGGTGCTATCGGTGTTGAAGACGAGCAGCGTCTCCGCATCGGAACGGCTTGGCTCGTCCGCATAGCGCCGCCACAGCTCGCCTATCCGCATGAAAAGATCCCGGACCTCCTTCCCCGTGTAGGCGAAGCCCCAGAGGTTGAAGAACCACAAAGAAAAGCCATGCAGCAGCGCAAGAGAGAACTCCCGCTTCAGGCAGGCCACATCCTCCGCCGCATTGCGCATCTGCACCGCCTGGAGACGAGGGGGCATCTTCACGCCCGGCGCCGGTTGCCTGACTGTGCTGGTTATCCTGTCGCAGGAGTGGAGGTAACCGATGCCGTAGCGTTCAAGCATCGCCAGCGCCGCCTGGAAGCCGCTGGCGCCCCCCATGACGCCGTTGGAGTTGCAGGACGGTCCGATGTAGCAATCGTAAGTCGCCTTCGGCAGGATACGCTCGGCCTCGATGTGGCCATGTGTACGAAACTGATGGATGTTGCCATAGACGGCGTAGATTGGGATTCCAGGGCGGATCAACTTCTTCGCCCGGTCCAAATACTCGGAGAAGCACCTCCCGACCAGCGCGTTGCAGTAGCGCCGCCATTGGTTCGCCCTCTCCGAAACCGGCGTCTCCTCGAAGTCCGCCTCGCCGGGAGCCGGCAGCCGCTGC
>JAFXTB010000013.1 GCA_017525225.1 Kiritimatiellia bacterium
CCTGAGGCGCGCCCCGCATCCGCCGGATGCGCGCCCGGCCGTCCGCGAGTCGCTAGGCCGCGCGCCCGCCCCCGTCCCACCCTCCGCGCTATAGGCAACACCTTCGGTTTCCCTACGATGCAGCCGCGAGACGGCTGCATCTACCCTGGCACCCAGCCGCGATGAGAATCATGTGCGGAATAAGTTCTCGCCGCCGGATCTTACCGTCATACCCTGATGAGAATTCTATGCGTAATAAAAATATTGGTTCTTGCCGACAGGGGATAATCTTCCCGTACTATGGTCACACCACCCTGCGATTGTGGATGCGCTTAAGCGTGGAGCGACGGAGCGGACCGCACGCGAGGACCGGCTAGGAGCACGGGCGCCGCCGACGGACGCATGGCGCGGCGGATGCGAGGGCGGGGCGGCACGAGACGACAGCATCGCGCCGCATCCGCCACGCAGACGCAAGCCAGGCGCCGGACGGCGGAACGCGGCCGTGCGCCGGTGACCGGGACGAGCGCGCGGGACGCGAGGGCGCGACGAATCCCCGTGGAAGTGCGGCCGGTTTCCGGAAGACAAGGGCGCGGCCGACGCGAGGACGCGCGGACGCCGCGGCGACAGGGGGCGAAGGCAATCTGGCGATTGCCGAGTCCCCTTGGCGCAAGGCGCAACGCGCGCCCGCGCTAGAGCCGCGACCGCCGGAAACCGGCCGCGCCTATCCTACACACACGCACACACCCACGCATGGTATCCCTTCGCCCCTTGCCACCATGTCAACACAGAAAAAATGGGGTTAACGAAAGAACATCCTGGCCAGGAGGACCACCGACGAGGCAAACGGGCGGCGGATGCCAAGAGGGAAGGATCGGAACGCGGATCTGACGACGGGATCGCGCATGTAGGCGCGTATCTCGCGCAGACCTTCCAGGATCGGAACGTCCGTGGATACGAGCGCATGCAGCATCTCAAACACGGAGAAGACGCATGACGCCGAATATGATGCGGCAAGGCGTCCGCCGCTCCTGCGGTCGATCTCCTTGCGGCGCTCCAGCAGCCGCCGCTTGTTTGTGAAAAGCACGCGCGTGCGGTTGTTCGCCGACACCGCTCCTTCGGGACGCACCGTGTAGTCGTAGAGCGGTTCGCCGATGCAGGTCATGCTCTGCGCCTCTACGAGATATTCGCAGTTGAACATGGCGTCTTCGTACAGGACAATCGTCTCGTCGAAGCGCACGTGCGCCCGCCTGATGAGATCGAGCCTGTACACGCCCCGGCAGACGCTGCCTTCCTCGCGTCCCTGCCGCCATTCGCCACGCCTGCACCAGATACGGGCCTGCTCGTTCGAATATCCGAAGAGGTGCGGAAAGAAGCCATCCAGTATCTCTGCGTTGGAGGAATACCGGTAGTCGCCCTGAAGCGGCATCTCGCGCCATTCGCCGTCGTCTCCGAACCTCCGCCGGTATGCGAAAAGGCAGCAGTCGGCACCAGAGCGTTCCATCTCCGCCACGCCCTTGGCGACCATGTCGGGATGCGCCGCGTCGTCGGGATCCACGAAGAAGACGTAGCGTCCGCAGGCGGCATCGATGCCGGCGTTGCGCGCCGCCGATACGCCCCTGTTCGGCTGCGAGAGAACCCTGAGGCGCGGCTCCTCGGCGGCGAAGCGCCTGAGGATGTCGCCCGTGCCGTCGGTGGAACCGTCGTCGACGGCAACGATCTCGATGTCCTGCCGCGACTGTCTGCGGACGCTTTCGAGGGCGGCCGCGAGATGCGGCGCCACGTTGTAGCAGGGCATCACAACGCTTGCGATCGGCCGTATGGAAGGGGCGGCAGGCATCGTCTGCGTGGCAGGTGGTTCAGTCGACGCGCAGCGCAGTCATCATGTTCGCGTCGGCGCTCAGATGCGCCCACACTATGCTGTGCCCGCGCGTCACCTCGAATGCCGTTACATTGGTTCGGGCGGGTGAACCGTTGGACCAGGTGCCAACCACGAGGTTCCCGTTGCGGCGCTCCTGCAGACCGCATAGATACGCGAGCTTCAGTTCTGGGAAGTCCGAGCATGATATCTTCCATACGGCCTTGTGGTCGGGCGTGAACTCCGTCACGCCGTCAAGATGGCTCACGAGCGTATTGCCGTTCCCCCGCCGGAGGCAGTCGAACGTGAAGGGTGGCGCCGACTGTTCCCATAGCAGCCTGCCGTCCGCAGAATATTCCTTCACCTTTGCGGCGGACGCGCAACATACGAGATACGTACCCTGCGGAGTCCTGCGCACCATTCGCAGCGCGCCATGCGCACCTGGCGTGTTGCCCTTGTCGTCGCGCGCGTCAACCTTGAAACGCCTGCGGACGCGGAAGGAGGCGTTGGGCGGGAAGGGGGGCGGTGGTGCAAGCTCTACGATCTCGCACATGGAGTTGACCGCCATCACTACGGAACCGTCCGGCTCGACCGTGAAGCCCAGCACGCCGCCGCCGACTTCATTCTGCGCCTTGTAGACAAGCTCTGGCGCGCCACCTGCGAGCGCCTGCCGCCAGACGCGTCCGTTCGACCACCACACGTGGCTTGTCGTCTTGAACACGCGATGTATGTTGCCGCAGCCGTTCCATGAAGCCATTTCGGCGCCGTCGGGTCCGAGAAGATAGGCGCGTCCATATCCTGCGCAGAGAAGCGGACCGTCCATGCGGCCTGTGAGCGTGGTCGCGGAAGGGGCTGTGCGGTATTCGTATTCCTCGCCTTCGCCGAATGCATCGAGCGCCTTGGCGAAATCGGCGCTGACGCGATCGCGGCGGCAGATCACGTGCGCGGTGGGGCATGCCCGGCGCAGCTGTGCGCCGGTATGGCGTAGTCGTTCAAGGTAGGCGGCGGGGGTGAGGCCGTCGGCTGAGACCTCCCACGACGTGGGCTCGTCGGCACGGCGTACCAGCCACGGAGCGCGGGGGACTGAATCGGCGCGGCGATGCGAGAAGAGCCATTCAAGGAGCGCGTCGTCGTCGAAGGCGGGCTTCCAGCAGTTGTGTCCGCACCTGGGATACTCGATATAGCGTACGGGGGCGTCGAGCCGGCGCAATGCGTCCACCATGTCACGGGAACGGATGGTGGGCACTGCGGAGTCTGCATCGCCGTGAACGGCCAGCACGGGCAGATTGCGGATAAGCGCCGCCTTGTGCGGATCGCCACCTCCGCATACCGGCATGGCGGCGGCGAAAAGATCTGGACGCCTGCATATAGCGTCCCATGTGCCGTATCCCCCCATCGATATGCCAGCCACGTAGACGCGCGCCGGATCCACATTCTCCTCGCGGATCGTCTTTTCCAGCAGCTGGAGGGCAAGCCGCATCATCCGCGACGGGATTGACTGGAACGTATGCGCCGGGCTGGACCAGTCCGTCTCCACCCAGCGACGATCATTCTCGCACTGCGGGGCGATCAGATGCACGCCCTGGCCCTTGCGGGCGAACCAGTCGAGGATCGGCCCCACGCAATGCACCAGCTGGGCGGAGTTGTCGGAGCCGCGTTCACCTGCGCCATGCAGAAACAGGACTAGGGGCGCGGCATTGGGTGTGGTCGCCGTGGTCTTTCTGTACAGCAGTACCTCGCCTGCCTCGTTCGTGAACGCGCAAGGGCTGGTGGCAGCGAGCGCAGTGGACATGTCGCCCCCAGCGAGGACCATGGCGGAGGAAAGAGCCAGAATCGTGCAGAGCAGGTTCTTCATGATGCACCCCGCGCCTATTTCCGCTTCTTGCCGTTTGCCTGGTCGAGCCATGATTTCAGCACAGCGACCTGGCGCACGGTGTCGGTATAGGTGTCGTCCCCAACCGCATTCTCCAGCGTGTACCAGCCCTTGTAGCCCGAGGCGGCTACGGTCTTGACGATCTTTTCATTGGGGACTGCGCCGAGGCCCAGCGTCGCATACTTGCGGTTGTCTTCCTTGGTCTGGTCCTTGAGGTGGACATGCTCGATGCGGCCCTTGGCGTAGTCCATCATGTCAAGGATGCTCTCGCCCCGTCCTGCGTAGTAGAGATTGCCGCTGTCCAGCGCGAAGCGAAGGTCGGGTATCTCGTCCAGGAAACGCTTCAGATACTTCGTATGCGATCCCGGATTTACCGGGCCGCCGAAGTCCTCGATCGTGATCGTGATGCCGCGCTTCTTGCCTTCGGCGACGAACATCTTCATCGATGAGAGATCCTTGGCGAATTCCTCGGCCTCGTTGCCGTTCTTCGTGAAGTGGGACGGCACGACCATCACGCGCGGTACGCCGTACTTGACGGCCCGGTCGAGGCAGCGCTTGCAGTCGGCCGCGCCGTTGTCGGCGGAATACATCTTCGGGAAGAAGTAGAAATTGATGGGCTTGAGGCTGGTGGCCGCCAGCTGCGGGAGGTCGGCGTCATCCGCCCCCGCGTCGAACCCTCTCACGCCGAGCGCATGGAGCATTTCGGCCGCTTCGGACAGCGATATGCCGCGTTCCTTTGCCGTTTTACGGATGAAGCTCGCAAACACGGAGATATTCGGTTCCTCGGCTTGACGATCCCGGCATTCCACATTCGGGCAGCAGCAGCCGAGAAGGGTGGCGGCAAGGAGAAGAGACGGTACGATTCTGGCCAATTTCATGCGTTGATCCTTTTTGTGTTGATGAATGTGGACATTATAGCACAAGACGGGTGAAAAGTGAGGGGATAAAGTCGAAATTTGCCCCTTGCGAATACAGCCTGTTTTTGGCATAATTGAAGCGTTAGCACAATCGGATAGGCATAGTATGAATTGCTCCTACAAGAAAGGCAGGGAAGCATGACAGCACGATACTGGGTCGCCATGGCCTCGGCGATGGCAATCGGTATTGCGACGGCCGGTGAGAACCTTCTGCGCGACGATTTCATGCCCGACAACATCGGCGGCGTCCTGGGCTGGAGCGTTGGCGGCGATTCAAACGTAAAGGTAGATGTCTCGCCGCTCGCGCCGGACGCTCCCGGCGGCCTCGGCGGCGTTCGCATAACTGGACATCGCCTCGGCGTCTGCCCGAGCGACTACAAGTTCCAGTCCGCGCTGCGTCTGCCGCTCATCCCCGGCGAGAGATACCGCATGTCTGTGCAGGTGCGCACGCACGGCGTGTTCTACCATCGCGTCGTGTTCCGCGCCAAGACCTCGGAGGCCGAGGTGGTCTTTTCCGACTGGAAGGAATCCGGCGTCCCTGCGGTGGCGGTGGGACAACAGACGATGCTCAACTACATCGGCGTCTATCCGTATTTCTACGAAGGCGAATGGCAGCTGGAGCAGCTGAAGCGCTTCACGCAGCAGGCGAAGAGCCTGAAGCAGTGACTTGAGAAAGCCTAATTCTGGAAATTCACATGTATAAAAGTAAACTTATACTTGCCCCCGGACGGGGCTCATAGTATAATGGGCACTGATTCTCTTCAACCGTTTTCCGCAATCAACCGGCAAAAGGAGTAGCATGAAACCGAAAAGAGTAGCCAGCCCCGTGTCGTGGAGTCTGATCGCCATCGTGTCTTTGACGTTCGCGATGCGGCTTTTCGCGCTTGACAATACCGTGAGCAACGAGTTTTGGGATACGCGGCAATACGTGAACGCGCAGGGCGTACCTGCTTCCGCGATGCCAATTTCCATGGTCGACAGCCGCCAGACGAACAAACGCGCATCGGAGAATTCTTCTGGCGCGTTCTCGACGTTCGTTCCCGGAACGCTGCTCTTCATCCGCTGACGGGAGGCATGACCGCCATGAAAAAGACGATTTTCGCCCTGCTTCTTTCCATATTCGCCCCCGCCGCCGTCCTTGCGGCCATACCGCATGTCGACCAGGACACGGTGCTATTTACGCAGAGCCGTTCGCGTCGTGCCACCATCTCATACATCCTTACCGACGCGCCTGCCATTGTCACATTGGATATCCAGACGAACTCTGCCGGCACGTGGGTTTCCATCGGCGCGGAGAACTTCATCTCCATAACGGGCGCCGTCAATCGCGTCGTCAGTCCGTCCGAAAGCCGCCAGACGATCCATTGGGACGCCCGCGCCGACTGGCCGGACCACGCGTTCCCTGCATCTGACATCCGTGCGGTGGTTACGGCATGGAGCCTCTCTTCGCCGCCAGACTACCTTGTCGTGGATCTCCACGACGGCTCGCGCAGCTTCTACACGGAAGAGGCCGCGATCCCCGGTGGTGTCACGAACGACATCTACAAGCTCGACAAGCTCGCCATGCGCAAGATCCCCGCCGCAGGCGTCACGTGGTGGATGGGCTCGCCATACTACCTGAGCGGATTTGGCAACGAAGATCTCCACTGGGTGACGTTCACAAACGACTACTACATGGGTGTCTACGAGTTCACGCAGGGCCAGTGGTCGAACGCCTTTCTCAACGCCAACTGCGCGGATATCGGCGGAGCCGCCGCCCGCGGACACTACAGAGGTGCCGACCGTTTCCTCCATCCGGTCGAATCGATCGACTGGCGGACGCTCCGCGATTGCACGGTCTCGCTCACCTGGCCGGACGACGGACACCAGGTCGGAGCACAGTCGTTCTTCGGGCACATGCGCGCCTTCGTGGGCAATTCGCTCCAGTTCGATCTGCCTACGGAGGCGCAGTGGGAGTACGCCGCGAAGGCCGGCGAACCGCCGGAGACGAAGTATGTTGGCGGCAGCGAAGCCGAGGACTGCTATTCGCATGCATGGATGGCCACGAATTCGGCTGGCACGACGCATATCGTCGGCTTGAAGCTGAAGAACAACTGGGGACTCTACGATGTGATCGGGAATGTGTCGGAATGGTGCCTAGACTACTATATAGTCGACCGCCTCAAAGGCTGGACGGTCGATCCGCCGGGCGCTGCCGTAATGGGGACAGGGTCGGAAGAGATGGACGTCAAGACCGGTGTGGCCAAGCGGTGCGATCGCGGAGGTAGCTTCACCTTCACGCTGCCGCAGTCCTGCGTTTCCAACCGCTACCGGATGACCGAGACGTCCCCCCACGAAACCATCGGATTCCGCATCTGCTGTCCGGCGACGATAAACGAATAGCCGGTTAGTTAAAGGAGAACGAAAGATGAAAAGGCTTTTTCTTTTTCTTGGAATCTCGGCCGCCGCATGCGCGTTCGCCGATGAAGCGCCATACGCCGATGGAATCTCCGCTACGCCCGACGCCGACAACCGGTTCGTCGCCGTTTCGTACACGCTTCACAACGGCCCTGCGATCGTGACTCTGGATGTCCAGACCAATGTCGCCGGAGACGTGTGGGCCTCCATCGGAGGAGAGAACTTCAGATCCGTCCAGGGCGACATCAACAAGCTCGTTGCCGCATCGGACTCGCCGTATTCGTTCAGATGGAATTCCGGGCTGGACTGGCCAGGACGGACGCTTGCGGCGGACAAGATACGCTTCGTGGTGAGCGCGTGGACAAAGTCCGCCCCGCCGGATTTCATGGTCATGAACCTAACTGTGTCAAACAGCGTCTCGTTCTACGCGGTCAAGGAGGCGATTCCGTTGGGCATGGAATCTCCGCTCAACAAGACGGCATGCCTCGTGATGCGCAAGATCCCCGCAGCGAAAGTGCGCTGGCGCATGGGCACGGCCACTGGTGCCAGGGCCAGGAATGATTGCGGCGCAACGCCCCCGCACTACGTGACGTTCACGGAGGACTACTACATGGGCGTCTACAAGTTCACGCAGGGGCAGCTGCGCAATCTTGTAGATACGACCGGAATCACGGTGTCGGGAATATCCGTTGCACGCAATAAGCTGGAGCATCCGATTTTCTGCACCTCTTTCGGCAATTTCCGTGGTGGTGGTAGCAAAGGTACGGAGTCGCCCTACATCTGGACCGTCAACGGACACGACGTAAGCCCCACTTCGCCGCTTGGGGCGCTGCGCGGGATGAACGGGCTTGGCATCAAATTCGACTATCCAACCGAGGCGCAGTGGGAATACGCCTGCAGGGCGGGCACCACGACGCGTTGGTACACGGGCGAGAACAACAGCTATTCGATCGCATGGACCAAGCAGCATACCTGGCCCGACGGCAGCGACACCTCGCATCCGGTGGGAGAACTCATCCCCAACGGATGGGATCTCTATGACATGTGCGGCAACGGTTCCGAGTGGTGTCTCGACTGGTGGGATCCGGATGGTACGAGCATGCAGACCGACCAGACCGATCCCGAAGGCCTGGCGTTCGATGCAACGAATACCCAGCATGCGACCAGAAGCGCGGCCACCTCCTGGGACGAGAATTTTGGCGGTGCGGACGGGCGCTACCGTTCGGGCTCCTCCGGCGGCGTGAGGGTTGTGTGCCCTGCACCGATACCTTGATCCACACGTGAAAATGAAAGGCGAAAGATGATGAAGACAAGATTGGTTATGGCGGCGCTCGTGGCAGCGGCCGCAGGGGCCTGGGCCATGGACGACGCGACGTTCGAGGCGATGCGCCGCGCCGCGGTGGACCGCCCGAGGGCGATCCTCTGGGACGACGATGGCTGCGACATGATATATTATCCCTACGGGTGTGCCGATCTGGCGGACAAGCCGATCTCGGCCGCGAACTTCGAGGCTCCGTTCCTCAAGGCCACGGAAAATACGCTTACCGACACCATCTGCTACTCGACAGTGTTCGGTTTCGGCTACTTCTCGTCCATACGCGCGGGGATAGTGAACACGAACGAGTTCAGCGAGGGGATCGGCAAGTGGCGCAACGCGGTCGCGGAGTTCCGCGACAAGTTCGGCAAGGACGCGCTCGACCTGGCGACCGACTTCGCACGGCGCAACAAGAAGGAGATATTCCTCTCGCTTCGCTTCAACGACAACCACGACGCAGGCTCCAGCTGGACGAACCGCAACGTGCTCTTCTCTCCGTTCAAGGCAGAGAACCCCGACTGCCTCGTGGGCATGCGCCCGGGGCGCATGCCGAAATGCTGTGGCTGGGCCGCCGCCGACTTCTCCAAGGAG
Organism: Kiritimatiellia bacterium; assembly: GCA_017525225.1. GTDB lineage: Bacteria > Verrucomicrobiota > Kiritimatiellia > RFP12 > UBA1067 > RGIG6720. The sequence continues at coordinate 8,928 of JAFXTB010000013.1, forward strand.
AAGGTGCGCGCATTCTGCCTCAAGTACATGCGCGAGTATTTCGAGAACTACGACCTTGACGGCTTGGAATACGATTTCTTCCGCCATCCGCAGCTCTTCTCCAGCGTGGCGTGGGGCGGCAGGGCGTCCCAGGCTGAGCTCGACGTCATGACCGCCCACATGAAGGATCTGCGCGCGCTCGCCGACGAGGTGGGCCGCCGGCGTGGAAGGCCGTTCGTCGTATGCATGCGCGTACCCGATTCGGTCGAATACTGCCGTGCGATCGGCATAGACCTCGAGCGCTGGCTGCAGGAGAAGGTGGTGGACTTTCTCATAGTGGGCGGATACTTCCAGCTGGAGCCGTGGAGCAAGTCCGCGGCGCTCGCGCACCGGCATGGCGTCAAGTGCTACGCGTCGCTCGACGAGTCGCGCTTGGCGCGCGTCAAGGGCGCCAGGCTCCTGCCCGGACGCGACGGCGTGGAAAGCCTCCTCGCGCGTGCGTCCGCTGCCGTGATGCAGGGGATGGACGGAATATGCTACTTCAACTTCGAGTATGCGCCGCACGACAGGCAGCGCAAGGTGCTTTCGGCGTCGGTGCATGACCTCAACGGACGCGACAAGCTCTACTTTTCGGTGTACAACGGCGGTGGCGGATATCTGCCGCGCAGCTTCCTCGTCGGTGGCGACGATTTCATACACCTTGGCGGGATAAATCCGGCCAAGGCCGTGAAGCTGAAGGCGGGCGATAAGTTCGCATTCAACCTCCCCGTCGGCGACGATCTGAACGACTGGCGCGCGAAGAAGGTCGAGCCGCGCATCACGGCGAAGCTTCTCGCCGCCGACGCCTCCGAAGGGGCGCTCAAGGAGTTCAAGATCAACGGTACCGCCTACACGCCCGATTCGTTCGTGAAGGGGGTGTTCACCTTCACGCCGCCACCCAGCGCGATACTGCGCGGCGACAACCGCATCGAAGTCGAAGCGGGCGACGCCGGGATCACGCTCAACGACTTCAGCCTAGCGATAACAGGCAAAAGGAAGTAGCATCTTATCCTACGCCTTGAACCTGCGTGCACGGATCCTCGAGGTGCTGGATCCGTCCCTTGGCGGCAAAGACCAACCTTGAACCACTAGTATCAGGAGGAAAGAGACATGAAGGCAGGGATTTCACGGCGGGCGTTCATGCGTGGCGCGGCGTCCGGCATGGCGGTTCTCGCGGCAGGCGGATGCTCCAGCGGGCGCGCGAGGGTATGCGGCGACAAGGTGAGGCTTGCGGCCGCAGGCGTGTGGGGGAAGGGGTTCTCGGACTGGCTGCCGATGGTGCAGACCGGCCACGCGGAGCTGGTGGCCATCTGCGACTGCGACAAGGCCATGCTCGGGAAGGCGGCAGACGAGCTGAAGAGGCAGAATATCCAGATCGACCTTTCTCGGATTCCGTTCTACACCGACTACCGCCGCCTGCTGGACGACGCCGAACGGCTTGGCATAGACGCTATCACCGTATCCACCCCCGACCACGCCCATGCGCCGATCGCCATCACGGCGATGAGGCAGGGCATTCATGCGTACGTGCAGAAGCCGCTCGTACGCACGTTGAAGGAGCTTGATCTTTTCGGCCGCACGGCCCGCGAACATGGAGTTGTCACGCAGATGGGGCACCAGGGAAGCTCCGGCAGCTCGTTCAGGCGGGCGATAGAGATCATGCATGCCGGCATCCTCGGGGAAGTGCGCGAGATCCACGTGTGGACGAACCGTCCCGTCTGGCCGCAGGGCGACTGGGCGAAGACGCTGCTAGGGCGTCCTGACGAGACGCCGCCCGCGTCGCTCGACTGGAACGCATGGCTTGGCACGGCGGCGTACCGTCCGTACAAGGGCAACCGGGGCCCCGATCCGCGCGACTATCCGTTCTGCGCGAAGACGGGGTTGACATGCGTGTACCACCAGTTCAACTGGCGTGGGTTTGCGGATTTCGGCACGGGCGCGCTTGGCGACATGGCCTGCCACCTCATGAACCTGCCTTTCAGAGGCGTGGAGCTGGGGATGGTAGTCCGCGCCAAGTGCTTCCGCATCGAGGAATCCCATGCCGGGATATATCCGCGCAGCTCGGTGGTGGAGATGGATTTCGCGGCGCGCACCGTGCGCAACAGGAACCTGCCGGCCGTGAAGATGTACTGGTACGAGGGCGGGATCAAGCCGCCGGCGGACCTCACCGCGCCTATAGCCGACCTGTTCCGCGAGATACCCGTGGGTGGTAGCATCGTGGTGGGCTCGAAAGGCACTCTCTATTCCACCGACAACTACGGACAGGTGTCGTTTGTCATGATGGCCGGAGAGAAGAAGATGAGGTCGATCTTCAAGCACGAGGCCTGTACCGCCATCCCCGAGACGCTTCCGCGCCGACAGGAGAAGGGCACGGGTGGCAACTACGTGGAGTTCGTGGACGCGGTGCGCGGCGTGGGGCCGGTGTTCGAGGCCACGCATTCGCGATGCTACGGCGACGTGGAGCATTCCATTCCTCTCATGGAGGGTATGCTTGTGGCATGCGCGGCGCAGCAGTTGCCCGGGCAGTCGCTCACTTGGGATTCGGCGGCGGGAAGGTTCGATGTGGCCGAGGCCAATGCGCTTGTCAGTCCGTACGTACGCGAGGGGTGGTCGTTCTGACGGCATGGTGGCGCGCGGTCCATTGACACGGCGGCAGCTGCTGGCGGGCACGAAGGAAAGCCGGGCATCCGTTCGGACATCGTCCGCGAGAACGACGGACAGACCATTCGCTTCGAATATGCATCCCTGACGGCCTTCCCCAGCTAGGCCGAAAGCATGTGGTGCGCGATACTATCCGCACCAAAACCGGTGCGATTACTTCCGTAAACCACAGTCAAAATTTTCAGTACCGAGTGGTAATATTGGTCTTTGACTTGTCGTTGGCGGACATGGTATAATACCGTTCGGTAATTGAAATCATGAAAGTTGAAAGTCCTCGATGCCCTTGGTGCGGGCCTTTACATAGTCGACCAGAAGGAGGTGGTTGAATGGAATCTCGCGACCATCTGTCGGGTCTGAGAGCGGTAGGGTCTGCGGTCCTCGCTGCCTACGTCTGTTGCGCCTCGCTGGCCGGCATGGCCGGGACGCATCTGGATGTTCCGCCGTCCGTCCATGCCGACGGCGAGTCCATGCTTTCCGGTGGCGTCCCTGCCGGGACGTCCGGCCAGTCCCGCAAGGTGCGCCTCGAGGCGTGGTGCGTGAATGCTATATGCGCAGAGATCAGCGACGACTGGGAGACGAGCGGCTGCCGCTACATGGCTACAGTAAAGGATCTATGACGTATTCCGACGGCACTTTGGAGACCAACGCCTATTCGTGCTGCCGCCTCCTCTGGCGGCGCGACCGCGAGGGGCGCAAGACGCTGCGATCCGCGCAGACGGGGAAGGATTCGCTATACTACGCGGACGAGGACGTGTGGCTGGGTGAAGTGGGGAACGGGGAATGGGGAACGGGGAACGGCGGATACAAGGTGACGCAGCATTTCTTCGACGGGCTCGGGCGCGAGACGAACACGGTCGTGTACGCCGGCGCCACACCGGGCGAGGCGGCCGTTCCGTCACAATCGCCCCCGCCGTCACCTCTCTCGCAGACGACCGTCTTCTACAACGACGACCTTCAGGTTGGAAACTCCTGGACCAGGGACGAGCGCGGCGTGGAGACGACCCGCTGGCTCGATCCCGATGAATGCGACGACGAGACGCTTGAGACGGTATCGACGAACTGGGTTGAAACATCAACGACATCCACCACCCGCTTTCGCAACGGTGGTACGACAGTCCGCCGCGAGTGGCCGGAATGGACGCCGGGAGGGCCGCAGCCATCGTACGCCTGGACGGAGGAGCGTCGCTTCGATGACTACGCACCCGACGGCAGCCGCATCGCATACGTCGTCACCGAGTCCTCCGACAACGGCGTCGTCACCAACTCCGTCTCGACCTACGACCTCCTCGGCCGCCTCGTCACGGTCGCAACGCCATGTACGGCGCCGGGAGGGTCGCCGTCCTCGGCGACCGCAATCGCCTCCAACTCCTACGACGGCACGTCGTCCCGTATCCTCGAATCCACCTACACGGCAGGCGATATCGTGCGCACCACCACCTACCTCTACAACGACTGGGGCGAACAGGTCGGCACCGTCCTTGACGGCGTGACCAACCGCA
>JAFXTB010000098.1 GCA_017525225.1 Kiritimatiellia bacterium
AAGGAACCGAGATCGCCGCGCAGTACTTGCCTGCTGCGAACGTGTTCGTTCCGGTGAAGGTGATGTTGGCCGTGACATTCGACGCGATCGCAAACGGTGTCTGCCTGCTTCCGGTCGCCTTCAGGCACAGGTTGGAGAACGTGATGTCCGCGTCGCTCTCCACGATGCAGCGCACCGCTCCCGCCGTGTTCGTGCCCGAAAGCGTCACGGCGCCCGTGAGCGTCAGCCGCGAGTTTGAGCCGTCGTAGCTCCATCCCGTCCCCGCGATCTCAATGCCGACTTCATCGTCGCCGACGAACACGCCGGAATGGAAGAGCTCGCGCGCCTGGGTCGCCGCGCCGCCAACGACGGCCCGGAACGGAATGCCGTTCGCCGTGAAGTCGTGAGTGCCGTCCGGCAACCAGAGATAGGCGCGTCCGGACTCGTCGGAGCAGATGCCGTCCGTACCGTAGTAGGCGGGAAGCCCTCCGACTGCAATCTCCGCGCCAGCCGTCAAGTTGGACACCGTGACGCAATGCACCGCTTCGGTTTCGTTTGAGAACGCAACTGCCGCCGTGCCGTTCAGCCTGAACGAGCCGCCCAGCAGCTTCACGGGACACGAGACGTCTCCTGTCAGGTACGCCGTGCCGTCTGCAATCGTCACTGTTCCCGATCCGGAAAGCACCTCCTCGCCCACGCCGACCTCGATTACCAGCCTTGAAGGAGAAATGGTAGCGGCCCCGGAAGCGCAGATCTTGACTTCGCCGCAGGTGTTCGTACCGGAAATGGTATGTGTGCCGGATAGGGTCACCGCGCGTGTATCGAAGTCGTAGGTCCACCCCGTGCCAGAAAGTTCCCTGACGTCCGTCCCGTCCACTTCAACCCCGATAGGCGCTCTTTCGAGCGTATAGTTGCCGATGAAATCCACATCCATAATATATCGGATTCCGTTGATCTTGATGTTGAAGACACCCTCCGGAAGCCACAGATACACCCTTCCGTTCCCGTCCGCAAAAATGTTTGACGTGCCGTAGGGCGCACCTTCGCAGTAGTCGGTTGGCCCCTCGATCTCGACGGGCGCGTTGGGCGCGTAGCCTCTGAGGATCACCGGTTCTACATAGTCCGATCCGTTGGAGACAGATGGTATCGTGGATGAGTAGATTACGTGGGAACCGCCGCGGATGACAAGATCACATGACACGCGGCCCAACAGGGTTGACGTGCCGTTCGTAATCGTCAGCGTGCTACCGATAAAGATGTCGGAGTCCTCGTCCCGTGCGCTAAGCGAGAGACGTTCCACCGCGACCGTCACATCGCGGTTAACGGAAACCGTGATCGTCCTGTATGTATTCGTGCCGGAAAGCGTGCAATCGCCGGTGAGGGTAAGCGTGTCCGAGAACGGGTTGTAATTCCAGGTGTCGCCGGAGAGCTTTACGACGTCAACACCGTCCACCTTTACTCCGTAGGCGTCTGGCAGAGCAATCGTGGTCGACGTGCCGTTGACCATCCGCAGTGCATAGCGGCTGCCGTTGGCATTGACGTAGTACGTGCCGTTCGCAAGCCAGAGGTAGATCGAGCCCGCGCTGTCGGCATAGATACCATTGGTACCATAGCCCGGCATCTCCAGTTCGACCTTTGAGTAGGGCGTGAAGCCGGTGATGGTCGCCTTGTAGACGCGTGCGTTCGCTTCGTTCACGGGCGTGATCGAGCGGACGTGGCCGGTCTCGTCGAAACATCCGTTGACCATCCAGGTGCTCGACCCGGAGAATACGATGCTGTAGTTTTCCTCTCCTGAATCAGGATCCATGCCGAGACCTATGTCGGCGGCGTGGTAGCCGCTTTCGTACCATCCGCCCCTGGCGCTGATCGTGCCGCCGGATATCGCGATCTTAGCCCCGTCACCGTATTTTGCCGCATAGCCGCCGCCAATGCCCGCACCGCCTTCCTTGCCGCCAGTCGCCTCGATAATGCCGCCGGAAAGGACGATTGTGCCGACCGTGGCCGAACGGTTTCCGCCTATGCCCGCGGCGTACTTGCCGGAGCATGCCTCAAGCTTGGCGCTTTCCCCGAGGTTGGTGATGATGAGCGTGGCTGGCGACGGGACGTTTATTCCGGCGAAACCGTCGGTTCCCGTGGCGTCGAGCCTGTTCGTCCCTGCAAGGCGGACGGTTATCGTGCCGTTCGTCATCGAAATCGGGGATGCCTTGGCATCGCTAGTCGCCTTAAGATACAGATTCGAGATTGTGAACACGACATTCGAAGCGTCCACGCTCCCGCCGCCCCCTTCATCGAGCAATGGCATGGCGAGGATGTTGACGAAGCCCTCCGTGTTCGTGCCCGAGATCACGCAGTCGTCGACAACGTACAACAGCTTGTCCCCGAAGTCGTAGTACCAAGACATTCCGCCATTCCATCCTAGTGCAACGTCCACTCCGTCTGCGGTGACGCCGGAGAACCATTTCTCCGCCGTCGTGTCCGCATCCGCGACCGTGGCCGTGACCATTTGCGTATCCGCAAAGAAGATGTGCCTTCCGTTCGGAAGCCAGAGGTAGATTTTGCCGTCCTGGTCGGCGTAGATTTCGGATCCTTCGCCGAACCCGTCGAGATATTCCACCCTGACCAGTTCGTTGGTCTTTTGCGTCTCGACCGTGACGCACCAGACGCGGTCCGTACCGTTGGACGGCGCAGGCTCGACGTATTCGTTCGAGGCCGTACGATGCGTCGCGTGGACGGACGCGCCTTTTATCGTGAGCGCGTAGAACTGCTTGGCGTAATTGCTGTAGCCGCTAAAGCCTATGTCGTCCGGTTCCTCGCGTCCCGACACCGCACCTCCACCCGTGGCCACAATCGTTCCGCCCGTTATGTTGACCACCGCACACTGGGGATCCCAATAGCCGGCCCCGATGCCAGGGGCACCTGCGCCGCCGGTCGCAGCGACCTGTCCGCCGGATATCGAAACCTTGGCCGGATCGCCGTCCTTGAGCGCGTTGCCATATCCGTTGCCGATTCCCGGCGCGTTTTCTCCGCCGTGCGCCGCCACCTTGCCGCCGGAGATGGTCACTTCATGTCCGTGCGCCCAGTATCCACCGCCGATTCCCGCACCATACTGATCGCCATGCGCCTCGACCTCGCCGCCAGAAACGACTATCGTCCCGCCCGTATGCCTGTTCCCGCCACCAAGGCCCGCAGCATACCGTCCGCCTGTCGCCTTGACCTTGCCGCCGGAGATTTTCACGACTCCTTGCTCCGCAATTTCGGTTGGCAACAAACTATCGTTGAGCGATCCGCTGCCGATACCTGCGGCACCCGTGTCGCCGACAGCATTGATGACGCCGCCGGCAATTTCGATCGTTCCGTAGCTCTCGAGGTATCCGCCGCCGATTCCGGCAGCCTCGTATGCGCCTCTTGCCGTCAAGACAGGCGAGGTCAGGACATACTCGTAGTTCGTGACGACAGTCACGATGTCCACATAGTTTGTCACGATGACAACACCGCCGTGCCCATCGTCCATTTCCTCTATGTTCTCGACCGTGTTCGTGTAATACTTTATGTCATCAAGGTCGGGGACGGCCACTTTGGAGTCGATGTTCGTTATAATGAGCGTCGCCGAGTAGGGCACGTGAATCGCGGGGACAGATGACACTGCGCTTATGAACTCGTTCTCGCCAACGAGCGTCAACGTCACGGTGACGTTTGACGCTATATCGATCTTCGGGGACAGTGTCGCGGAGGAGAGCAGAAAGAGGTTGGAAATCGTCAGCGCAACATCGCTCGCGCAATTTAGGAACACTGTACCCGACATGTTCGTGCCGCTCACCACGCATCCATCGTTCGTGACTGAAAGCGCATAGTTCGATACGTCATACGTCCAGCCGTTGCCGGACCTGAGCGCGACATCCTCGCCGTTCACAAAGACGCCAGCAGTCCACTGCTCCGCCTCGGTATCGGCGCCGTTCACAACGGCCTTGTAGGGAACACCGCCGAGGTTGATGTAGTAGGAGCCGTTAGGAAGCCAGATATAGATCTTGCCCTCATCGTCCGTCTTTGCGCCCGTAAGCAGATAGCCGTCATAGTCGGCCATAACCGCACCAACATCGAAGTTCGGCCGACTCGTCTGGATCGTCACGCAGTAGACATACTCCCTGTCGGAGTTCTTCGCCTGCACGGTGACTTTCCCGGTGGATGAGTCCAGCGATCCACCAGTGATTGTAGTATATCCAGAGCCGCTGCTACCGCCGCTGCCAGCGCCAATGTCGGCTCCTCCGTTCGTGCCCCTCGCAACGACCGTGCCACCGCTCTGGCTGTAGCCCCCCGCGTCGCCGTTCTTGCCGCCGCCGATGCCAGCCGCCCCGTCGCCGCCCGTCGCGCGCACGATGCCGTTTGTGACCGTCACCTTTCCGCCGGATTGGTAATATCCGCCGCCGATGCCAGCGGCGTTCTCGCCGCCTATCGCTGTCACATCGCCGCCGTAGATATTGACCGTGAAGCCTTCCTGACCGCCTGTTCCGCCGATGCCGGCCGAACCCGTGCCTGTAGCGACAATTTCGCCCGAAAGGATGGTGAGCGCAACCTGATTTCCTGTTCCGCTTCTACTCAACCCGATGCCGGCTTGAGCGCTGGAACCGGCGGCCTCCAGGCGCCCGTCCCCAGATATGGTCAAGTTGACCTTGTCACCCAGCTCGACAGCCGCCGAAGCGTTCACTGATTTTGAACAATGTATGATGTTCGTACCTGTCAGCACAAGATTGAAGTTCTTAACCGTGTTGCCCACGAATGCGATTGGGGAGACCTGCATCAGCTCGTTCGTCATCACGAGGTTGTCGAGCGTGAGCGTTGCGCCGGACATTTCGACCGAAAGAGTGACGGCATCACCATCGTTCGTGCCGGAGACCACATAGTCCATCTCGGAATAAAGCCGCACCCGCCCGTCCTCGTTGCGCCAGCCGGGGCCGACGAGACGCGCCGCGTCCCGCCCGTTTACGATGACTCCGGTCGGCAAGTATTCCACCGCCGTTGCGCCGTTCCCGTCAACCACGACGACCATCTCCTTCTCGTCGCCGCCGCTCCTGACCCTGAAATAGTACTCGCCGTCGGGCAGATAGAGATGTATTGCGCCAGACGCATCCGCATAGATGTCGGACGTGTCATAGCGGTCAAGCCCCTCGATGGGCTCGATCTCCACCTTGCTGTTGCGCGGAAGCCCTCCTACGGTCACGCGGTAGGCGTTCGTGTACGAGTCCGTTCCAACCCTGGCGACGGCATTCGCCAGTTCCGTTTCATACGTGCCGCCGAAAACCATCACCCGCGGCGAAACATTGCCGGTTGACAGCGTACCCCCCATGAACTCGAACGTATCGGATGCGTTCTCGAGGCAGAACGGCCCGTCAGTCCCCGCCATCAAGACAAGACGGTCGAAGCGGACTTTCACTCCGGCAACCGCTGCGTACACCGATACGCTCCTCTCCGAGTTGGTCCCCGAAAGAACGTATTCGGCGGCATTGCTGTCAAGCCTCAGCTTTCCTTCCGCCCCGTCAAAGGTCCATCCCGTGCCGCTCTCCTCGCCGACATCGACGCCGTTCACGGACAGGCCCACCTTGTACGTGGCGACGGTCGGCCCGCCTGCCACCGAGGCATGGTACGAATAGTTGCCGATCTTGAAGTCGTGTTCGCCGTCAGGCAGGTAGATGTTGAGCTTCCCCGTATAGTCCGGCATGACAGTGCCGTACACGTATGCCTCTACACCCGTCACCTCCAATCGCTCTCTCGACGGAATGGCGCGCACTTCAACGCGCCAGCACGTCTTGCCGGCGGTTTCGCGCGAATCGGGCGCCCCGCCACCCTGGACCGCCTGCACCGTGTTGCTCGACGCGCTTATGTTGAACAAGGCCGTGCCGCCGTCGATGCCGGCGCCTCGGACCTCCACGGAACGCACCACGTTGGTCCGCACCCCCCAAATGCATATCGCTCCGTCCTCGTCGGCGTAGATATCGACTCCGGCGTACTGCTGCCACAGGTTGTCGATGATGCGTACGGAGTCGCCCTCGTCTATGCCCACTCCCGCGATAATCGCATACACCAGCTCCACGCCGTTGGAGTTGACGGGATTCGGGTACGGATTGTAGTTGCCGTAAAAATTCTTCGGGCGCACGCTGCCGCCGTCGATGACGACGGACCGGCTTCCCGTCGGGGATATCACGCTTCCGCAAGCCGTATCGAATTCGCTGAACGAGCCATCCCCTTTTTCGACAAGGACGGTTCCACCCGTCACACGAAACGTACTGTCGGCCAGCAAGGGGCCGTCGAAACCTGTTCCGATTCCACAGGCGCCCTTTGCACCCGCCGCATGCACATAGCCGCCCGTCACGAGGACCGACGCCACCCCGCCGCCATAGCCGCCGCCGATGCCGGCGCCACCGCCGGTCGCATAGGCGGAACTGCCGCCCCCGCCGCCAGTCGCGTAGATGTATCCGCCGTTGATCGTGATAGAGCCGGCGTTAAGGTACTTGCCATTCTGCTTTACGCCACGAGAGCCGATGCCCGCGCCGGATATGCCGCCGGCCGCAATGAGCGTGCCGTCGCCGTCGATCGTCAGCGACGCACCCTCCGGGACCTCGATCGCCGCCGTGTATTGAGACCCCTTCTGACTCACGAGTGATGCGTTCGGGTTGCTGATGCACGCGATGATATTGTTGCCGGAAAGCGTCAGCGTGCAGCTGTTGGAGACGACGAGCGGAGACTGATGGCTCTGCAACGTCGCAAGCGTAAGATTATCAAGCGTCATCCCGATGTCGCTGCCAGTCGCCACGACGTTTATCGACCCGTTCGTAGATACACCGGCGATGGTATGGTTGCCGGACGAGATCGTCAGCAACCTGGTCGTGGCACTGTATTCCCAGCCGGAGGCGGAGACAGACTTGCCGCCGATGACGGGAACGCCGTCAACCGTCAGCATGTCGGTCGAGAACTCGGTGTTGCCGCCGTTGTCCATCTTGTAGCCCCATGTCTTTGCAACCGACCTGCCGTCCGAATCTACGGCCGTAATCGTTATCGTGTATTGATCGTCGTTCGTCGGCTCGAGCCAAAGCACGAGCCAGCCGCTTTCGTTCGTCCAGAGATCCTTGCAGGCCTTCGCCTCGCCTTCGATGACGATGTTCGTGACATTGCAGTTCGCAAGCTTCATGTCAAAGCGCACGGGAAACACCGCCTTGCCGGAGCTGTTCTTCGCGGCGGGCGAAACCGCTTCCGAAGTCACATAGACCGCCGCTAGGCCGAATGTGGTGACGCTCGACTTGGACGGGTTGGAGCCGTTGCCTATCGCGAACGCGCCGTCGCCTGGGGCCGGGAACACCGTGCCGCCGTTTATCGTCACGTCGGCATATCCCCGGTAACCGCCGCCAATGCCAGCCGCGTTCTTTCCGCCGCGAGCCGTCACCACGCCGCCATTGATCGTGATTTTGCCGTTGCTCTTCCAACTGCTTATCGAACCGGGTACCTGGATCGAGTCGCCGATGCCTGCGCCCCCCTGACCGCCTGTTGCCGTGATACGTCCGCCGTTGATCGTAATGTTGCCGCAGAGCTGGGTGTCATAGTTCCACCACGAGCCGCCTATGCCAGCCGCGCTGCTGCCGCCCGACGCCTTCAGCTCTCCGTCGCCGTCGATGGTCAGGGAGGTGTCGTACCCCGCGAATATGCCTGGATATGAATTGGGACTCGAAAACGAATTCTTGCCTTTCACCTCCAGATCGAGATTGACGCCCTGGTCGATGTGGAAGGCCGCGCTTTTGGAACTGTTCTTCCAGGACGACACGTCCAATGTCAGGTTGGAGACCGTAAGATGCCCGCTGCACTGCACGTTAAGGCGCGCGTTGCCGTTGCCGGTCACGACGTGCGGCCCCGCGTTCGTAATGACGAGCATGGCGATCTTGGTGCCGCCCTGCATGGTTTCGTATGTCATGTACCAACCGTCGCCCGACATGTGCGCGATGTCCTCACCGTCTATCTCGATGTTGAGCGGCATGAAGGACGTCGCCGCAGTGTGCCCGCTCACCGTCGCAGTCCAGAGCTTGTCGCCGCTTTCAAACGAGGCGTCCGCCTTTTCGGCCCATTCATAGTCGGCGGAGGTAACCCAAAGCCAAACGCGCCCGTCGCTGTCGGTCTTGACCGTGTCCTTCACCTCGCCCTGTATGCGCTGACGGTAGATCGTCTTGTCGCTGCCGCCCTCGCCGGCGAACAGCATCCTCACGCTGTGTACGGGTTTGCCCGTCGCATACGAATAGAATCTAGCGCTATTTCCCTTGTTGTTGGTGAAACCGTTCCCGTCGTTCGACCCGTGGCCGGGCCGGATGTTCGAGAACCAGTTGTCGTAAGTCTCCACGAATATATTGCCGCAGTCATCCGGATTGTCGCCGGAGCGCAAACCGATGTCCGCCGCGCCGCTGCCGCCTGTCACGTCCAACGCGCCCCTTGCCTTGATCCTGATGTCGCAGTCTCTCGCCGAAGATCCGGATGGGGGTTTCACGTAAATCGCCGGTCGGCCGCTGGAGCCCGTAAGACTGCAATGTGCGCCTTCCTCGACCTCAAGGGTGGCATGCGAGACCGAATCGCCCTTGACGACAGAGATGGGAACATAGTTCGCGTGCGTACCGGGGGACATTTCGAGCTGGTCGGAAATCTTGATGGTGCAGCTCGTCTTGACCTCGATCTGCGCAAAACCGTCCGCGTCGCATCCGTGTATCTCGTACGTCTTGCCGTAGCCGGTGATGGTGATCTTGCCGGCGTGCGCGTTGTACGACCAGCCGTCGCCGCTTGTATCCGTGCCGTCCACGACCCTGTCGCCGTTTATCCACAGCGTGACGTACGAGAGGTCTTCGCTGTTGCGCTCCCACTTGGGATAGAGCGTCAGGTCACCGGCGTGAGTCCAGACACCCATGACGGGGCTGCCGTCCGCTTCGTAGTATTTCGTTCCGCTGCCGTTCTCGCCCGTGTACCAGCCTTTGAAGTTGTAGCCGTAGCGGTGCGTCGTCGGGCTGGCGGGGGTGGCGTAGCCGAACTTGGCCAGCAGGTTCTCCGTGAGGCGCGAACCGTCATCGAAGGTGATTGTGTATTCGATGGCGGAGTGGGTCTCGGCACCGGAAGTGCCGGACGCCCCGCCCACCGTCGCCACAGCCGCCTTGAAGACCATGCCGTTCGAGCCGCCGCTGCCCACGCTGCCGCCGTAGCCGCCATGGCCGCCGCGTTTGCCGTCGCTGGAATTGCCGGTATAGGAGGTATATGAACCTTCCGTGCGGCTGCCGCCGCCGTTCGAGCCGCCGCCGCCGCCGTTGCCGCCGCTTGGCATGTAGTAGGAGTAGGCGCTCGGCGTGGTTTCATACGAGCCGCCGTTGCCGCCCGCGCCGCC
>JAFXTB010000099.1 GCA_017525225.1 Kiritimatiellia bacterium
CGCGTCATCTTCTCGATGACCGAATCCTTCCAGTCATCGGCGACATCCCGCGCGTCGGGCTTCACATCCGCCGGCAGTATCTTGATGAACAGGGCGGGCTTCGCGTCCATGTCCTTGAGGGCGTAGTCCGGGGCAAATCTTCCAAGCTCGCCTTCACCGGCGACGCTCCATTCCGCTCCTGGGGAAAGATCACCGTCCCTGAACTGGAGGCCATCACGCAGAACCGAACGAATCCATGCGTCGTGGAGTGCGGGGAAATCGGCATGCCTGGTTTCGAAGGCCTCCACCCATTCCGAGTAGAAGTGTGAAAGATCGCGTTTGGTTCGCTTGTCAAAGCCATCCAGCCCATCGGGGAATGCCTCGTTGAGAACCGTCGCGGAGAGGAACGGTCCCGAAACTTCGATAAGCTGAAGCCAGTCGTAGTGGATGGAAGTCTTACTGCTCATTGGCAACACCCCCATGCTTTGGTTTCAGGCACAAGGAAAAGGACTGCCGCCGGGAAGGTCAGCGAGCGCGGGTTCGAGTAGTGCCGCTCGATGACTGCGATTTCTTTCTCCCGTTCCTCTGGAATCTGATCCAGACGCGCGCGAAGCGCGGCGAAGTCTCGCTTCAGCTCCTGCACATCCTCTTCGCCGAAGTCAAACGTCAGCTGGACAAACGCCTCATGGTCGTTCTCGATGTCCAGTTCCTTCTTGATGCTCTTTTCAAGCTCGTCAAGCAACGTGTTCACATCCTTGACCTCGGAATCTCTGCGATGCGCCAGCGTCGAAAGCAGGCTGTCGAGACGTTCCTTGGAACGTGCCTCGTACGACCTAGTGATGGATTCCTCGTATTTGGCGAAACGTGACCGAAGGACGGCGAACACGCCGTCCGGCACGTCGTTCATCGGGTGCGAGGCGTCCAGATACTGTTGAAGCGTCTTGAGCACAGGTTCGCGACGATAGGAATCCGACTTCAGCTCGCCGCCGGAATAGGTCAGCTCCTCGTGCAGGCGCAGGTGGTCGCCGCCGACGATCAGAAGACGGCTGAACACGTATGCCATCGGCTCCTTGAGACCGGGCACCGACCGCACGGCGACACGGTGAAGCCTTGAGCTTGTTCCCGTTTCCCACACCTCTTCGCGCAGCAGCCGCAGCGACATTCGGACAAGCGCATGGTTGAGGTGTGCGAGGACGATGTCATCCCGATCCTTGATGCAGTCCGGATCGAAAGTGACCGGGCGGATATCCCCTGTGTGCGGATGGGCAAGGCCAATTGACGCTTCGCTCCATGAGTCAGTGAAAGCGGGAACCTTCCACGCCACGATCTCCCCGCTCTCACTTTTCACTTTCACTTCTTCAAGCGGCGGCTTGCCGGCAAGTTCAAGCGCCGTCTCAACCGCCTTGCGCACATTCTCGGGCGACAGGTGCGCATCCGTTTTAGATTGCTGGAGGTTCTCATGCAGCTTCGCGATACGTGCCGTGAGCTCCTTCTCAAGCGACAGCATCTTCCGCGCGCGGTCACGGCGCGCGCTTTGCACATCGGCGTCAAGACGCTTTGACTTGCCAAGCATCGCGTCCTGAATCTGCGCGCTCAGAATGCCGCCCACGCTGCCAAGGTCCTCGCGGATGGCATCAACCTTGCGTGCGGCACGAAGAAGGTATTCGCCGTCGCCGACGATATCGCCGGGGGCCAGATCGCGCGACGCGTCCGCGTCGAATCCCTTGCCGACGGGATGCCAGATATACACCGACTTCGACCGTTGTCCGTGACGGTCGATGCGTCCGTTGCGCTGCTCCATCACATTCGGATTCCACGGGATCTCCACATGGATCATGTACTTGCAGAAGTTGTGGAGATTGATGCCCTCGGAGGCAGCATCGGTCGCAAGAAGTATGCGCACGGGCGATGCCTTGCCAGGACGCGTCTGGAAGGCGTTGATCACGGCGTCGCGCTCTTCGCGGGCGAGTGCCCCGTGGAGGAACATCATCGTTTCGCCGCCGTAGCCATGGTTCGCAAGAATCGTCCGGAGCCATGTGTGGGTGTCCATAAACTCCGTGAAGAGGATGACGCGCTCGTCGTTGAACTCGCCATCCGGTCGCTTCAGGTGTTCGTCCAGCCATTTCAGGATCGCCTTCGCCTTGGAGTCTTCCGTTTCGGCGTTCCGCTTCGCCCACTCGCAAAGCTCGTCGAGGATGGCCGACTCCCGATCTGAAAGCTGTGCGGCGAAACCGGCGTTCTTCTCGATTGCCTCGTCTTCGGCCTCCTCGACTTCCCTTTCGTCAGCCGCGTCCTCCTGTGCCCGCTGGATGGCGTCGTAGAGAGAACGTTCGTCATGCTTCTCGAACTTGCGCCTGCGTCCTTCGGCTAGAGAGACGCGGTACTTTTCGAGTGTACACGCGAATGCCGCAGGCGAGGAAAAGAGGCGCTTTTTGAGAAGCATCATCACAAAGCCAGTTCCGAACGAGGCTTTGTTCTTGTCAACCGCCGCGAAACGTGCGTCCATGAATTCCTTGAGCAACGCGTGGATGCGGCGTTCTTCGGGGGTGTAGTCGACTTCCAGCGGCAGAAGTTCGCGTTTGGGGAATACAGGGTTGCCGTCCTTGTCGGTGATGTTGCGTTTGAGGCGACGCACCATGACCTGCTGAAGCTGCGATTCGCTCGGTTCGACCGTGCGGGCGAAGCGCTGGTTGTCAAGAAGCTCAAGAAGCGATGTAAATGACTCCTTGTAGCCGTTGTGGGGCGTGGCCGAAAGGAAGAGATGGTGCGTGAAATGCGGCGCAAGCCGTTGGATCGCCCGCGTGCGAAGGCTCGCCTTGGCGTATGCGCCACGTCCCGACGGCGCGACATTGTGGGCTTCGTCGACAACAAGGATGTCAAACTTGCGCGGATAGGTGATCTCGGAAGGCAAGGCGTCCTTCAGGAGGCGGAAGCCCTCGCCTTGCTTGATCCAATCCATAGAGGCGATCAGATACGGGAATGCCGTCCATGGGTTTGCCTGAATGCCGCGCTCGCGGCGGAAGTTCTTGATGAACTCGCTATCGATGATCTGGAACTTGAGCCCGAACTTTTCGTGCATTTCCCGCTGCCAGTTCGTGAGATCAGATGCGGGCGCGATGATGAGAACTGTGCGGGCGCGGTGACGGATCAGAAGCTCCTGAATGACAAGGCCCGTCTCAATCGTCTTGCCAAGGCCCGTATCGTCTGCGACGAGCAGGTTCACGCGGGCCATGTTGATGGCGCGGACAAGCGGATCAAGCTGATAGTCCTCGATTGTAATGCCGCTGCGAAAAGGCGAGAGCAGGTTGTTGCGGTCCACGTTCGTGGCGATGCCCCAGCGGACGGCGTTCAGGAACGCCTGAAGCTGTTCGTTGTTGTCGTAGCCGTTGACTTCCGGCAGCCCGGCCTTCTCAAGAATGCGTGCCCCAGGTTCTATCTGCCATATTACGGAAATCTGTTCGCCGCCTGCATCCTCTTCGATGGATTCAAGCGTAACAAGATCCTGACGGCGATAATCGTCGCCTTCGGGACGATACGGATCAACGTCGGATACCAACCACTGACGGCGGCGAACCTCGACAAGCTCGCCGGGCTCGGGAACGCGCATGGGATCGGAAGCTATCTTGGGACTATTGGCCATCCACGTTCTCCCTCAGCAAGTCCAGTTGTTTCAAATGGGCGATGAATGTCGCGCCTATCAACTTACCAAGTTGAACAGGAACGGCATTCCCGATCATCTTGCCGAGGAGTGAAATGTTGGCATGCTCCCCTTCTGGCACAAATTGGTAATCTCGCGGGAACCCTTGGAACATCGCCCCCTCGCGAATGGATATGGCGCGATCCTGCTCAGGATGTCCGAATCGGCCATTCCCGAATCCATAGAATTGCGTCGTCATGGTAGGAGCCGGCTTGTCCCAGCTCATACGCCCATAAACGCCGCCGTAAGTCTTTCCCGTATCCCTGCGGTGGCATTCCGCGACAAGCCTTTTAGGCCAATCGCGCCAAGTTCCACCTTGTCTCGAGGCTTGGATGCGCCGCATATTGAGCGGCGAAAGCGCCGCACAGAAATGAAGTCGGTCATCGGGATCGCATTCACCCGCGTTCAGTTCGGGCAGATCACCTATGATTTCCCTCACCGTTTGTACATGTACATTCTCGGGAGGAGGAGGCACCTTTATATCACCAAATATCGACGCTATCAAAACCACTCGCTGCCGCAATTGCGGTAGCCCGTACTTTGGGCATTCCACTACTTGATGGCACACATGGTAGCCAAGATCATGAAGTGCGTCCGTGAATCGTGAAAACACCTTCTGATCTTCAAGTTTGGGGACATTCTCCATCGTGACAAGTTGAGGTTGTGTCTCATTGACGAGCCGCGTAAACTGGTCAAGCAACAGCCATCTCTTGTCTCGCCAAGTCGCCTTCTGGTTGTACTTTGAGAACGTCTGGCATGGTGCACACCCGGCAAGAAGAGAAACACGCCGTTGCCGGAAATTACCGCTTACTTCCTGTGCCGTAACATCAGTAACGGACTTGTGCAAGAATCTCGCATGGTTGTTGTGTTCGTATGCATACTGGCAACGTTCGTCATAATCGACGCCCATGCGAACATCGATACCCGTCTGCCGCAAGCCACAGGTAAGCCCGCCGCCGCCGCAGAACAGATCCACGGCGTCGATTCCGTCATACCTGACCTTCCTTCTTGTCGCTTTTCTTGCCATTTCTAACAAACACATTCAGTCCAACACCAGATTACCGCACGTCCAGCCGGACGGTCTCGTTCGGTTGGTACACGACAATCTGGTTTTCAGCGGCATCCATGGTGATTTCTTGCGTGGGAATAGTATAGCAAAAATCGGCGGGGTTGTGGCGGCGATTCGCGGCCGCGACGGGTGCGGCTCTGGTTACGCGGGGCGCGGCCCTCCCGGCGGCGTTGTGAACGGGCTGGCAGCCCGTTCTACGGGGCAGGGTGAAACGCCGCCTTCTTGATGCGGCGGATGTCGGCAGGATCAAGTTTCGTGAACGCGAAACACTTGCGGCCAAGGTCTTTCAGCGACGCCCCTATCAGATACAATTCCTTGTCGTCGATGATAAGAAAGCGGTCGTTGTTTAATGTTGCCAATGTGGAAGTGTTGCCAATTCCAATGTTGCCAGTTGCCAATTGTCCCATCATGCTGCCACCTCAATTGGAAATTGGAATTGGTTACTGGCAACATTTTCACAATGGCAACATTCCATCACGTCCTTCCGCTTTTTCGTAAAGAGGTCAAGCACTTCCGTATTCGCCCAGTTGTCGATGAGAATCAACGACCGCTTCGCGCTCTGGATCAGCTTCAGCACCAGCGCCCGCGCATCCCACAACTGCCCATCGTAGAACACGCCCTGAATAGGTGTCTCCGTCGCGTCAATGCGCTGCAGGATGGAGTCCACTTTCGCATCCGTGGCAATCTGCCTTTTCTCCACTGTCTCAATCCGCTGAAACATCTGTGCATTCGCAAGCAAGAACCGACGCATCGCCGAAAAAGCCCGCATGATGCGAATATTCACTTCAATGGCCGTAGGCGAACGCAGGACGCTACTCAACATGGCAATACAATTTTCAGTAAATGCGTATGGAAGCTGTCGATCGCCGCCCCAACTTGAGATGCCAATTTGGCATTTCAAGTTGTCCCATTCCTCGGCAGACAGCCTGAACATGAAGTCCTCTGGAAATCGCTCTTCGTTGCGCTTGACCTGCCTGTTCAACGCCCCGGTCGCCACGCCATACAACCTTGCCACATCGCGATCAAGTATAACCTGCACACCACGAATCGTCTTGATCAACGCTTGAATATCGCCATCATCACACACGGCAACAACCTGTGATTGTCGATCGGAAATCGCATCGCCATTCTGCATCATGCCGCCTCCTTTACAATAAAAGCCCGCTTAAACGACAGTCGCCCGAACTTATCACAGATTGTGATAAGAAAACGGTCGTTGTTTAATGTTGCCAATGTGGAAGTGTTGCCAATTCCAATGTTGCCAGTTTCCAATTGTTCCATCATTCGGCCTCCTCAATTGGGAATTGGAATTGGTCACTGGCAACATTTACACACTGGCAACATTCCCCATTCGCCACGCCGGGATAGGCGTCGATTACGATCAGCTCCTTCCTCGCCCGGCGGATGAACTTGATCAAGAGCGACTTCGCGTCCCAGAACTTGTTCTGGTAGAAGATGCTCTGCAACGGCGGCTCCTTGGTCTGCACGAAGAAATCGACCTTCTGCTTCAATTCGGCGACATCCGCTTCTGTCTTGGCGAACCGCCTATCCACCTTGTCTTCAAGCAGATTCATCCTCGCGTTGACAGAATACCCACGCAAGAGATATTCACGTAGCACCTGTGTCGCCCATTGCCGGAATCGCGTAGCCTGCAAAGAATTGACGCGATATCCAACCGCAATAAT
This sequence comes from Kiritimatiellia bacterium, assembly GCA_017525225.1. GTDB lineage: Bacteria > Verrucomicrobiota > Kiritimatiellia > RFP12 > UBA1067 > RGIG6720. The sequence continues at coordinate 6,431 of JAFXTB010000099.1, forward strand.
CATGTCAAGATTGTAGAAAGGAACAATACGTGTAATTGAGCGTCCACCCTCGTTTTGAACCTGTGCAATTTTTGCACAGGTTGCCGTCTCTTCAAGTTCACCCGTCTTATAGATGTTGTGGATATGACGATTTACCCCCCCCCCTCAAAAAACTCTCTGCGTTCTCTGCGCCCTCTGCGGGAGATAAAGAAGCCCCCTCTCAAAAAACTCTCTGCGCTCTCTGCGGGAGACCTGTTTTACAATCTACTTCATTCCGCCCTCGGGCGTCCATTTGGAAGGCTTGGCAGCGGACCAGTCCTGCGACCAGCCCTTTGGCGGCGGAAGCTCATTGAAGATGCAGCGAGAGCCCTGGGGCTTGCCGTCGTACTGGGCGAAGCGTTCCACCTGGCGCGAACCCAGCATGTACATGGCGCAGCGCTGCGCGCGCATTTCACCATCGGCCATTTCAAGCTGGCACATGGAATCGTTGCGGTTCTGGCAGACGTGCTTTCGTATGAACTCGCGTTTCATATCGGCCACTTCGCTGATGTCTACGAAATACGCAGGATGGAATGTGCGGGAATCGTACGACTCCTCCATGAAATAGAACTCCAGCCGGTCGCGCATCCCGGCGATACCTATCGCCTTCTGGAGGACCATGCAGCTTGTGGCGTGGTCCAGGTGGTAGTCGAGCGGCCACATTCCGAACACAGCACGGGGCTTGAGCTCCTTGAGCAGGTCCGAAAGCTGGTGGCAGACCTGCGAATTCGCGTAGCAGTCGCCGTCCACCTCCTCGAACCAATGCACCTTCGCGCCCACCATCGCCTCCGCGGCCTCCTCCTCAAGCGTCCGTGTGGCACGGGTGGAACCATCCCTGAAGCCGGCCTCGCCAAGGCCACGTTCGCCATGTGTGAGCACGCCGACATGCAATTCGAACATGTCCTTCATGAGAAACATGGTTCCCGCGCAGGCGATGGTGTCGTCCGGATGCGCGACAAAGAAGAACACCTTCTCCTTCACTTTTGCCGCCGGGCTGGCTCCGGCCGCCCCGAAACACGGGAACATGCCGGCCAAGACCGCCACCAGTACCAGAATACCTCTTCCGTTCATGATAACTCCCTTCCTTGCTTGTCGTTCGAGAAATCAGTTGGCGCGCGATGGCAGAATTTCCCACTTCACGCCTATCGCCGGCATGTCGACGGCGACTTCCCTGCCGTCGACCTTTACCGCGCCCTTCACAGGCTCCCTTGTCATGTTGCATACGAGCAGGTGTACCGTTCCGTCGCCAGTCCGCCAAGTGCGGCAAACAGTGTTTTCCGGCGCACTCTCGACGGCCGGACCCGGATCCGACAGTAGCACCGCCTCTTTCGCCTTGACCTCCTTCGCGACGGTACAGGCGCTTTCCCATCCGCCCGCCGTGCGCTCCTTCGGCCAATTGTCCCGCTTGAGCAGATCGAAGAACGAGTAGAACACGATTCCGTTGGCGCCGCCGGCGATGGCCTGCCACGTCATCGAGCGCATCTCCTCGCATGTAGGCATGCGCACTTCGGTGCGGTTTGTCTCGGTGGGACGGTAGTAACCCCAGTCGAACGCCTGCGGAACCTGCCACATCGGCTTGAGCCCGTACGTAGACTCCCTTCCCGACAAGGCGGATTTCGCGGCACGGGCTATCTCCGTGCGGTCCTTTCCGCCGTGGTTGCCGATTGGATACGGGTCCATGCCGAAGACATCGTAGCCGTCGATGAGCGGCCGCACGCTCGACGGCCAGTCTATCACGATCCATGCCGGGTGGTCGGGGTCGAGCTCGTGCACCATGCGGCGGCGGGCGGCGAGTATCGGCGCGTATTCCGCGGGAACTTCATCGGCCAGGTACCAGGCGAGTATGGCGGGATGGGTCCTGTACCGCCGGAGGTTGGCACGCGGGTACTTGAATTCGATCTCCGCCGCCTTCTGCGGGGTCTTCGCCTTCGCGATGCTCTTGAAGAACCCGCTGATTCCATAGATGACCTTCACCCCGACGGCCTCGCAGAGATCGAGGTGCGCCTTCTCCGTACGCCCGTACGGCATCAGGCAGTTGAAGGGCGCGCCGTTCGTGTAGACCACGAGGTCCTCGGCCGTGACCGTGCCCCAGTACATGCCCAGCGGAAAGAACGGCTTGCCGTCCACGATCGTGCGCCCGACGGAATCGAACGTCACCTTTCGCGGCATCGGGCAGGCCTCGCGCGTGAATTCGCACGATGAATCGCCAAGAACGGCGGTGCCGTCCTTGCGGCGAACGGCGAGCCTGGCCTTGTTCCTGCCATAGGCGAACGCGGCGACTGGCACCGTGACGGACGCGATACCGTCGACCGTCGTGCCGACGGCGTGTCCCGTGCCGTTGGTGGCGGCATATTCAAGCACGCACTCGAGATCGCCGTCCGGATTCTTGAACGGATTCGCGTAGTAGCCCGCCCGGAACGTCACGTCCCCTTCCCAGGCCTCGGCGCGGTACGCCGATACGCAAAGGGTGTCGACAGGGTTGGCGGCGGCGGGCTTCAGGGACATATCGTCGAACCTGACCGTTCCGCTGCACTTGCCGTCGATCCAGATGTAGAACTCCGCCGTTCTCGCCGATGCCGGAAGCGTACGCGTCACGCACTCATAGCGCCGCCAGCTGTCGCGGCGCACCTCGTTGTCCACAACCGGCTCCGTTGATCGGCTGTATACGCGCTTCCCTTGGCCGTCGTACACGGTAATGCCCACGGACGGACGTTCCGCCTTGGACATCTTCAACTGCGAGGCATCGACCCAGGCCTCCATCTTGTAGGCGCATCCAGGCTCTATCTCGAATCTGGTGCAGCCAAGCCACCGTACCCTCCCACTCTCTGGATATTCAAGCGTCAGGCACTTCGAGCCGCCGACACCCTTCCCTTCGTCTATGCGCCACTCCTTGCTTCGTGGCTTCAGGAATCCGTACCCTTGCTCGAAGTCGATGCCGATGTTCTCTCCGGCGTCAGCCAACAATCCAATGGCGGCAGCCATTCCAAAGGCTACCCCCCGCAATCTGAAATACGCCATGCGTGTCACTCCTAGTGTTCTTTGTTCTGGTTTCGGTTTTCTAATGCCCGATGTCCACTATCACACCCTCGCCCATACCGGGGAAGTTGTTGGTGGGCGAGGGCGCGAAGTACAACGGTACCTCGCCCGTGAACGGATTGGCATTAGGTGCTGCGGTGGGTATCACCACCGTCGAGCACGTCGGCTTGTAGATCACAGCCTTGCCCTTCTTCTTCTTGCCCGTGTCGTAGGTGAGCGTGGCCGTCACCGCGCCCGCCGTAGTGATCTTGAGCGAAAGCGCGGCGAAATAGGCCAAGTCTGGTAGGGCCGCCTCGCCGAGGCGGCCGCCATCAGCGTTCCACACGTTCCCATCGCCATCCTTGAAATAAACACTACCCGCGTCATTGGTATATACCTCATACGCAAATACCTTGTACTGCTTCTTCTTACTCGTGTAGAAGAGCTTCTTCCCGACCGCCTTGTACGTGGAACCCCACAGGTTCTGCCACGCATCGATTTCGGTCGACTCGGGAGGGACGCGCCCCGTCGCGTCCGTCTCGGTCAACGTCGCAACGCCGCGGATGGGGACATCGGGGACGTTGGGGACGACGGGGACGGGCGAGACCGTGAACGCGAATTCGCGAACGAGCGACTTCTTGACCGTCTTAAGCTTCCCCTTCACCTTCTCCTTCGCCTTGTAGGTGTACTTCGCCACCACGTTCGAGCATGTGAATTCCTGGTAGGGGCGGCTCGCCGAGCCGCCCGCATCAACGCTGATTTGCGAGCCACTGGCCTGCGACTGCGGCCCGCTCGGCGAGCGGGCCCTACCATCCGTGTAGCTCGCCGCACTCAACGTCCAGTTCGTGCCGTTCTCCGAGAACTTGCCGCTGATCTTGCCCACCGCACTAACGGTAATCGTCGCAAGGCCGTTGGTCGCGACGGGGCGCGACCCTCCCGGTGCGGGCGCAACAAGTTGCGCCCCTCCCGTCACGTAGCCGTTGTACGTCCCCTTGGCCCAGGCGGGCAAGCCCTCCACCTTCAGCAGAAGGCGCTGGCGTACCGTCTTGCCGTTGAGCGTCGCCGTGACCGTCACGAGGTACGTCCCCGCCTTCGTGGTGAATCCCGCAAATCCCCACACGGCCTCCCCAGGTGGGGCGAGGCCTCCGGCCGAGCCGTCCACCCTCACCAACTTGATTCCCTTCGGCAACCCGCTCGCCTTCACCGTTGCGTTGCTCGTCGCGCTGAACGCGAGCAGGTCGCCGTACTTGAGGCCCACGCTGCCGCCCTCGATCACGCCGCCCGCTGTGTTGAACCCGAGCGACAGCTCCGCGTCGTTGGCGACCACCTTCCAGAGGATCTGCGCAGTCTTCGCGACGGTCTTCTTCCCGCTCTTCACGTTCTTCGTGAAGGTGACCACGTACGTCCCCGGCTTCGTCGGCGTGCCCACGATCGTCTGGCCCAGTTGCTTCAGCTGCTTTTTCTTCTTGTCCTTGTACGTCGTCGCCGCCGCGAACGTCACAGAACCAGGCAGACCCGCCACCTTCACGACGTTGCCGCCCACCGCGGCCACGCTTGGTAGGGCCGCCTCGCCGAGGCGGCCGCCATCAACGTTGGACTGCTCGCCATCGGTTCCTGATTGCGGCCCGCTCGGCGAGCGGGCCCTACCATTTTCTCCCGTC
>JAFXTB010000100.1 GCA_017525225.1 Kiritimatiellia bacterium
GGTGGATCCGGCGAAGGTCGCCGACGAAATCGATAGAATCCTCGGAAGGAAGAAGTAGAAAGTGAACGAAGCCGACACATCCTATTTCCTGCCGTACCAGGAAGCGTGGATCAACGACGACTCGCCGCTGAAGGTGGCCGAGAAGTCGCGCCGCGTCGGCTTCACCTACGCATCGAGCTACCGCATGTTCCAGAAGTGCATGAGGCGCGGCAAGGGCTTCACGCAGTGGGTGAGCTCGCGCGACCGGCTCACTGCGCAGGAGCTCATACGCGACTACATCGCGATGTGGTGCAAGCTCGCCAACGTCGCCGCGCAGGGCCTGACCGGCGAGGACATCCAGGTGATCGACACCGAGAAGGACATCACCGCCTTTGTCTGCACGTTCCCGAACGGCGCGCGCATCGTCTCGCTCTCCTCGACTCCGGAGGCGTTCGCCGGCAAGGGCGGCGACGTGTTCCTGGACGAAGTGGACCTCCACCGCGACTCGGGCGCGCTCATCGACATGGCCTATCCCTGCATCATGTGGGGCAACCAGCTCGAGATGGTGAGCGCCTACCGCGTGGACGGCTCGAAGGACACGCCGTTCGCGAAGCTCGTGGCCGATGCCAAGAGGGACAACCCGCAGCACGCCTCGCTGCATCGCGTCACCATCCACGACGCGGTGGCGCAGGGCCTCGTGGAGAAGATCAACGAGAAGAGCGGACGCAGCCAGACGCGCGAGGAGTTCCTGAAGCAGACACGCGCCGGATGCCGCACGCTCGCCGCGTGGGAGAGCCAGTTCGAGTGCAAGGTGCAGGACGCGGGCGGGCGGCTGCTGCCGGTCAAGACGCTCGCGCCGTGCGAGCTGGACGCAAAGGAGATCGCAGACATCGAGCGCCGCTTCCCGAACGCGCCGCGCTTCGCCGGCTTCGACATCGCGCGCAAGCGCCACGCCTCGGCGTGGTGCGAATGGATCCAGGTCGGCGTCAACTTCTACCTCGTCGACCGGGAGACGTTCCACGACATGCCGTTCAAGGAGCAGCGCACGTTCCTGGAATCGAAGATGGACCGCAAGGAGCGGCGCATCGCGCGCCTCGCGATGGACGCAACCGGCCTCGGCATGGAGACCGCCGAGTGGGCGGCCACGGAGAAGTGGCCCGGGCGCGTTGACCAGGTGAACCTCGAGAGCCACCGCCGCCACGAGCTGTGCATGATGTTCCAGGACTGGTTCCTCACGTCCCGCGCGTGGATCCCGGCGGACCCCGTCCTGCGCGAGGACTATTCCACGCCGTACGTCAGGACGAACGCGAACGGGTCCGTGCGCGTGGTGGTGCCGGAGTTCGACGGCGCGGACGGCGAGACGTCGCACTGCGACGAGTTCATGTCCGGAATACTGGCGCGATCGGCTGCGGACGCGGGCGCGGGCGAGGGCACGGCGCAGGCCACGTCGGAGATCGAGGACGGTCCGTTCGGCGACGAGCCGCGCGGACTTACGAGAAGGAGCTTCATGTAATGGGCATACTAAGCGGCATATCCCGGTTCTTCTTCCAGAAGGCGACGAACGACTTCGACGCGAACGAGGCGTTCCGCCGCAACCAGCTCAGGTACAACGCGCTCTACGCGCTGGACCCGGACGTGCTCGTCAGGCACCTCTCCGCGTTCGAGCGCGGCGACATCTGCGGACTCGAGCGCGTGCTGGACGAGTTCGAGCTGCGCGAGGACAAGATGAAGATCGGCGCGTTCAAGATGGCGGCGGCCGTCTCGTCGAAGCCGTGGGAGGTGCGCATCCGCAAGGGCGAGGAGGAGAACCCGCGCGCCAAGGTCCACCAGGAGAGGCTCACGAAGTTCTGGAACAGGATCGAAACGACGGACGCTTTCTGCCGCAACCGCAAGGGCGGCATCCGGCTCCTGGTCAAGCAGATGATGTCCGCGCAAAGCCGCGTCTATTCCGTGCACGACATCTGCTGGAAGGTGAACGGCGACGGCACCTTGAGCGCCACGTTCACGCACGTGCCGGCGTGGTGCTTCGAGAACCGCACGGGCCGCCTGCGGTACATCCGCAACGACGGGCAGACGCAGGGCGAGGAGATGCGCGACGGCGAATGGCTCGTGACTGTTGGCGAGGGCGTGGGCATTCCGTCCGCGATCCTGGCGATGGCGAAGCGTCTCAGCTGGAACGACTGGCTTCTCTTCAGCGAGAAGTGCGGGATGCCGGTGATCATCGGCAAGACGGCCGCGCAGCGCGGCACGCCCGCGTGGGACCAGCTCGCCCGCGCGATCCGCGCCGTGGCGCCGAAGACGGGCCTCGTGGCGGACACCGGCAGCGACCTCTCGGCGGTCTCGATGGGCTCCGCGAACGGCACGGGCACGTACCGCGAGCTGGTGGACACGGTGGACCGCGCGATCTCGTCGCTCTACCGGGGCGGCGACCTCGCCACGATGTCGAGCGGGCCGGACTCCGCCGGCGTGAACGCGCAGGACGGCGAGAGCGAGCTGATGGACGGTGACGGCTGCGCGATGGTGTCCGAGACGCTGCGCGACCAGGTGGAGAAGTTCGTGATCCGCTTCGAGTGTGGCGACTTCGAGCCGCTGGCGGAAATCGTGATCAACCCGCCCGCCGAGACGGAGGACATAGACCGCGAGATCAAGATCGACTCGCACCTGGCCGGGCTGGGCGTGAAGCTCTCGAAGGCGGACGCCCTCGCCCGGTACGGCCGCACCGAGGCGGCGGACGAGAAAGACGCCCTCGAAGCGCCGAAACCGGCCGCTCCGGGCCCCTTCGGCGCACTCCCGAACGAGGCGCAGCCCAAGACCCCCTTGCAAAACGCGAAAACCCCGTTGCAAAACGCGCCGAGCGAAACGGACGGGCAAGGAGAGGGGTCAGACCCCGGCGCGCTCCTAGGGCCGTTTTTGAGCGCCCTGAAGGATGACTGCAAGCCGCTTGCAGCGGCGGTGGAAGACCTCTTGAAGGCGCTTGAATCGGGAGGGCCGCGCTCCGTCGCGGTCGAAAAGGCGAAGGCGCTCCTTGCGAAGCTGCCCGACCTCGTGCCGGAAGATCCCGCCCTCGCGCCGCTCCTCGCGGAGGAAATGGCGAAGGCTTTCGGTGAGGCGTTCGGTAGGGCGCGGACTCCGACCGCGCCGGATAACGCCACGCTTGCAAACGAAAACCCGTATCACTGCCCGAAATGCGGCAAGTTCTCCGGCTTCAATGGCCATTGCGACAAATGCGGCTACACGCTCGACGCCGACGAAACCCAGAAGCGGGCAGAACGACTGATGGGGAAAGCCATGTCTGGTACAATGGTCAAACCGATCGATGGATTGGCGTTCCGTGATGAGATTGGCCAGATAGATCTCGAAGTCGGTAAACTAGGTACCGGCTCCGGCATGGAACACGGCACTGGGCTTGCCAAGATCAAGCAAAAGCACGGGCGAGACATTCATGCGCTGGCCGAAACGTTGGCGCATGGCGAAATCATGCCAACGACCAAAGGAACAAAGGTTGGCAATCCGTATGATCCCGACCGCAAGGCGATTGTGCATGGTACTTATGTCATCTTCTTGCAACGCAAGGGCAACCGGCGTTGGAAAGTGTCTACGCATTACAAGAGTGCCAACGACGCAACGAAATCAGAGGAAATAAAACAATGGCTCCGATCGGGAGACCAGAGCCATCTACAAGGGGGTGCCGAATGAAGTTGCATCTTCAAAGGCTACTGCCGGTTGGGCGTACCGTACGCCCGCGCCGGAGTTTCCGCCAGGACGCCCCACATTTTACCACACTCCGCGCCGACGCGCAAGGGGGAATCTGACAATGAAGAATCTCAATCTATACGCGCTGGCGAACGAGCTGAACCTCGGCGACCCGAGGAGCGGCACGATCCGCATACCGTTCGGACGCTGGGACTTCGGCGAGAAGCAGCTCGGCGACGGGCGCACGGTGTACTTCGAGCAGGAGCTTTCCAGGGCCGGGGCCGAGCAGATCGCGGCGAAGGTCAACGCGGGCGTCGCCGCCGGCGAGAAAGGCGTGCCGGTGTACTGGGGACACCCCGACGTGCCGGAACTGGCGCACAAGTACCCCGACAAGCGCGCCAAGGGCTGGATCAAGTCCGCCACCATCGGCCCTGACTTCCTCGAACTCCGCGTCGAATGGCTGGAGGACAACGCGACGGACGGCTTCGGATGGTTCTCGCCCTACTGGGGCGGACCTGCGGAGCACCTCGCCAACGGGCGCTACCTCAAGACGGTGAATGACCTCACCTCGGTCGCGCTCGTCAACATCCCGAACATCCAGGACTTTCGCCTTGCGAACGAGTCGCAGGGCGGCGAACAAACCAAAGGGAGGTCTTTTGAAATGCCACAGCACCTGATAGACCTTGCCCGCCACTTTGACGAGCGCGTGCGCCTCGCGAACGAGGCGAACTTCGACGAATCCAAGCATCCGCGCGCCGATGACGGTAAGTTTTCCAGCGGCGGTGGCGGTGGAGGAAAGTCAGCCGGCGAAACGCAGAGCGGCGGCGGAACATCGTACAGAGAAAAGCAGATTGCCGCACGACAGGCCGACGTTGACTCGGCGCAGAAGACGTTTGATGAGGCAAAGGCTGCATTGATCGCCGGTCAAAAGCGCGGATGGAGCAAGGAAGAAGATGACAAAGCGTTTAAGGTTTATGATAGGGCGGAGCGGAAACTGGCTTTTGCAAAGAGTGAACTCCGCTCGGCTATTGGCGCGCCGCCGATAAGCCGCGCCGAGCAAATGCGCAGAGATACCAAAGATGTGTTTCACGGAAACGCATCGCAAGCAACCAGGGCCAGGCTCATCGCAGAACTTGCAGCCAGGTTCAATTCCGCCCGCAAGGCAAAGTAACTTCACAACCGCCCGAGTGGGCAAACGAAAGGAAAAACATGAACATCAAGAAAGAAGAGCTGGTCAAGATTCTCGGCCTGGGCGAAGACGCCACGGACGAGGACATCCTGACCGCGATCAAGGCCGGCGCCCAGGCGGTTGAGGAACTCGCCACCGAGCGCACGAAGGCCGAAGCGGCCGAAGCCGAAAAGGCGCAGGCCGAGACTGAGAAGGACGAGGCGAAGGCGGAGCTCGCCAACGAGCGCGCCGCGCACCGCTCCCTGCTCCTGGACCAGGCGATCGCCGAAGGCCGCATCAGCGTGGCCGGACGCGCCGCGTGGGAAAAGCGCCTCACGGACGACTTTGCCGCAGGCAGGGCCGCCCTGGCGAACGAGAAGCCGCTCAAGACCGAGAGCGCGGTGAAGCAGACGCCCGGAAAGTCCGGCGCGGTCGATCTCGTCGCCCTCGCGAACGAGCGCATGGCGAAGCGTCCCGGCATGACCTACACGGCGGCGTTCGCCGAGGTGATGAAGGAACATCCCGAAGTCAAGTAAACAACAAGAAAGGCAAAATCCAATGAACGGAATCCACCAGAATGGCAAGGCCACATTCACGGCCGGTGCCGCAATCGCCCGGGGCGAGTTCGTCAAGTTCTCGACCGGCAAGGTAGTGAAGGCCGCCGCCGCCACCGACGTGTGCATCGGCGTCGCCCTCGACAGCGCCGCCGCGAGCGGCGACCTCATCCCGGTGCAGCTGCTCACGAGCGGCGACACCGTCATCGTCAAGGCGGGCGGAGCAGTCGCGCAGGGCGGCTCTGTCTCGTGCCTCGGCACGACCGTCTCCACGGCCGGCACGTTGCAGTACGGCTACGCGCTTGAGGCCGCCACCTCGAGCGGCGACCTCATCGAGTGCATGGTCGGCCTCCCGGCAGTCACCAAGATCAGCTAACCTGAAAAGAAACCAGCTGACCTGAAAAGAAAAAAGAAAGGCAAAAGCAAATGAACTCGAATCCGTTCAACATTCTCGCGTCTGGCGCAGAGGCGAAAGTCGGCCAGGTGTTCCTCGCCAACGAGGGCGCGGTCGACAACCAGTTCCTCTCCGAGGCGCTCACACAGTACTCCGTCGGCTGGAAGTCGCCTGACGGCAAGCTCGAGGCTACGCTTCGCGCGCTCACCGGCGAGCCGATCGTCGTCCCGAAGCGCTTCTCGTTCAAGAAGATGGACAACGCCAAGGCGTTCGCCTCCGTCGAGAACGACGAGGACGTGCGCGCGATCGGCGCCGACTTCAAGCTCGTGACCGTGCAGGGCACGACCGTCGACCAGCACACGGTCTCGAAGGGTCTCACCATTCGCATCGATCGCGACGAGCTCAACGACAACCCGCAGGCCGAGCAGGACGCCGTCGCCTACGTGAAGACGCTCCTTCTCCGCGGCGAGATCGTCCGCGCGTTCACGGGCCTCTCCGGCGCGGCGACCGGCGGCAACGCCATCTCCAAGACCTGGGGCACGGGCGACAGCGCGCGCGACGCGGACTCCGACCTGCTGCTGCACCTCCAGACGCTTGCGGACGACGCGGGGCTCCTTCCGAACCGCATCTGGTTCGGCTCGACCGCCTGGATCAAGCGTTTCACGACGCTCCGCGCTGCGTCGAACAGCAGCGTCGCGGCTTCCGCGCTGCTCACGCCCGAGCAGGTCGCCGGCCTCGCCGCCGTCGATTCGGTCAACGTCTGCAACGAGCGCTACCAGGGCGCGAGCGGCAAGTCCACGCTGCTCTCGAACAACCTGGTGCTGCTCTTCAACGCGCAGACGAGCGGCGTGAAGGACGACCCGTCGAACATCAAGCGCTTCGTCACGAAGGTGAACGGCCAGGACTTCGCGGTGTTCCGCGAGGAGAAGGCCGCGTTCATCGACATCACGGTGGCGCACCAGTCGCTGATCGCGATCACGTCCTCCCTCGGCATCGGCAAGATCACGGTGTCCTAAGCCATGTGGCGCGTACCCGACACGGACGACATCGCGGCGACCCTATCCCAGGAGGAGACGGACGCCTACGCCGCGTCCGCCGGCTTTTCGGCGGACGTGGTCCGGCGGCTCGTCGAGCGCACGTGCGACTATGTGCGGGACGCGCTTCGCTCGAACGGCAAGGTGCGCATGTCGCCCGTGCCGTTCGAGATTCCGTCCGGCACGGTCTCGAAGGCGATGGACTACCTCGTGGTTGACCTTCTCAAGCGCTTCTCGCTCCCCGTGAGCGAGCCGCGCCAGAAGGCCCGCGAGAGCGCGGAGGCTTACTTCGCGAAGATCGCCGCCGGCGAGATCACGCCGGAATCATACGGCAGCGACGGCACGGAAGCTACGAGCGGCCCGGCCATCGAGGTAGTTGCGGAGACGCGCCCGCGCGTGTCCGCCCAAAAGCTTGAGGGGCTGTAAACCATGTCCCCCGCCGACGTCATACGCATCAAGGAGCTGCTGCCCACCAGCCTGGGGAGCGCGGAGATTCGCGAGCGCATCGCCCGCGACATCCTCCGCCGCAGCGTCTTCTCGGCGCGCATGACGTCGGCGAGGTATCTGGCCCGCGTCCGCGACGTGTGCACCGCCGTCGTGGGCGGCGACATCAACCGCGCGGACGCACGCGCCCAGCTGATGACGCAGCTCGCCGAGATGGGCCACAGCCCGCTCGACGAAGGCGGCCTCAGCAACCCGGCGAGCATCGCGCGGCTCAATCTCATCATCGACACCCAGTCGCAGATGGCGGCGAGCGTCGCCACGCTCGAAGCGCAGACCGGCGCCGTGGTGGAAATGTGGCCCGCGTGGCGGCTCACCCGCCTCGAAGGGCGCGGAATGCCGCGCCAGGACTGGCCCGAGCGCTGGGCCGCCGCTGGCGCTTCATGCGGCTTTGAAGGCGCCTTGCAGGACCGTTTCATAGCCCTTAAAGACTCGCCGATCTGGCAGGCCCTGGGCGACGGCGCGGGCGGCTATCGCGACACCCTCGGCAATCCCTACCCGCCGTTCGCCTACGGTAGCGGCATGGGCTGGGAAGACGTGGACGCAGAAGAGTGCGAAGCCCTTGGGCTTTCCACGGATGGCGCGGAAGCGCCGCGCGCCGTCTCGCTCTCCCCGGGCGAACGCGAGATCGCGGACGCCGTCAAGCGCCTAGGATTCGATTTGAACGATGTCGCGGAGGGTCTGCAATGGAGCTGAAGGTGCGCTTCAACGCGGACGGCCTCGCCCGCGACATACTTTCCATCGTGGGCTCCGAAGGCCGCCGCGAGCTGTTTTCCGTGGCGGCGAATGCCCTGCGCATCCTCGTGCAGCGGCACATCCGCGCGGCGGCACCCACGCGCCACGTGTGGGCGACCATCCTGGGTGGACGGCGCACCGGCCATCTCACAAAGGGCGCGCGGCTCGTCACCGCCCATGCCACGCCTACATACGGCGTCGTGGAGGTTCCCATCCCCGGCATATCCCGCGCGTTCCAGGATCTGACCATAACCCCGAGGACGGCCGACATGCTCACCATCCCGGCCCGCGGCGCGGGCGGTATCTCCTACGGCCACCGCGCCGCCGAGATGCAGGCGCTCGGCTGGAGGCTCTTCCGGGGCAAGGGCAGCGAAAAGGCCAGGCATCTCCTTTTCGGACGCAAGGAGAGGGATACGCGCATACTCTATGTGCTGAAGGAACGGGTCACGGTCCCGATGGACCGCGGGTTGCTGCCGTCAGATGGCGCCGTGGAGAACACCACCCGCGAGGCCATGGAGAAGGAGATAGTACGCGTTTGCAGAAAGGTTTGCAGGGCAGCGGGATGAGCGAATTTATCTTGAGAGACGTTTGCGACGCGGTCGCGGAGGCGATACGGTCGCTGCAGCCGGTATCGGATGCCGGCAACGTGCGCGTGATCGTGGAGGACCGCGGCGTGGTAGACGTCGAGGTCGCCAAGGCCATCGCCGGGACGGGCGTGGCGGCGGTCGTCGCCGCGACCGCGCACACGCGGCGCAGCGGCACGGGCGCAAGCCTCACCGGCACTCTCGCGCTGGAGGTGCGCGTATCCGAAAAGCCCGCCGTCAACCGCAAACGCCCTGGCGCGCTCACCGCCCAGGACGCCGCCGAGACCATAGCGACCGGTCTCCACCACACCAGGCCGGGCGAATACGGCCGCATCGTCTACGACGGACTCCGCCGCGCCGACGAGCCGGACGAGAACGTGGTGTTCGTGGATCTGCACCTGGAGCAGAGCGTGGGCGAGGGCGATGCCGTGGCGTGGGGCATCGACGGCGGCACGGCCTACGGCGAGATACGTACGAAGCGCGTGGGACGCGGCGGGTCGCCCGTGTTCGAGACCAACTCGCGCGGCGAGGATGTCTGGCTCGGCGTCAGGAACCGGCATACGACGGTGGATCTCACGGTCGTAATGCCCGCCAGCCTCACGGACGACATCCCCGAACTCGGCGACACCTTCACGTGCCCGGTAAAGGGGACGGATACAACTTTCTACTGCACGCTGGCGGAAGTCGTCGCGCAGATAGAGGACGAAGCGACGCTGCACCTGGCCGGGCGCACCATGCCGGGTTCGACGCCGCAAACCTAACGAAAGGAAAACAACATGGCACACGGAACAATAGAATTCTTCACGTCTTCCTCTCCGTTCAGCTTCTCGGGCTGGACCTACCAGCAGCCCGGCGGCACGCGGGGCAACAAGGACTACGCGAACGAGCTTGGCGCGGACGGCGACGAGATCGCGAACGGGACGAACAATCCGAAGACGGAGGGCTCGTGGACGTTCCTCCTGGCAGACAGCGTGGAAGTCGGCGAAGACCTGCCGATCCCCAACGTGGGACAGATCTCGAGCAGCGGCGGCTGGCACCTGGACAGCATCCAGATCGGATGGGACCGCGCGCAGCTGCGGCCGAAACTGACGGCCAACGCGCACAAGCACGACGCCGGCACGGCGCACGGCGCGACGGGCGGCCACGACTGCCGCGAGTACGCCGCGAGCGTCACGATCAAGGCCGTGGCCTTCGGCGTGCCGGCCGATCTCGGCGGCGTGAAGCTCGCCGACGGTGCGGTGGTGGACTGGCGTGACGCCACCTACACCCTCGAATGCAGCCATGTCGACGAGCTGGGGCGCAGCGGCAACGAGCTCGCGGGCGACAACTACGACGGCGTGGAGACGATCTCCGCCAACCTCACGGGCAACTGGACGGACGACGACCTCACGGTCACGAGCGGATGGACGCGCACGGGCGATGGCGTCACACCTTCAAACACCGGCGCCACCACCGGCAACGTCAACTACATCCACCACGTCGCGCACTACGTGGCGCAGAGCAATGGCTGATGACCCCGCGCGCCGACAGGATCTTCGCGGGCGCCCTCGCGGACCTTGATGGCCGCCTGGGCGTGAAGCTCGCCGACATGGAGCCCGGCGAGATCGCCGCGCTCGTTCGCGCGTGCGACCGCGAGGCCAACCCGTGGCGCGACGCCGACGCGGACGCCGCCGGGGTCCCCGTACGAGTCTGCGACGGCGTGTGGTTCTGGCGGCCGACCATCGGCGCGGCCGCCTGGCTGGAGGAGGTCGCAGGGCCTCTCATGGCCGAGTCCGCGCAGTACCGCGCCTGTCTCATATACGCGCTCGTCCACGCCCGCGAGCCGGAGGCTTTCCGCGACCTCGACACGCCTTCGAAGATACGCCGCGCGGCGACCAGGGCCGCGCTTTCCATCGCCGCCACGCCGCAGGAGGTGGACCGCGCGATCGAGAAGGCGCTGGGAATGCGGAACTCCTCGCCCTCCGACGCCGACATCAGCGACGCCGCGGCGGGCTGGGCCAACATCGCCGCCCGCCTCGAATCGCAGACGGGCATCCCCGCGAGCGAATGGATATGGAAGCGGTCCAGCGCCTACGCCATGAAGTGCTACACGGACCTCTCGACATTCGCCCGCGCGTACGGCGGCGGCAGGCACGCCCCGGTGCGCGAGATGCTGGACGAGCTCGACGAGGCCGTCGCCGCGCGCCAGCGCCTCAAGGTCAAGATAGCCAGGCGCGTGAAGGAAACCAGGGAGGCGAAGGATGGCGACCGTTAAGCAGGATGTCAGCTACGAGATCACCGCCCAGGACAAGACCGCCCAGGCGACCGACTCCGTGATGAAGCGCATCGACGAGATGCGCGAGAAGGAGAAGGCGGCCGCGAAGGAGCGCAAGGCGGAGAGCGAGCAGAACCAGAAGCAGCTGCAGAAGTCGAAGGGCATGATGCAGGCGCTCGGCGCCGCCGCCAGCGGCAGCTGGAGCGCCGTGGCGAAGTCGCTCGCGACAGCCGTGGCAGGGACGAAGGCGCTCAACTCGGCCATGATGAAGTTCGGTCCGTACGCGGCGATCATAGCCGCGGCCGTGGGCTTCGTCAAGGCGCTCGCCACCTGGCTCTCCGCCGCGAAGGAGCGTGCGGAGAAGATACAGTTCGACAACATCAAATCCGGCCTCGAATCCAGCAAGAAGCAGGCCGAGGCCTTCAACGCCGCGCTCGACGCGACGAAGGCGAAGCAGGAGGCGGCCTCCGACGCCCTGGTGCGGCAGCTCGACGCCATCAAGGCGCTCAAGGACGCCCAGGACGACTACAACAAGGCGCTGGACCTCTCGCTCGCGAAGACCGACGAGGAGCGCAGGAAGATCGAGGAGAAGTACCGCATACTGAAGGAGGCGTCAAGCGAGGAGAACGACGCCGCCAAGCGCCAGGCGGCCCGCGACCGCAGCGACGACAAGATAGCCGACCTCGAGGCGCGCCTGGCCAACCTGCGCCAGACGAGGGAGGACGCCACGCGCACCGCCACGAAGATGACCGCCAGGTCCGCCGCCAACGCGCAGAACATAGGCGTGTGGGACAACATCAAGAACTGGTTCACCGGCGGCCGCACCGCTGCGGACAAGTCCGCCGAACAGGGCGAGCTGGCGCAGAACGCCTGGGCCGAGGCGAAGACCACCGAGCAGGAGATACAGAAACTCGAAACCGAACTCGAGGCGGAGCGCCGCAACCGCAAGCTGCTCGACCAGGAAGAGACAAAGACCTACTACGAACTCGCCACAAAGGACGTCACCAGGAAGGAGGAGAAGGCCGACGAGAAGACGGAAAAGACCCTCGACGACTACGCCCGCTGGAAGGCCAGCGGCTCCACCGACAAGTTCGACGTCTGGAAGAAGAAGGACGACAAGGCCAAGAAGGAGAACGTCAAGCTCCGTACGAAGCAGTACCGCGAATGGCTAAAGGAGATGGGCCGCGACGCCCCCGACGAGGTGGATGTCGGCGGTACCGCCTTCAAGCGCTTCTCGGAGATGAAGGACAAGGAGGACAAGGAGCGCGCCGCCGCCGAGGAGCAGCGCCGCGTGGAGGAGGCCAAGACCCGCGAGACCAAGAAGGCCGAGGAGGAGCGCGAACGCATCAAGAAGCAGAAGGCGGACGCCTCCGCCGCCTACCAGATCGCAAAAGACGCCGAGGCTGCCGCCAACGCGCGGCTTGCCGCCGCCAAGGCTGCGGTCTCGCAGGCATGGGGATGGTACCGCGACAAGGATTCGATGAAGGCGCAGCTGGAGGAGGAGAAGGCGGACGCCGCAGCCAGGCAGCAGTACGAGAAGGACTTCGAGAAGCTGTCATTCCGGCGCGACTGGCGTACGGCGAAGAACCTCAGCGTGGACCAGGAGGCCGTGCGGCGCGTGGCGCTCGCGAAGGAGGAGGAGACCGCCGCGCAGAAGGCCGTCCTCGAGACCGCCGAGAACACGGCCCGCAGCGCCAAGGCGCTTGAAAGCATAGAAGCGGTGTTCACGGAAGGGGGAGAGTGATGGCCTGGTTATCGGGATATTCGACTATTTCGAGTTTTACGTCCGCGCACCCCGAGGCCGTGGTCGTCGTCTCCGACACCAACAACGACATCATCGCCGCCGTCTACGACATCGGGAACCTCGTCTGTAAGATCTACGCCACGCAGCACGTCAAGGTCACGGAGTACCGTGCACTGACGTACGACACGGCGGTAGCTCTGAAGACTGACGTGCAGCACGGCACGAAGGTCGCGCTCAAGACCACGTGCGGTTCGTCGTGGGCGAAAGTGCCTATGCTGATCGGCACCGAGCGCACGGCCGCCATCTCGCGCTCGAACGACGCCGGCGGCTACAAGCTCACCGTGACCGAGACGACGATCGCGCAGCAGACGAGCGGCGATATCTCGTGTACCGCGGGGACGCCCGTCACGAACGGCGACGTCAGGGTATCGTGGGAGACCATGAGTTCGTCATAGGAGGAGAGGGGCATGTGGAACCTGTTCGGTAGGTACAAGGGCAAGAAGGTTCTGCCGTCCGCGCGGCAGATGAACCTCATCGCGGCGATCCTGAACCACGTCTGCGCCGGTAACGGCATAGAGATGGATATGCCGCAGCAGCCGTCCATGGACACTCCGTGGAGGATAGGTGTTGATACCGAATGGCTCGCCCAGTTCGTAGGCGGCGGCTCTACGACGCCGGATCTGAGCAACTACGCGGAATGGGCGAGCGGGGCGACTAAGTCCGGCGTCCTCGTAGGTACGAACTCATCTGGCGCCCTTAATAATGTGGTTGCCCTGCTGGCAAACAACCCGTCCAACGACAAGGTGCTGTCCGTAAAGAAGAGCGGCACTACGGTATCATGGGAGGATGCCGACAGGCCGGCCGAGAATCCATCCAACCCGACGCCTCTCGTTGCGGGAGACAGTTCCTCAGAACAAGCGCAAGGCAACACCCATACCGTAGGGGACGGCAAGGGATTCAAGCTGCCCGTAGTCACTCGCGTCGTGTGGACCGGCACCAGCCTCATTTCGTTCTACAGCACGCTCACCTTCGACAAGTACGGAAGGCTGTACAAGATCACGGGTGAATCCATCAAGCCGGTCGATACGCCGACCAAGGTGACATGGAGCTGATACGGCATGGCGATACATCTTACAGCCGACAACACGGGCACGGCGGCGAACGACCGCCTTGCATCGGTCGCGCTCTCAGACACCGACGACACCCATCTCGCGGTGGTGCAGCAGGCGTCGAAATGGACTAACAAGGAGTTCTTCGCTACCCCGAAGGCCGCGCGCTGGGCGGCGTGCATGGCTACAGGAATTGAGCAGTACCCCGGCACGCAGGGTGGCACGAACGTGTACAACGACACGATGCCGCTGATAAACGCCGTCGCCACCCGTATGAACGGACTTTCGTGGCGCACCGGCTACCATCCCGGCGTCAATGCGTTCATCCGCGGCATGAATGGCCCATACTCCAAACGCAACGGGATCGCATCCAACGGTGCACGGAGCGAATATGTGCACTCCATAGTGGCGTACAAGTTCAATCTGCACCATCTGCATTTCTCTAAGATGACCTCGTACACGGCGAAGTTGCGCGTCTACGTGCCGTCGCTAGTGATGCAGACTGATTCAAGAGAGCCTATCCTACCGAGTAGCGACAGCGGCGCGTACCACTGCCGTCTGCATCATATGGGGATAGCGAGCGGCGCAAGCCAGCTATGCTGCCGTCTGGCCACCGAGCTGCCGACGCTGGCCGCAGATGTCGCCGCCGGGTACGATTCCTGGGAGTTCCTTGGGAACGCAAACAACGGGGAGACCGTCAACAGCGAGACTGTCTACAATTATCACTCGGTCTGCTACAACCCGTACCACGGGGACGATTGCGTTTCCATGCCTGTATGGACGGCCAACAAGCGCACGGCGACCGGCACCACCTTTTCGGGCGACGAGCCTACGCTGTACCACCATGATTTCCAATTCTCTAATGCCGACAACCTTGCCGTCCTGAACAAGAACCCCGGCACGCTCTGGGGCGTATTACATTTTCGCCGTGCGAATGGGTTTTCTAATGGAGGTAACCATGGACTGGCAAGCGGCGGCGTTTCGTACACCGCCTGGTTCTACCGCGCCGATCTCGTGTTTTCGTGCAATTCTGCGAAGTTCAACGATGCCTAGAGGCCGCCAATGACAAGTGTCGAATCCATGGAGATATCAAACGTCAACACCGATTCAGGCTCCTACGAGATAGCCGGTCGCTCGAACCGTTCTGACGCCTTCCTGATAGGCGACAAGGTGGAGACTTCGCGCTTTCCTACGAACACTCTCGACGCCGGTGTGACCTTGACCGTAACCACGCCCTCGTGACAACCCCGATGAAAGGATATGCAAAGCCTATGAAACACCTGTTCACAACCATTGCAATAGCGCTTGCCGCATGCCTCCGCGCCTCCGTCCCGCTCGCCTGGACGGCCACGCCGCGCAATCCCGCGCCCGTCGCCTTCGACCGGCACCACGGCGAGACGCTGGAGTTCCGCTGCGTTTTCTCCGGCTTCGGCGAACTGCCGTTCGGCCAGGCGGCCGACATCCGCCTCTGGTATCAGACCAACGGCATGGCCGCCGCATGGTGGAGCGTCCCGGCGTCTGTTTCCTCAAATGTCCTCTCCGCCACCTTTCCGCCGTCCGCCGACCCGGGCGCCGACAGGCTGGCGCTCTTCTTCGGCGCGCCGTCCAACGCCTACGCCTCGGCGGTGCTGCGCCTGAGGCATTCGCCCGGCTTCGCGCCCAACGTCCTCCCGCCGCCGGAACAGGCCACCTTCGAGGAGAGCGACCCCGTCTTTTCAACTTGGCTCGCCACAACCAACCTTGTGTACGCCGAATCCGATCCCACCGTCCCCGCATGGGCGAAGGCCGAAACCCCGCCGCAGACCATGACCACCAACGACGTGCAGGCCATCGTCACCAACGAGGTTTCTGTACCCAGATGGACGGTTGTTTCCATGATGGGGATTGAAACCAATTTCCCGATCGATATCACCTGGGGCGGGGAGACATGGTCGCCATCGTATTTTTACATAGGAGGGCAGGATTTCGTCATGCAGGAACCCTATCCGCCTGCATACACCAACAAAGATGCAACCCGGCTGGAATACCCGTGGATGTGGGGACATGGTCCCCTTGTAGCGCAGCGAACGGACGTCACGTACAATGCACTTGGGCTCGCACGGCTTCGTGATTCGCGAGAGATAACCAATGCGATAATGCCAGAAATCAAGATGCGCACCACGGCTCCCGAGGTGAAAAAAATAGTCACAAGTCTAGTGACCAACTATTCCGAATGGGTTATCTATTCGACAAACAATGTGCCGATCGCAAATCCGAGCGATTTCGGACATTCAGAAATCGTCTGGAACGATGGTTGGCCGAGGATTATGTTGTATATGGATATGGATTGGGATGGTGAATACTTTGTGGATTGCGAACCGCAGACGCCTGGGAGTACAGACCCAGGAGCTACAAACCTGGTCTATATGATAGACGCATGGTATTCAAACCACCAGAAATACAATCCTGTCGTATTTCGCCGTAATAGGATCAGCGCAAACTCCCTCGGCCTCGCCAGGCTTATCGACCTCCCGCCGCTCACCAACTCGATCCCGGATACCGCCGCCCGGGCGGTGTACGATGTGCATGATCTCATGTGGGATGCGACGGAGAGCATTTTGTACTGGCACAAGATACGGCAAGGGCATGACGAATACATTGCCGTGACAAACATCGATCTCACAAACCCGGCGAACGCGGCGGCATTGAAAGCATGGAGGGAGGCCAACCGATGAGCAAGCTTGCGTCAATATGTTGCGTGTTTATAGGTGTAGGTTTGGCGTGTTGCCTGACAACATGGGCAGGCCTGCGTGACCGGCAGACGATTGCCGAGAAGTGCGAGCATTTCCACGCGGTGCAGCAGTTGAGAGGAATAGCAATCGATTGCGGCAACGTGAGGGTTTCGGCGGAAGCATGGAACACGGCTACCGATATCGTCGAGACAGTCTGGCAGAGTCACACCAACCGGCTGGCGAGAGCGCAGCAGATAAGGGGACGCGCAAAGGCGGCGGCAAAAGGTGCAGCAGATTCGCGGAACAAAGGCATTACCAGAGTTCGCGATATTCGCAGGGCGAGACAGGAAGTTTTGAAAGGCGGCGGCAAATGAGATTTATATCGCTAATAACAACGATGCTGGCGGCATCTGCGCTTGCGTCAATGACAAATACAGTGTTGACGGTCGATGAGTACGGCAACGTATCGCCGACCAACGCGCTGGTCACGCAAGCGCAGATGGCCGCCGTGGCGGCGTCGAATGAGATAGTCGTGGCGAAAATGGCGGCGGTAGAGGACGGCTATCAGACCGCGATACGGCTGCTTACTGCTGTCGCGCAATCGATGTCGACGAGGCCGATAGTGTTCTACGGCGTGGATGTCGTGGGGTTCGAGGCGGCGGTCGCTTTCGGCGATGACGCGAAATGCGCGGTGTGCCGGTTCAACATGACTACCGACGTCGAATCAAAGACGGTCGGCGAGGCTGTGATCGAATGCCGCCGCTACGAAATGGGGCTTGCGTTCACGGAAGCCTTGCAAGGCGTTCAGCCTGATGTGGCTTACAGCACAAACATGACCGGCAAGGCCGAATGGGATAACCTGAATCCCGTGCTTGTCGGTACGCCTGTGCTGCAGCCGGGACCGTGGACGGACGGGGGCGGCAATACGTACAACAATGTGTATCTGATGGACGTATGGCTGCCGAACAGAAACACGGGCTTTATCTTCGTGCGAGTCCCGAACGACGCGATATCAGGCGACGGAATGGTAATGGAGTTTCCGGGCGCGGCCGGCGGATTCAACGGCGAAATGCAGATCGGCACAAACAAGGTCGAATTCGTCAACGGAATAGCATACCGCAAGGAGGACTGATGGAAGCGATACTACATAAGATCGCATTCGCGCTTGCCGGGCTTGCCGTGGCTGGACTGGGGCTGTTGCTCACGGTGTGCGGCGGCATTGCGCTTGTGCGGGGCATGACGCGCCGCATGGTCGATGTTTGGAAGCGCATCGGATGGACGCAAGGCGCGATACTGATTGCGGCGGCAGTTTTGGGGACGATTTACGGCGGATCCAAGATGGAGATTAAGCCGCGCAGTTCCGCCGACGATGGAATCACGCTGCAAGCAGTCATCGCGATAAACACGAACGGCGTCACGCGCATATCGGCAACGTCAACGGGCGCAAGCGCACAGCCGATGTATTACCGCGATTCGATAAGCAACAATTGGACGCTTGCGACGGCAGACGGTTTCACGCATGAGTATTCGGGAGCAGTGGGCGGGTTATACAGCAATGCGTGGAGTAAAGCCGAGGAAGAATTTACACCGAAAGCAATGTACTGGTTTGGCGACAATCCGCCGCCGGTTGAGATTGTTGTTGCCGACGGAATCTTTCTCGATGCATGGCGCGGCACGGGACAGGGTGTTGAAGTAGATTGGCACATTGCCGACGATGTTCAGATTGCAGAAGGTTCGATGGTGATTCTTGAATACGGCAAAGGTACGGCGGCATTTGGTACGGCGGCAGAACAGCAGCTATCGCCAGAGGGCGGCAGAAGTGGCACGATGAGAGTTCAAGGATGGTTCGTGGGATTCGTCACGAGGTGGCGGCTTAAGCTGGAGGTGCCGCAATGAGGGCGGCAGTTTTGGCATGGGCGGCAGTTTGCGCAGCGACGGTATTTGCGCAGCTTGGTGCGGACAGGGGCAGCACGAACGTTGTATATTATTCGACGGTGCATACGGCTCCGGCGAGAGTAAAGGAACGTATCAGCCAGCGGCACGATTCGACAGGCTATCACCTGATGGATCGTAAGCGGGTATTCGCGCAGTTGGCGCAGCTGATTGCGGAGCAAGTCACGGTCGCTGGCGCGAACGAGGTTGCCGAGGCTTGGAAGCAGGGATTTTCCAACGGCGTGGAGTCGCTGCAGGCGGCATGGGCAAACGCTCCCACGAACGGCGCGTATCTGGCGGTTGAGATTCCGTACGATCCCACGCAGAGCCGGGCGGCAATCGATATCTACGTCGTTTCAAACCATTACGACAGCGTAACCGGCTATGATCTCTTGTGGGTGTACTTCAACCACGAACTGCCAAAGCCGACGGTCGAAGTACCGTACACATGCGGCGGCGAAACGAAGCGCGTTGCCGGAACGTGGAAACCGGCAGGGACGGCGGCAAATTGGACGAACGTTTACACGGTCGTTAAAGGCGGTTATACGTACGATAATTGCCATCTGCTTTTCGTCGAGAGACCGCCGGAATATGTCGGCGCGGTGATGAACCTGAAACGTGTCGGCAACTTCGGAAACCCGGAGACCGGCATAAGCTGGGGAAAGGTGCAGACAACGTACAACGGCAGACCGTCGATCACGGCGACGCTAACCGACGGCACGAACGACTGGGAATTTGTCAACGGTGAACTAATGAACATCAAACCAACGGAGCAAGAAGAGGATGAATAGCGAGATAACAGATGCAGAAAAGCAGGCCATGCTAGACAAGATGGTCGAAAAGGGTCTCTATGAAGCAGATACGATGGACGAGCCGCATTTCCTCGCGCTACTCGACGCGCTGCGAAGGATGTACAGTGCTCGTATAATGAACTGTTGTGACGCCTCGGCTAGGAGCGATCCAGAATGGCGTACCCTGTCTATCGTGTTTGGGCGAGTTATCAGGGAGTTTGACCGAAAGGAATCGAAATGAAAAACATGCTGAAAATCTTCTGCGCCGTCACAACAGTGCTTGTGGCCACGCTAACTACGGCGGCAACGCCAAAGACACTCGATCCGGCCACGGTGTCGAGGCTGGAATCATTCATCAAGACCAAACGGCAGATAAGCCGCGAGGTGATAGGCGCGAATGTTGTTTACACGTTCACGCAGGGCGGCAAAACGTGGAGCGAGACAAACGCGGTGCGGCACGTCGATGGAACGATACAGCCTACGCGCTATTCACGGCTAAAGCTGTATGCGGCCATCGCGCAAATGGGCAAATGGGACGCACTGGAAACGTGGCTAAAGTCGCAGACGATAAACGGGGTCAACGCATACACGGCGTTTCTCATCGCAAACGATTTGCGGACAGACCACCCGCTTTTCATGCAGTATTTCACGGCGGCAAAACAAGTGCTTGGTGTCGATGACGCTACGGCAGACGCGATACTGGCGCAGTGCGAGGAGTGACCCTCGTCGCTACCCACTGTTGACGGCAACAATTTCCCCGCCAGGACCTCCACGGCAAGACCATGCGTGTGAGAGGCATAACGTAGGAAAGACCCCTGCAAGCGCATTGCAGGGGTCTTTCCTTATTCTTGAAATCTTGATTTTCCGTCTCAACCTTTGCGGCGGCTTACATCGTCTCGTAATACGCGCCCACCTTCTTCTTCGCCGTAATCGTGAAGAGTCCCGCCTTCGTCGTCTTGCCATAGACCGAGTACGGCAGCGCCTTCGTGACTGTCATCGTCTTATTGCCGGACTTCCACTTTTCGGTCAACAGTTTCGCCGTATACTTGAGTCCTGTCGGAAGGCCGGATACCGACCACCCCGCGCCCACGCCAGGCAGATAGAACGGTTCGTCGGCGGTCAGCGACTGCCCAAGCGACATTTCGCCCCA
>JAFXTB010000101.1 GCA_017525225.1 Kiritimatiellia bacterium
AAAATCCATCGAAGACGATATGCAGAAGGCAGAAAAAGCGCGGGCGAGTTAGCCCGCGCACCTCTCTCAAAGTTGTTTTTACCAGTTGTTCTGGTTGTTTCCAAAACTCAATACGCATGGGTGAATTACGGAGATGCGCCCGCGGATCGTACCCGCGCCAGCACGAGGCGCGCGTGTTCGGCGTAGGCACGGCGCGGATCGGCCGCATACGCCTCCAGCGTCCGGCGGCCGAGGCCGTCAGCCGTGTCGCCGAGGTTGTAGATCGCCCGCGCCAGGCACAGCTCCTTCAGCACGCGCGTCCGCTCGCGGTCGCCCTCGCGGTTCGAGTAGTTGCGGACCGGCGGTATGGCGCCGCCGGCGCGCAGGGCGTGCCCGCCAACGCCCGGCAGGCGCAGGAGGCGCGCAAGGTGCGGCACGCCGGCCGGATCGCCGATGCCCTCGTACGCGAGCGCCAGGGCGCGGAAGTGGGAATAGTGCATGTCGGCGGCGAGCGCCGCCGCCTTCGCGTCGAGCGCGGGCCTCGCCGCCTTCGAGCGGGCGCGCCCGAGCGCGATCGCGTAGCTGTCGGTCCAGCTGACGCTCCGCATGAACTGGCTCATGCCGCGGTAGTTCCAGCCCCTGTCCCACCCGGCGGACTCGAACTTCGCAAGCAGCGTCGCCTCGCCGGTACGGTCGCCCATCATGCCCAGCACGTGCGCATAGACGAGCTTCGCGTCCGGCGAGCGCGCCTCGCGCCACGCATCCTTCAGGCGCGGGATTGCGCGCGCCGTGTCGCTCATGAGCACGGCCAGCCCCTCGTAGTCCTTCGGCAGCGTGCGCACCGCCCGGTCGAAATCGCCGTCCTTCGGCGGGAACGAGTCGCCCATGTCCAGGGTCTCGAACGGTATTATGCCCTTGTCGGCGAGATGGCGCTGCAGGTCCTTCACGTTTATCGACCTGACCGGCACGCCGGCGGCCACGGCCATCGCCGACGCCACGCCTGCGGCGTATCCCTGGTTCTGCACGTCCGGCTCCATGCGCAGGATCGGCATCGCGTCGCGATGCGCGCTCATGCCGAGGCCGACTACCAGGAGGCCGTCGAGCCGCCTTGGCAACAGCGCGCGGTACGGCAGGTTCACGTACATCGGCGCATGCGGCGGATCCTTGATGAAGAACTGCGGGTCGCGCGTCTGGCCGTGCGTGTCGAAGTTCGAGTAGGTGCGGCAGATGGTGTCGGGATACGTGCGCTCCAGCATCACGTCGGACGGCGTGACGTAGAACTCGCCTTTCAGCCGGCGGCGTTCGCGCGAGCCGGGCACCTGCGCCTGGTCCCACGTGTCGTCCGGCAGGCTGAGGCGCGAGCGCAGGGCGAAGAACCACAGGTCCTCCGCGTCGGCGTCGTTCAGGAAGCCGATGTCCGAATTGGTCCCGCCGCCCGTCTTCGACTGCGCCGAGAGTCCCACGCCCTGCACGGAAAGCTCGTCCGCGGTGATGAACTCCGTCTCGCAGCCGGCGGATGCGGCAAGGTCCGCGTTGCCGGTGGCGTCGATGGCCGTCTTGCAGAGGACGCGCCCGCACGTGCCGTCGGGCAGAACCGCCACCACGGCCGTGACGCGGCCCTCCTTCGTCTCCACCCCGGCGGCGAACGAGCCGAGCCATACGTCTCCGCCCGCCTCCCGGATCGCCCGGCGGAACCACTCGCCCTTGGCGGCGGACCGCACCATGCCGGTGGAATCGCGTCCGGCGTCGACCTCCTTCGTGAATCCCACGCAGTTCCCGAAGTAGTACCAGGTGATGCTGCCTTCGGTCGTCTGCCCGCCGAGACGGTCGAGAAACTCCAGCACCAGCGTCTTCGCGCCCTGCCGCGCGGCGGCGATGCCGGCCGGCGCGCCGCCGGTGCCGCCGCCGGCCACCACCACGTCGTACGATGCGATGACGGGAAGTTCCGGCTCGGCCTGCGCCACCTCGGCCGCCATTGGCCGTGTGCGCGCGGCGGCCGCCGCCGCACGTCCCGCCGCAGCGGCGTCCGTCCCCTTCTCCGCGCATGGGCCGACCACGAAGATACCGTCCGGCAGCGACGTGAACGTATCGGGCGTGGCATATGCGATGCGATCGGCGGAGTCGGTCTGGTCCGGGGTCCATGTGCGGTCGCGCGCGATGTGTTCGGCCGCGAGGAAGGAATAAGCGGAACCGTCTGCGAACGGTAGCGTCAGCTCGCATGCGTGCATCACGCCCTTGCCTCTCAGCACCGTGAACGTGCAGGGAAGCCCGCCCGAGGGAAACGCGCGTCGCCTGCCGCCCGCGCGCCCGGCAAGGCGTCCGCGCATGGTGGCGTCTACAAGGACCTTGGCGCGTATCGACAGGAAGCCGTTGCGAGAGGCCACCACTACGCCTGCAAAGCCCCCCTTCACGTCGCGCAGGAGGTCAGTGGCGGGATAGCCCGTGAGGAACGGCACGCCCGCCGCGAGAAGGCACTTGTCCAGAGCGCGCTTCACCAGGAACGGCGACACCTTGTCTCGCAGCTTCCTGCCGACAGGCGCGAACACCCGCAGCTCGCCCGGCTTCTGGCGCGGGTAGCCCGCCTCGATGTGCTGGACGGCCCGCACATGGCGGCAGGTCGTCTCGGCGCGCAGTTCGAAGGGCGACTTGATCGCGCGCTGCCCGTAGGCGTTGTCGGCGCGCGCCAGGTCGGCGAACGCCCGCCACGCAATGCCATCGTCCGAGACCTCGATCACCACGCGCCCGGTCGCATGGAGGTCTGGCGCGTCTTTGCGGAACGCGGCATCCTGGCGCACGTGCACGGGAACCATCACGGACACTCCAGAGATCGGCTGCACGGATCCGAGATCGGCCGTCAGCACGATGCGCCCGCCATCCGCTACGTTCGTGGCGAATGTCGCCGCAAGAGGCATCGGCTTCGCGTAGAGCGGATTGAATATCTCGCGGACCACCGGGTCGGAAGGATCGTCGGATGGCAGCCGGTCGAGCTGGAACGTCCCGGCCCGGTCCTCGCCCAGGTAGGCGCGCGGGGCCACGAGGAACACGGAGGCCCCTGCGGCCTTCGCCGCGATGGCGGCGCGCACGCCGTCCAGAGTGCCGCCGACCACCACGACGTCCGCCTCGCGCAATATGGGCGGCGGCACGGCCATGCCGTCCGGAACAGCCAGGCCGAACGCCACCGCCGCCGCAAGGATCGTGGCCGGCCTCATCGCATCTCTCCCGTCATAGGCTCGCCGCGGCGGAAGAAGCCCACGGGCGTCACGCGGAACGCCACGGTCCCCGCGGCAGGAACCTCGTCGGCGCCGATCACCAGGCGCGAGGACGCAGGTATGCGCGCGATCGGATGGAAGTGTAGCTCCTGCGCCAGCTTCCATGCGCCGACCTGCCGGCCTTCCACCGTCGCCACGATGTCGTAGAGCAGCACGCGCCCCTTGTCGCCGCCGGCGCAGGCGGACGGGAACTCCACGACTATCTGGTCCTCCAGCCTGCCCCTCGTGTCCTTTCCGCGCTGGCGCCTGGCAGACACCGCCGCGCCGACAGGGAACCTTGGCGCACCGGCTCGCGCCGCCTGCGCGGCGTATCCATACTCAGGATTCGCAGGATTCGCGGGCACCGGCACCACGCGCACAGGCCCCGCGGCCTCGCCCAGCACGAACTCGCGCCGTTCGATCTCAAGCCGATCCGGCCAGACGTCCACCACCATGCCCTGCCGCCCCTTGCGGCTCGTAGGCCCCATGTGACGTGGCGGGTTGCCCCTGCGGCGTGAATTCACGCACTGCCATTCGCCGTGATACGGGGTCGATATCTGCAGAAGGGTGCAGGTGTTGACCGCCGTGAACGCGCCCTGCCACACGCTGCGGTCGTCGGTGAGGCCCATGTGCGAATGGCCGGAGAAGGATACGGCGTTCGGATAGTCTTTCAGGAATTCCGTCAGCTGGCCGCCATCCTCGGCGCCCTTGCCCCAGTAGCTGAAGAGCGTCCCCTTCGGATGCGGATGCTGCACGCAGAAGAAGGGACGCGCCGCGTGCAGACCCAGCTCTGCCGCGTGCGCGGCGGCGTACGCCGGGATGTCCTTCTCGTATCCCCAGTGCGCGCACAGGAAAGTGTAGCCCTTCACCTTGACGGAATAGACGCCCTTCCAATCCCAGCCGAACGCCTGCTTCCACGCCTCGGCCTCCTGGCCGCCTATCGCGTCCTTGCGCGCGGCGGCGAGCTTCTCGGGATCCTTGGTGACATCCCCCTTCAGCCACCCCCGGAATCCACGGGCATCGTGGTTGCCGTATACGAAGATCGGCTCGACCCGCTCGCCATCCGCGCCCTTGCAGCCAGGAAAGACCTCGTTCCATATCCGCCCCACGAGCTTCAGCTCGGACACCCTGCCGGTATCCGCCATGTCGCCGGCGATCACGACCGCGTCCACGCGACGGTCCCGGAAATACTCGAGCGCGGCGCGGAACGTGCCGGTGGAGCCGTGGGTGTAGTCGTTCCCCGTCTTTCCGATGTCGCGAATGTGGATGTCGCTCACAACGCCGAGGCGCAGCGGCGGACGCGGCGCCACGGCGTCGGCCAGCGCGCGCGCATGGAACATCGCCCATGCCGCAGAGAATCCGCCGCCGGCGAACTGGATGAACTGCCTTCTTGTATTCATTGTCTGATCCTCCTTCTCCGTTCCGTCCTCGTTTTCCCGTGTCCCGCAATTATACTACATCTCGGCCCCGATGGCCAATGAGTAAGAGAGAAATTCACGGCTGGCGGAATATGCCCAGGGCGAGGCCCACCACCACCGGCATCGTCAGGGCGGATAGGAGCGTGGTACCGGCCACTATCCCCACCGACATCGGCACGTCGCGCGAATAGCGCGATGCCAACATCGTGGTGAGAGCCGCCACCGGCGCCGAGGACGACGCCACCAGCGCCACCATCATCACGCCATCCAGCCCCGGCACCAGCCTGGCAAGGAGGACTTCCGCGCCCAGGACGCCAAGCGGTATTGCCAGAAGGCGCAGCGCCGCCGCGAGACATGCCGCGCCGGACCGCAGTACCGAATGGAAATCAGCCTTCGCCAGATACCAGCCGATCACGATCATCGCAAGCGGCGTGTTGAGGTCGGCAAGCATCTTCACGGGTGTGCCGATCATGGGCGGCAGCCTCACCGACATGAGGAAGAGCGGCAGCCCCACCGAGAGCCCTACCGTACCGGGATTGACGAAGAGCGTCCGCAGGCGCACGTCCTTCAGCGATCCGCACATCACCACCAGCCCGTAGCTCCAGCACAGGAGATTGAACACCACCACGTACACCGCCCCGTAGAATACGCCCATCTCGCCGAGAAGCGCATATTCAAGCGGCAGTCCCATGAATCCCGCGTTCGAGAATATGACCGCGTACCTGAGCACGCTCTGCCGGGCGCCATCCCGCAGGCGCACCGTCAGCGAAGCCAATATCCCGAGGGCATGCGCGCCCAGCGCCACGGCAAACGCCCAACCCAGGGCCGACAGCAGCCGGTTGTCGTACGGACGCTGGAACACATGCACTATGAGGCATGGCGTCACTATCAGCATCAGCACCTCCACAAGCCCCTTCACCGCGCGCTCGTCCAGGAAGCGCAGCCGATTGCACGCCGCCCCCACGGCCATGAGGCTGAAGAGTATGAACACCTGCTGTGATACAAGGATGAACGATTCGATCATGTTCCGCCCTCGAAACTGCCGTGATGCGCCTCGTCGCCGGGCGCGCCGAAGAAGCCATAGAACTGGTGCCACTGGTCGGGACGATCCAGCGTCTCGCGCTCAAGAAACCGCACATACGCATCGAGGAGCATCATTTCGTGCGCCTTCGCCCCCGCCGCAGGCCCGGCGCGCCAGGCCTCGAAATGCACCTCGTACGCGTTCCAGCCGGTACGCAGGCACGTAACGAAGAACACGGGCGCCTCCATGAGCCGCGCAAAGACGAACACGCCACGCGGCCAACGGCAGCTACGGCCAAGGAAGTCATGCTCCAGAACCTTGTCGGAGCCTGCGCTCACACGATCGCCGGCCATCAGCACCAGCTCGCCACGCCCGATCGCCTCGCGCATCGCCACGGCGCTCTCCACTCCTACCGACTCCACCGCATGAAGCGTCAGGCGCGATGCATCGAAATGCCGCATGAACACCTTCATGAACTCGGCGTCATGCCCCATCTGCTGGAACGCATGCACATGCGGCGGTTCGCGTCCCAGCGCGACCGGCAGGGCCGGCAGTACCTCCGCCGTACCCAGATGGGAGGATATGACGAACGCCCCCCTGCCCGACCGCGTAAGCTCGTCGAACGCCCGCCAGCCATCGTCCTCGCGTACCGTCATGCGAGGCAGGGATTTCTTGAGCGTGCAGGCGTCCGTCTTGTCCGCCAGCGACCAGGCGAACCCCAGCAGATGGCGAAACAACGTAACCTCTTCCTTAAGGCCTTTAAGGCCAGTAAAGCCTTTAACGCCTTTAGCGCCTTTAACTCCATTAAAGCCCTTAAGGCCATTATAACCGCCAAGAACTCTGTGGAACTCGCGAAGGGCTTCTTTCGCCGGGCGTGCGAACGGGTAGATGAAAAGCATAATCGGCACGCACAGTACCTTCTGCAGCCCCTTGCCGCACAAGCGGTAGGTCCACCACAGGAACTCCAGCCGCAGGCGTCCTGCGCTCTGCTCCGCCTGACTGTGCCACGCGCCCGAGCCGCCAGCCTCCCCGCCGCCGCGTGCCGGCGCCGCCAGGAACGAAAATAGATACGCATACGACAGCCCTATCGCGAAAGTCAGTCCCATCGAGCGCGTCACCGCGAAATCGGTGAAGGCGAGCGCGCCCAGCCCCACGAGCGACGTCGCGAACGAGTAGAACACCGTGCGCCGCCTACCATGCTTGGATCCGTCGTCCACCCCGTTCCATTCCATGTTGAAAAGCGCATAGTCCATGCCCAGTCCAAGCATCACGAAGAAACACAGCAGCGTGAAGAAGGTCGCCGGCACGCCAAGCCATCCCAGAGTGCCGACCGTCGCCATGAACGCCGCCATCACCGGCGCACCCACATGCACCGCCCTCCACCGGAAAAGCAGAGCAAGCAGCACCAGCAGCATCATGAGCGAACGGGAAAGAAGCCTGAGCGTGGATGCCGTGAAGGACGTGAACACGCCTTCCAGCGCACTTCTTGGCGAAAGTATCTCCACGAAACGCGACCGTGGCACGCGCCCTTCAGGACAAGGCGACACCAGCGCATGCCCCGTCCATGCCGCGCGCACAAGCCCCTTGAGACGCTCATCGGACAGCCGCTCGGGATCCAGCAGGTCTTCGTCCCTGCCGCCCACGACCACAGGCACGGGCAGACCGGTCCTGGCGGCAAAGGCGCGTCCCTGCTCCGCATGGAGCCGTGCGACCAGGGTCCTGTTCTCGCGCTGCCGCCGCAGCGATGGGATCACCACCGAAAGTCCACGCACCCCGGCTTCCTCCTCGCGTTCGAGTGCCTCCTGCAAGGTGTCCGCGCGCACGTAGGCAAACCGTTCGGACTGCATCGGGGCCAGTTCGGCAAGCCGCCGCTCGGAAGCGGCCAGGTATTCCGAAGGACGATAGAAGACCGACGGATCGTTCACCAGTCTCATGCGCATGATGCCTGGCAGCGCGGCCACAAGCACGAGCAACGGAATCCACCGCCGCCATCGCGAAGGCGGCGCCGCGGCATGGCGGCGAAGCGTTTCCTCCATCCCGACCGCCGGTGGAACGTCCCACTGGAACGTCATCACGACACCCCACGCCGCCACCAGACCCACGATCGCGAACAGGGCCATCTGCCGCAGGATGGATACGTCCGCAAGCAGCAGCGGGGCGAACGTGGCGACGGTCGTGAGCATCGCCGAGGCAAGCGGCCTTGCGATCCGCCGCGCGCCACCCGCCGCGCGCACGTGGTACACGTAGTCGACGGAAAGCCCTATGAGCGACGTGCCGAAGACGAACGTAAGCACATGCGGACGCGGAAACACCGTGAACAGGGCGGCAGAGGCGAAGAGCGCCGCCATCGCCACCGTAGAGAGCAGCGTGGGCACGAAGCGGAACGACCTGAAGAGCATCCAGCCAAGCCACACCACGGCAACGAGGGAAAGACATGAAAGCAGGTTGATATCGCGCTGCGCCCGCATCGCGGTGCGCGCTGCGTGGAAGGAAGGTCCGCCGCACCATATCCTGAAGCCACCAGCCTGCACGTCGGCGGCGGACATCCCGAAGCCGGCCTTGCCGGAATTGAACGCCTCCGCGCGCGCCAGCATGTCGGCCAGGCGTGCCGGAGCCTGCGCCGACAGATCTGCCGTGATCAGCACAAACGACCGTCCATCGCGAACGCACGAAGGAAAGCCGCCCGTCATCGTCCAACCGCCGGACAAACCATTCTGGAGCGACTGCACGTAGTCTGTCGCAAGGAGGAAGGGATCCTCCTTCACGGAGAAGAGCGGATGCGCGAGGCCGAACAGTCTGGCGCAGGCGTCTTCCGCCACCTCGGCGAAGCGGCCTGCCTGCAGGCGTTCGCGGACATCGGGCGAGAGGAGTCCCGCCTTGTGCGCCGCCAGGTACCGCAGGGTATCCGTGAACGGACCTGCGGCGGCGCATCCAAGCTCGGCGGCGATGGTTGCGGCAAGCGTCGACGGCGGCGCGTCTGCAGGGCCTTCCACGAGAACGCGGCCCTGGCCCGCCAGACCCGCGGCCAGGTCCTTGAGCACTCCGCCCTGCCGCGCATCCACGAGGCCGTACAGGTCGGTCTCCACCCCGTCGCCGATGCGAAGCGCGAGAAGCGCCGCCGCACTCGCTACGGCCAACGCCGCAGCACACGCCTTGATGACCGTTCTCACTCTTCCATTGCCGTGGTTTTCGCCGAAACGGGCCTGTGCGTCATGCTCAACCCTCTTTGAGAATCTCGTCGAGATGCATGCCGTGCGAGGCCTTCAGCAGAACGATGTCGCCCGGCCGAGCATGGCGGGCCAGCGCCTCGCGCGCCTGTTCCACGGTATCGCAGCGTTCATCGCCGCAGATGCCGGCCGCAGCCTGCGGCCCTACCGTGATGATGCGTTCCAGCGCAAGGGACCGCGCGCGGCGGCCGACCTCGGCATGCAACTCCGCCGAACGCTCGCCAAGTTCGAACATGTCTCCCAGCACCGCGATGCGCCGCCCGGCGCACGGCAGGGCCGCGAACGTCTCGAGCGCGGCGATCATGGAGGTCGGATTGGCGTTGTACGTGTCGTCTATGAAGGTCGTACCTTCCCTCTCCACCACGCGCCAGCGGCCACCCGGCAGGGCGAAGGAGCCAAGCGCATCCAGGCACGCCTGGAGCGACACCCCGAAACGGCGCGCGCATCCATACGCGATCATGGCGTTGAGCACGTTGTGCCGGCCGGGCAGGCGCACGCGCAGCGCGTCCTCGAAACGTCGCGCCGCCTCATCTTCGAGGGAGACCGTCTCCACCGGAGCCGCGCTCATCTCCGCCAGGCGCGCATAGCGGTCGTTCTCGCGGGCAAGCACGGCGAACCCGTCCGCCGGCAGACGCGCAAGCAGAGTCCCCTTCTCTGCGGCGATGCCGTCCTGCGTCTTGAAGAACTCGATGTGGGCCGTGCCGATGGAGGATACAAGCCCTGCGTCCGGCGCGGCGATATCCACAAGATAGGCGATCTCGCCGGGGTGGTTCGTGCCCATCTCCACGACGAGGAAGTCGGCATCGACTGGACAGTTCAGCACCGTCAGCGGCAGGCCCAGGTCATTGTTGTAGTTGCCGGCCGTGGCGTGCACGCGGCCTCCCCCGGCGCGCAGAAACGCCGCCGTCAGCTCCTTGACCGTGGTCTTGCCGGCCGAACCGGTGATACCGACCACCTTTGCCTTCAGCGTGCGACGGAAGGCCCGGGCGATCGCGCCGAAGCCGAGGCGCGTATCTTCAACCCGCAGGAGCCGCGCCGGATCGACGCCTTCCGGACACGGCCAGTCGGCGCGTACCAGCGCGCAGGCCGCCCCGGAGGCGAACGCCTGCGCGACGAAATCGTGTCCATCCGCCCGTTCACCCTTGAGCGCCACGTAAAGCATTCCCGGCCTGACCAGCCTGGAATCGAAAGTCGCTCCCGAAAACCGGTCCAGCGTGCCGTCCGGGAAAGTGTCAAACTGCTCCGTCTGCATGGGTGGTGATGATACCATTTCCACGCTGGCGTGTCAAACCGGACCACATCAAAACAGAGATTCCACATCTGGGGGGAGTGCCGCGCTCCGTCGCGCCCGTCGGGGGTTGATAAATCTCCCGCAGAGGCCGCAGAGAGCGCAGAGGGTGGTTTTGGGGAAAGCAAAGCCGCCCCGACCGCAGGATCGGGTTTTGA
>JAFXTB010000102.1 GCA_017525225.1 Kiritimatiellia bacterium
TCAAAACCCGATCCTGCGGTCGGGGCGGCTTTGCTTTCCCCAAAACCACCCTCTGCGCTCTCTGCGGCCTCTGCGGGAGATTTATCAACCCCCGACGGGCGCGACGGAGCGCGGCACTCCCCCCAGATGTGGAATCTCTGTGTCACGGGGAGGCGCATTGACTTTCAGAACGCATTTTGGTAAATTACCAACGTCGTAGATTGCAGTGGTTGGCAATCGCCGTCGCTGCAAAGGAGAATCGCTATGCTCACACGCCGAACATTCATGAAGAAGACGTCTCTTGCGGCGGGAATCGCGGCCGTGTCAGGCGTTGTTGGATGCTTTGATGAAAAACAGCACAAGGACAAGGAGAATACAATGGAAATGAAGTTCAGTGACCTTATTGAGGCGCGCCGCAGCGTGCGGAAGTACGCCAAGGCGGAGATATCCAAAGACGAGATGGCAAAAATCGTCGAAGAGGCGCTTAATGCCCCGAGCTGGAAGAATACCGAGACGACGCGGTACTATGCGGCGATCGGAGACGACGCCAAGGCGAAGATCTGGAGCGACGCGCTTCCCAGTTTCAATTCGGCAAGTTCGGCCAATGCTGCCGCCCTAGTCGCCGTGGCCTTTGTCCCTGGAGAAAGCGGTTATCTGGGTGACACTCCTGCCGATGAGCTTCGGGAGATGTGGGGCGCGTATGACTGTGGCCTCGCGTCTTCCTATTTCATCCTTGCGGCGAAGAACCATGGATGGGATACCCTCATCATGGGCATTCGCGATACGGCGAAAGTGAAGTCCATACTCGGCATTCCACAGAAAGAGATTCTCATGTCCGTCATTGCGGTCGGGAAATCCGCCCAGCCGTATTTCAAGAATCCCCGCAAGCCCGTCGCCGATGTACTGAAGGTGATGTGACAGGCACGTTGCGAGAACCGGCCGTAAATAAAGTGAGAAACGAGCGAATAGTCTTTCTGGACTGGATGCGGGTTGCCGCCTGCTTCATGGTGATGACCATACACTCCGCCGAGCCGTTCTATCTCGGCGGCACAGAGCCGAACATCACACACATCGCGAGCCGCTGGGACATGCTGTGGATCACGGTGACGGAGTGCATCTGCCGCTGCTGTGTGCCGCTTTTCGCGATGGCGTCCGCCTATCTGCTCTTTCCGCTGAATAAGCCGACCGGTGGATTCTTCCGCCGTCGATTTGTTCGCGTCGTTGTTCCGTTCGTTGTCTGGGCTGCCCTCTACGTCGCGTTCTTCGGCGCCGGCGGCAGTTCGTGGGGCAAGTTGTTCTTCAACTTCCCGGACGAGGGCGGACACCTCTGGTTCGTTCCAATGCTCATCGGGCTCTACATCCTCATGCCGATCCTCTCCCCGTGGGCCGAGAAGGTGAGCTCTCGCGAGCTGAGGGGATGGATATTCATCTGGCTGGCTACGACGCTCTTCCCGTTCTTGCGCCAGATGTGGGGGCACTTCTTTGGTGAACCGCCGTTCGGCAGGGTGCCGTATCTCTTTGGCGAGTGCCCCTGGAACCACTTCGGCGCCTTCCACTATGTGAGCGGTTTCATTGGCTACATGCTGCTGGGGCTCTGGTTCCGACGGTTTGCGCCGGAGCGCGGATGGGCGGCGACGTTGCGCGTTGCAACTCCACTGTGGCTCGTCGGCGCGACAATCATGGGGGTTCCGTTCTTCCTCTTCGTTGACAAGTTCCCGTTCTCCGCACCGTACTCGACCGCAGTCGTGATGGAGACGAGCATCGAGTACTGTTCGCTCGGTGTCGCCCTCACGACGATTGCGGCGTTCATGGTGTTCAGTAAGCTGAACCTCGGCGGATGGTTCTACCAGAAGGTGGTGCGTCCAGTTTCGGAGGCGTCATACGGGATGTATCTCATTCACATGTTCATTCTCACCGCCGTGTTCGCGAAGTTGAGTCCGCATCTCCCCACGCCGCTTGCGATTCTCATGACTGCTTCCGCGTCATTTGCCTGTTCGTCGGTTGCGGCGATTCTGCTGTGTCGCGTCCCCGTAGTCGGCAAATTGATCTGTGGTTGAGGGCAATAAACTCAATGCCTCTACCCTCTTGAATGTCGGAACAATTTATTATATACTATCCACCCCTCTGAAAACTGCCTGTTTTGGAGGGTAGTAGAAAGATTGAGACTGATATGAAAACGATGACCGACGCCAATCTGGCTGTCGCCCGGGTCGCTTACGCCTGTAGCGACGTGGCGTTCATTTACCCAATCACGCCCTCGTCCCCGATGGGCGAGAAGGCCGACGAATACATGGCGGCGAAGCGTCCGAACATTTGGGGCGCGGTTCCCGAAGTGGTGGAGATGCAGAGCGAAGGCGGCGCGGCGGGTGCCGTGCACGGTGCCGTATCCGCCGGCGCGGTGGCGAGCACGTTCACCTCGTCGCAAGGCCTCCTGCTGATGATCCCGAACCTCTACCGCGTCGCGGGTGAACTTTTGCCGGCCGTCTTCCATGTGGCCGCACGCGCGCTTGCCGTTCACGGCACGTGTATCTTCGGCGACCATTCGGACGTGATGGCGTGCCGTCAGACGGGCATCGCGATGGTTGCCTCATCGGGTGTGCAGGAGGCGCAGGACCTCGCACTCATCTCGCACGCTGCGACGCTCGAGTCGCGTGTACCGTTCATGCATTTCTTCGACGGTTTCCGTACCTCCCA
>JAFXTB010000103.1 GCA_017525225.1 Kiritimatiellia bacterium
CTACGAACAGGAGTCCGGAACCTGAAACTCATTCGCCGAGAGAAGCATCCATCATGCAAAGGACCAGTTGCAATGAAACTGGTGAAATCCCAGATGAGGACGGAAGCAGGGTTGAGAATTATTACGCACAGGATTCTCATAATGTGGGGAGGCGATATAATGTGAGGAAGCGGAAGATCGGCAATCACAGTGCAAGGGGTCTTGATTTAGGATGTAAGAAACCCAATGTGTCGACGAAGACACCTGAGAAGATACCTGATATGATAGCTCGAGAGCAGGAACGTGCGAATATAGCTCGAGAGCAGGAACGTGCGAATATGACGCGAGAGCAGGAACGTGCGAATATGACGCGAGAGCAGGAACGTGCGAATATGACGCGAGAGCAGGAACGTGCGAATATGACGCGAGAGCAGAATTGTCTATATATAGTTCAAAAACAGGAACGACTCAAACAAATGCTGGCAGGGTGTCGTAACTCGTTCAGAGATGTGTTCGGTAAAATAGACTCGGAATTGAGTTAGGGCAGAAACTGCACTCAGTGACCTTTAAGCAACGACCTACGGCTTGACGCCGATATGCGTCACCACCTCGACCGTCGACGAGGCCTCGGAAACCGTAAACAGGCGGCGGAACACATTCGGACGGCCTGGGTCATCGATCGTC
Organism: Kiritimatiellia bacterium; assembly: GCA_017525225.1. Classification (GTDB taxonomy): domain Bacteria; phylum Verrucomicrobiota; class Kiritimatiellia; order RFP12; family UBA1067; genus RGIG6720. The sequence goes on from JAFXTB010000103.1 coordinate 664, forward strand.
TCCATCGACTCGGACGACTTCCCGGCAGGGCTGCTGAACGAGACTTCCAGCCTGTCCACGGCATCGCCCTGCCGCCAGACGAACGGAACCGCGAGAGTACCGGGGCTCGAGAAAACGGCGTGGTCGCGAACCGTCACGGTATCATGGGCACGGTCGTAGACGATGGTGCGCAAGAGCGACGTCAGGGAAGGATCGTCGTACGCAGCGGCCAGGTCGAGCGAAACAACGTCGCGATCGTCGCCGAACTCAGCCGCCACCACCTTCGCCGCACGCTCTGCGCCGACGACCTGCAGCCTGCCGTTGACGACGGGGACCGGATGCGCGTAGCTGCTGAGGATCTTCGACTCGTACCGCCTGGGCGAGAACGTCCGGGCGGTGTACGTCTCGTATCCCGGATCCCCGCCGGCCAGACGGCCGTCCACGCTGATACTGTATGTGCCAAGATCGTTGTGGTTGTGGAATTCGCCATTGTTCCCGCCCTTGAACGCGAAGGCGATGCGTCCTCCGGGGCGCGGACGGGCGATGAGCACCTGGCGAAGAGGAAACCACGAGCGGACCGGGAGCGCCAACGACACCGGAGCATCTGGAATCGCCGCACCCATGAGCCCGCACGTCTGCAGCGGGGCGGCGGCCTTCATGGCCTCGCTCCGCCTCGTTGCATACTGCGGCCACACCGACGAGGCCAGGGCTACAACTTCGACGCTGGCCATCTCGCCATCGGTGTCTCCAAAGCGCGGCGCGCCAGATTCCGTCATCATCATCGCGCGCGAATACTCCATCGTCTTGAGGTTGATCGGGTCGGACAGCAGATCGAGCCTGCCGTGCGTAGCCTGGCGCACGCGGAGCTTGCCGATGAGGTAGTCCTTGAAACCCATGTTCCAGTAGTGCAACCCCTCCGGACAGTAGCCGTCCGGGCGGAACTCCTCCACATAGCAGGCAAGGCCGCGCTCGAGTCCCTCGATGAAGCGTGCCCGCGCCATGCGGTCCTCCACAAGCGCAAGCGCCGCATCCACCAGCATCCCGTGGCATACGGGCGTCCAGTTGTACCTTCCGAAGAACCAGCCGAATATGTCGCCCTTGGCCTTCGGGTCGGCGGCCTTGCGCAGATACACCGAGAACCCGCGTCTCTCAAGCGCGGCCCTGGCGGCCCTGACGGTCCTTTCCGGCAGCACGTCGCCAAGAAGCGCGAGTGCGTAGGCTACATCCCGGCAGTATACCGCGCTGGCATGGCAGATGCCGAACTCGGTGCCATTGAAGTTTCCAAGATTTGGATCGTGCGCCGGCACGACCCATGTCCGTTGCGCGGCGACCGACTCCAGATAGTCGGCCAGGCGGGACGTGAAACGTCCCTTGTTCTCGATGCATTCGGCAAAGACGAGCGCTCGCATGCCGCCCAGGCGCTCCCAGTACACCTTCTCGTACTCCACGCGGCTGCCCTTACGCGAAAACATCAGGAAAAGCTCGTCGGATGCGTCGGGGATGGAAGCTGCCACTATCCTCTCGGCCCGTTCGACAAGATTGGTGCTCTGAGGATGCGAAGCCCGGGCGTTCCAGAACGTGCGGTCGGAGCGCGGCGGCATCGATGGCGATGGATGCTCGTCGAGCATGGCGGCTATCTCGGCGATCCGCGATTCGTTTGCCGGCACGGCGGGCGGGCGGCCATGCACGGCGGACGGCAGACCGGCGAGGCACACGGCGGCAAGCGCCGCAGTCAGCCGCCAGCGGCCAAGGAAGGCCACGTGCCGCAGTATGCGAAGGAAAGTAAGACGGTACCTGAGGTTGTTCATGTCGTCCTTGCAAGGTCTAATATGCGTGTAAAGCCGGCGGGGACGTGTCCGGGCCTGTGCGCGACGCAGATGGCGGCGACGCGGGGATGCGAATCAAGCCATTCCGCTATGCGCGAGAGGATGCCCGCCTCGTCCTGCGGCGGAAGGCCGTAGCATGGTTCGTCCAGAAGCAGAAGCCTTGTACCTCTGCGCAAGGCCGCGTCAAGCTGCTCGCCGACAGTCTGCCGGAGATAGGCGCAACGTTCCGCCGAGACGATGCCGATGTGCGATCTGACGTCGGCGAACGTGACGCCGGAAGTCCCGCGCCGCTTCCCGAACACAGCGATGTCAAAGGCGTACGCCTGCGGCGAATCCCCCGATATGAGCGCTAGAAGCGTGGTCTTCCCGCTGCCGTTCGGCCCCTTCAGCAGCCATCTTTCACCCTCGCGGACCGTCCAGCTGAAATCGCGGAAAAGCGTCCGTGGCCCGAACGACACATCCACGCCGCGCATGGAGACCACCACCCTTCCACACGTCTCCGCGGCGGCGGACGCGCGCCGGATGCCGCGCTTCCCGGCGGCGGCGCGGATCTGCCGTTCTGAAGCACGCCGCGCCACGACCTTCACGCCTTCACGCCGCAGCGCCGCCACGATTGCACGCAGCCTGCCGCGCCATTGGGCATCGAGCCCGCCAAAGAGATCGTCCGAGACTATCCGCTTCGCGCCGGTCAGTATCGCCCGGGCGAAGAGGACGCGGCGCATCTCGCCCGTCGAAAGCGAAAGGAACGTGCGCCTCAAAAGCCCCGTCAACTCGAAAGTCCCGTCGACAAACCGCCGCCTTGCGGAATAGATGCGCCTCTCCGCCGTGTGGCCAGCGCCGACCTCGAAAGGGTTCACCTCGAACACGGAATTGAACGAAAGCATCTCGGCGACGGTATCCCCCTCCTCGGAATGATACCGCCCCTGAAGCCAGCCATCGCGTAGGGCGGCCATCTGTGCCGCCAGCCCGCAATCGCAGAGGTCCAGACTGCTTGCGTCCACGTCTTCCATCGCCGTGGATTATACCAAATCCACGATGGCTCCGCCACCCATTGACAGAACCAAGCGCATCCTCTGCCGCTAGGCGTTCCTGTCGAACGTGGCCACGACGCGGAGGTCCTCGTCGTGCGGATCCAAGAGGTAGACGCGGTAGCGTTCGCCGCCCGGAAACACCTTCACGACCACGTGGTACTGCCCGAGCGGCGGCACCTTGTAGCCGTACTTCGCCTCGCCCTCCTTCTGCACGGTGCCGACCAGCTGCGGCAGCAGGAGCGGACGGCCCCCATCGTGCGCGCCCGCGCGCCACATGCGGTCCAGCGCCTCGGGGAAGGCCTGCCACGGGCTCCACATGCAGTTGACGTACACCTGCGCCCTCACGGCATTCACGAAGCCGTCGCGCATGGCGTTGTTGCACCCGTGGTGGTTCATCTTGCAGAGGCTGAGTGGACCTACCCGCTGGCCTACAAGCCCCTCGTAGTCCACCGGCGCGCCGTCACGCCCCTTCAGCGGGTTCTGCACGTCGCCGCCCGTGAAGAAGCGGAATTTGCCGTACTCTATCACGTACCCGAGCGACAGCACGTTCTGCTGTATCCTCTTCTCGCCTGTGCCGGCGACGTGGTCCGCCGCGTAGTCGTGGGTGCCGTGGGCGCCGTCCCACAGCACGCCGTTCGCGCAGATGTTGCGCACGTGGAAGTCGTCGCGGTACTTGCGGGGGTTGCGCACGAGCGCGATCTGGTCGAGCGCGCCGGGCTTGAACGGCTCCACGTCCAGCTCCTTCGCCTTCATGCGCTCGTCCACCCACGGCGCAAGCAGCCCGAGCGACGAGTCGGCCGTCTCGTACGTGTTGCGCGCGGGGTACTGGTGGTCGAGGTGGCGGCGCACCTTGAACTGCTCCGCCACGCAGAAGAACCCGTTGATTCTGCGCCCATCGGGCAGGGTACGGAAGCGCCACGCCCTGTCCGGGGCGTCGGAGCCGTCGAAGGTGGAGTGGCCGATGTGGTCGGAGTGCCAGTGCGTGAACACGGCGTAGTCGATATGCTTCTCCTTCAGCGGGCTGAGCGCCCCGCAGACGTACCGCAGGTACCGCGCCATCCATTCGCCGCCCAGAAGGTCGCCCGAAGGCAGACGCGGCACCATGAACGATTCCTGCGGACGATAGTATTCGCCCGTGTCGCAGAGGACGGTCGTGCCGTCCGGCAGGTGGAAGAATGTATTCTCGCCGCAGCCGGTGTACACGAAATGCAGATCCATCTCCCCTTCATGCCAGCCGGGATACGTGCGGCCGACCTCTGGATCGGCGAACATCCGGCAGCCGTCGAGGAACGATGCCGCCCCGGCCGCCATCGAACCAGCAAGGAAACTCTTTCGTGTCGTCATGGCAATATGATACTCTCTCCCATGGCTTGTTGTCAATGAAAACACATCAAATGCATCCGCCCTCCTCAACCCGCCTCAGTCCGTCCCCACCTGTCCACAACACCCACGACGCCCACGCCAAACTGCGACCGACCAGAACGGCAAGTCTCAACTGTCAGTCATCAAAAAGTGGTTCTTCTGCAAGCCGTATCGCATAGTGAATCAATCCCATCGAGAATTATTACGCATATAATTCTCATTGACTCGTCCACCCGTCTTTGCTATCATTCCCTCGTTTTCGCAGCTCAAAAGGGATTCCAACCATGTCCGTACAAAACCAGACATCCGCCAAGCAAACCTCGAAAACCGCCCTCGCCGTCGGTACAGGGCATCTTGCAGTCATTGGCGGGAACTCACCGGGATCCAATACCGAAAAGACTTCGATGCGTCTCGCCAGAGGCGCGAAGCGACTAACGGTCGCCATCGGACGTGAAGCCGCCGCAAACTTCAAGTCATGGTTCAAGCGAAACTTCGCAAACACTCGTGCGGGGCGCATCGGCGGGACCTCCTACCATCGTGCAGGCGCCATGGATGACCGTCCTGGCGACTGGACTTGGTATACCGATGCATACGGCAGGGCGTTCTATGACCATACCGAGCCATTGACGCCAGACGAAGAGGATTATCTCCGTTCACATCCTCTCGTGATGCTCCAGCTCGCTCTGGGCGTGACCGACCTACGCGGGTTGAGGTGTCTCAGACGAGGTCTAACGTTGCGTACCAACGCCCTCCAGCGAAAATCGTACCGTAGCCGCTACTACACTCACGACAACGCCCGCCGCCGGGCACTCGCGGCAGAACGGCGGAAAATCCACCGACGGACGACGACGAACCCCTGCCCAACACCGGACGAATTCCGCGAAGCATTCGCCAGAGTAACGGACTCAGCGGAGGCGAAGGTGTTTTTCGGTGGGATGGTACACGATCTCGCCTGCTATGTGGACAGCTGCCTGCGGTACGACAGGAACGGAAACATCGTCGGTCGCAACGGCGGCATACGGGCGTGGCTAGCGGACAACGTGCCAGAACTCTCGCCCCGCTACAAGACGATCATGCGCTACAAGGCTCTCGCCATGCGTGTCAGGCAGATGATGGATCTCACAGATCCAACACCCACCTCCGCCCTGCTGGAGTGTGCTACGAACAGGAGTCCGGAACCTGAAACTCATTCGCCGAGAGAAGCATCCATCATGCAAAGGACCAGTTGCAATGAAACTGGTGAAATCCCAGATGAGGACGGAAGCAGGGTTGAGAATTATTACGCACAGGATTCTCATA
>JAFXTB010000014.1 GCA_017525225.1 Kiritimatiellia bacterium
AAAAATCCATCGAAGACGATATGCAGAAGGCAGAAAAAGCGCGGGCGAGTTAGCCCGCGCACCTCTCTCAAAGTTGTTTTTACCAGTTGTTCTGGTTGTTTCCAATCTCAAAACGCATGGGTGAAAAACGCAGATGCGCCCCCTAGATCGGGCAGGCGGGGAAATGGCAGGACCCGCTTGCACGGATACTGGCAGGATCTACTGGATGAGCACGCCGAACGGCGGGAATTCGTGCACGATGTTCCCGCCGCCCGTCCAGGAGATGCGCGCCTTCACCGGCTCGGGACAGGCATTGACGGCAAACACATAAGCCTTCCCCTCGTGCCGCTTGAGCATCGCCGTGACGGAAGGATTCGTGCCGAGCGGATCCTTTGCAGGGCCGCTGAGGATCTCGATCGTGGGCTGGTCCTGCGGCTTGCGTTCAACCAGGACGGGCGACAGGTCGCGCAATCTGCCCGCAAGTTCGCAAATCGTCTGCCACCGCTCCGGCGTGGAGGTTACGCCCTCGTTCTTGCGATTCTTCTTCTTGTCCTCGAACCCGCCATACGTGTACCATGTCATGCCATGGGCGCCGTGGATGATGGCCGCCCATGTCATCGCGTTCAGCTGGTCGCGCGTGGGGAAATGCTCCCAGCTGCCCCAGCCCTTGAAATACTGGATGATCGGCCAGCAGCCCTTCGTCTGCCCGCCGGCGAACAGCCGTACGTCAGAGGCGATGCGCATCATGTCGCGTATCGTCGCCGCTACGCATGTGGCATCCGACTTGTCGCCGTCCTTGCCGCGTACCGGATAGATCTCCGGCATGAACACATCGGTGCCGCGTACGTATCCCGCATAGCTCGATATCGACCTTTCCGCCCTGACCCCGTCTGCCTGGCAGGTGAGCCGCGTGGGGTCCACGGCCTTGACCGCCGCGTTGACATCGCTCAGCTCCTGCGACGTCTGGTATTCCGCCGTGTCGTCCCCAAGATACCAGGCGATGATGCTGGGGTTGTACCGCCCGATCTCAAGAAGGTTCCTGTCCGGCATCCGCATGGAGACCCAGAGCTTGAAACCGTACTTCCGCGCCGCATCCAGGAACTCCGGATTCCAGGAGTTGCCGTATGTATGCGCGAGATTGAACCCGGCCGCCTGCAACCCGGCGAACGCCTTGTCGAAGCTGTTGCCGTTGAACTCGCGCTTGCATACGGAATAGATTCCGATCGGGAAGAAGGGCTTCCCGTCGATGAGCGTCATGCCGTCGTCGCGCAGCGTCACCTTCTGCGTCGGCCGAGGCTTCGGATACAGCAGGTCAACCAGCCATTGATCGCCCTGCTGCAGCTTCTCGAACTCGGCGCGCCGCGACCGCGCGGCGGTATACGTCTCGAAGACCACGTTGCGGAAGCTGATATCCTTTCCCGGCCCGATGTCCGGTCTGTCGAACCCGAACTGGACCGTGCAGCTGACCGCTCCGGCGGGAATCTCGCCCCACTCCCGCACACGGCGGAAGTCGACCCCGCCCGACGATCCCAACCGGGGGATCGGCTGCGCGGAGATCTTGCCGCCGTCCGCGCCGTACCATGCGATCGCGTTGTTCCAGCCTTCGTCCGATTTTCCAAGGTCGAAGAACGGCTTGAAGGACCTTACCTCCAGAGAGAGAAGGAACTCCCGCGCATCCTTGGGAATGGCGATCTTAGCGGAATTCACCCTCCACGCCGTGTCGCACACGTTGGTGGAACCACGTACCACGAAGCACGAAACGTCATCCGCGGCCGTGTTCGTCGCGAAGGACAGCCTTTCCCTGTAGTTACTGAATGTCCACGGTCCAACCACCTGCCTCGTGACGCCGGCATCCGCCTCGGCCTTAGCAGTATGTGCAGCGCACATGGAGAGCGCCAGCGCGCCCATCATGCAGCCAATGTACCTTGTCTTCATCGTTTTGTCTCCTTGTGTTGATTATGATCCAAGTGGCAGAAATCGGTATCTCCAGCTGTCGTTCCAGTCTCCCTCTTTCCTACAGGAGTTCGACTATCCTCACGCCCCCGGCGATGTTGACGGCGCTTGGGTCCGCGTAGTAGCGCGTCACGGTGCGGATGTCGTCGCCGCTGATCGAGGAGGCCATCTCCGCCCCGAACTTCTGGTAGACATGGTCTATGCATATCTTACGCAGCTCGTAGAGCGCCTTGGTGCCCGTGAACAGCTTGAGGTCACGCAATTCGGAGTTCAACCTGGCGAAGACGAGTTCCGCATTGGGTATGATCCGTCCATGCGCGGCCGTGCGCTCGCGGATACGGACCATGCGCGACCAGATGTCTGGATGGACCGGCCAGGACACGATGCGTCCCGACGAAAGCGCGGTCTTGTGGGGCGTATAGCACAGCACAATCGCCGACGGCAGATCCTCCCGCAGTCGGAAATCGCTCCAGCAGAGGGTGGCGATGTCGCCATTGCGCATGGCGAATTCCAGCATCAGGGTCGCTGTGAGCCATTCGCGCTTGTCGGCACGATGCTCAAGCGCCTCGTACCAGGACCGGACACGGCGCAGGACGGCATGGTCGGGGCGTATGTAGCGTGGCGCACGGCGGCGGCATGGCGGCACTTCGAACGGCGTGATCTTCCAGCCCCTGTCGGCATAGTAGCGCAGCGTCCAACGGGCGGTCAGGCCCTTCAACGACTGCAGGTAGCCCCATGCCGTCACAGGCGAGAGGCCATGTACCCTGGCAAGCGTCAGGTAGCGGTCGATCCGGCGATGGTCGATCATCGACACCGGCCAGGTGCGCCAGTCTTCGTCTGCAGGGCATACGGTCCGGCAGATCACCCTTACCCCTACAAGCACGTTGCTGACCGTCCGCGCGCAAGGTCGTTCGCTCTTCATCCGTTCAACGGTCGCGCTTTCAACGTAGGCATCAAGCAGCTCCTGCATGGTGGGAACGTATTTCATCGTCACATTACGCGTACCGGCGCCGATTCGATGGTGCTGCGCGGAGAGAGATCCGGAATGCCTTCCTCGGTATCGAGGTCGAGCGACATCTGGTAGTTACGCAGCGTTTCCGGCAGGGAAAGTGGGGCGATCCCCATCGCCTGCAGCGAAGCATTGGCCTTCAACCAATAGGCATACGCCGCGGCCAGATGCTCGCTGGAGGCCTGCGCCGCATCTCCCTTGCCGCCCGAGGCCTTCTTCTGGTCCAGCAGCGACTGGAGGTGCGCCTCGGCCTTCTCGCGGTATGCGATCTCCATCTTCTGCCGCTTGACAAGCTCGGCGGCATAAGCCCCCACTGTTCCGCCGCCGGCGATGTATGCGCGCAATTCACGCTTCATGCCGGCTACAATGCGCTTCAAGTCCACATGTTCGGTGAAATCGTTCGATGCTATGCGGATTGGCGTTGCCAGGCATGCCTCCACGTCCCGTTCGAGCATTTCCGGTTCAGGTCTAGCGAAGGGACGCCCCGGTTCGGCGAAACGGGCGAGATATGCCTCGGCCGCGAATCGAAACAGGTTGGTCGGGTGATTCTCTATGCGCCGCCTGTCGCCGGGAATGCGCTGGCGCATCAGGGGCTGGGCGATGGAAAACGTGACCTGTCCGGACGGTGTAGCCACCACGACATCGTCTGCGCCGGGTGTCGGCGAAGAGCGTCCTGCCCAGTATGCGACCAGGCCGGCCATGCCGGTGGCGACGAGCAGCAACAGCGAGACCATGCGCTTGCGTACGCCCCTTGCCTCGCCGTTGGCCTTGCTGCCATCCTTTGCGAACAGCTTGATGGGCCGGATGCCACGCTCACGCAACGCGGCAAACGCCTCGTCGCGGCTTGGTGCGCCGATCTCCCCTTCCTGGCGCACGTTGTCCTTTGTCTTATAGTAGTAGATGAATTGCATGCGGCAACCGCAGGCATTATATCAAAACTGGGGCGTAAGTCGCAAGTGCCACTTCGCGGCCGGCGGGCAGGCGGGTGCATTTTTTTCGTAATGGCCCTTGACTGTCCGTCCGGCAAACGATATAATTCCGCCGTTTCCCCGTTGTGGGACAATCAATGGGGGTGATCCGGTTTCGACGGGACATGTGGAGACCCGATCGCGCGCCGAGGATGTCGGTTGGCCTCGTTAATCATCCGGCAAACCATAATCGCGAACAACGATTACGCTCTCGCGGCCTAGTTATGGCCCCGATGTCGCCCGGCAGACGCCTGCTACGTCGCTGCGGCATAATTCAGCAGGCCTTGGCCGGAAGCGCTCCGCTCGCGCGTCCGGTCCACGTACAACCGAACGGATGGAGGGAGATAAGCCCGTGCGTCGGCGTACTTCCTCCGAGATCAAAGGCGCAATAAGCGCGTAGAAGTTGGATTGAAGCTGTTTCGGACGCGGGTTCGACTCCCGCCACCTCCAAAATAGGGAATAGGTGATAGTGAATAGTGAATAGGTTGTGGATAGGTTGTAAAAGACCTATTCCCTATTTTGGAAACTATTCGTTATTCACTATTCACTATAACCTGCGGCGAAAGAAACAAACAAAGAAGAGGAACGAGTTGAAGGGAACAGGAAATTCCGGCAGCCGATGCCCCACCTAGCGGATTCATGCTTTCTCCTACCCTCGCGAGGCTGTTGTAAAATCCGGTAGGGTCGCGCGTCCCGCGCGACCGCGCACAATCACATATCCACAATCGACAGGCATTGCGCGGAACACCGCAGGGTTCTTTTTTCTGGGTGTTTCTCAAAAAATGCCGCCATCTTGCGTTCCAGAGTTTCATGGCGGTACCGGGTACGGTCGGATTTCACCTCATAGAAGTCGATTGTCCCTGCGATATCGTTTTCGCAAACTATGTCGATTTCATTCTCGCCCTTGCGATCCCACCACGAGCCAATGGCTGTACACGACGACTCCTCCACAATCTTACAGCGAAAGTATCGCTCTAGCGCATAGCCACTGAACGCCGAAAACTCGCGACGGACGATATCGCACAGCGCATCTCTACGCCCAAGCGAGATAAGCGCCTGATATCTGAACACAAACCGGAACCAGAATCTGAAGAAGCAGTCATCGATATGATATGCTGAATTCTTCCCACCCTTCTTCGCGAAGATAGGCAATGTACGCGAAATCAATTCATAGCGTTCATTCAGATTCGCGATGTAGGTTCCGACTTCCATACCAAGTTCAGTTTCGATCTCAGCAAATCTCGTATGACCGGAAGCGATGGCAGACAAGATGGAGAAATAGGTGGCGTATTCGTTTCCGAATTCCTCCATCAAGACGAGCTTCCCCTCCTCGACAAAAGCCGTGAGCCGTCCAAATATCGCATCAATCATGTCGTCCAAGGTGTACGCCCCGCTCGTCATGAGAAGCTCGACATATCGTGCGACTCCTCCTGTGAAGGTCCATAGCGCAAGCAAGTCGCCATTGGAATGACCGGGATGAAACTCGGTGAATATCTCCTTCAGCAAGGAAACGGGGAATGGCGTAATCTTAAGATGGCCAGTATTACGTCCGTAAAGGGGGGCTCCATAGGTGAAGAAAACTTTGTTCATCAACCTGTTGACGCTACCAGAGACGACAAGGTTGATCTTTGCCGTGTTGTGTTGTTCATCCCATAGCCCCTGCAAAGCACCGAAGAAGGAAGGGTTTATCCTGTCCATTTCCTGAAGTTCGTCAATTACAAGCGTAAGGGGTTTCTCCTTCGCCGCCTTGAAAATCTCGCCTACCAGTTCAATCAAGTGCGAACATTCGCCGTGTATCGTCAGACGATGCCCAATCGCCTCCGCTACATTCCTTTGCAGATCGGTACACAATGTCTTTTCCGCCTGGCGCGTAATGAGAAGATACACGAAATCATCGGTTCCATCCCTTAACGCCTCCTTAATTAGTTCTGTCTTGCCAACTCTGCGCCGACCCGTTATGACCGTAAACTGAGCAAACCGATGAGATATTTCTCTCGATCTTCGCAATTCGGCGATTTCCTCTTTCCGCCCAAAGAATTTCATGGCACACCTGCTTTTCTAAACCGTTATTTACTAAACGCGGGTTTAGTTTATCACATCCCATCCCGACAGTCAATACGACATTCTCCAATTTTTTATGGACCGACGGTCTATAAATTTTCGACGAGGAATGTACGTTGGTGGGTGGGGTTGGGAAGGTGGTGAGGTTTGAGAAGGTTGGGAGGGTTTCTAGTTTCTGGTTGACGATGTTGGAAAGGTGGTGAAGGTTTGATACAAGCCGATGATGGCAAACAGAAAATGAGATTACGGTTAGTATGAAATCTCATGGCGGAAGGCATGGCCGGAGATCAAGGGTACTGGTATGAGGGGAAAGTTTTTAAAAACCTGACAAATCTCATGACTTTCTCTACTTTGCCCATTTTCTTTCGACCCCACCTCTGTGGGACACTGATAGGGTCGTGGGTACATGGCCCTGTCAACGAAAGGAAAAGAAAATGAAAAAGTTGATGTCTATTGCGGTCGCGATGGCCGCAGGGATTGTGGTGGCAGCAGACGCCATCGAGTCGCAGAATGTGGTTGGCTACACGCAGGCTTCGCCGCGTCCGACGGCCGCGGATTCCAAGTATGCGGTCGCGGGCAACATGTTCGTGGTACCTGCTGGCAGCACGTGGCGCATCTCCGACCTCAAGGTCATCGGCGGCAATGACGAAAACGATATCATTAAGTTCTTCAAGGAAAACAACACGGCTGTTGTTAATGACGCGAAGTCATATTACTACTACAATGATGATGGTAAGTGGTACTATGCTCTCCCTGCTAGCGGTCATCAGGATGAGGAAATTCTGCCAGCGGATGATGTCATCCCCGCTGGTACGGCGTTCCTCTGCCTCTTCAATACACCGGGAGCCACGCTCCAGTACGCTGGTGAGGTCATCACTGGTACGGATGGTTGGATTACCTTCCCGCGCGGTGTTTCGAAGTACGGTCTTTTCAACAATCCACTTACTCGGTCGGTTGACTTGACGGAGTGCAAGATTGTTGATGGTAATGATGAAAATGACATCATCAAGTTCTTCAAGACGAATGGTACAGCGGTTGTTAATGACGCCCGCGCGTACTACTACTACAATGACGATGGCAAGTGGTACTACGCTCTTCCTGCCAGTGGCAAGCAGGACGAGGAGGTTGAGGTCGGCGACGAGGTGATTCCCGTCGGTGGTGGATTCCTGTATCTCTTCAATACAGCTGGAGCGAAGATGGTGTTCCCCGCACCGTCGCTCTAAGAGATGACAATTTCCCGCCGTCATTCCGGCGGCGGGGGAAAACAAAGGAAAAGAAAATGAAAAAACTCATGTTTGTATTCGCGGTTGCGCTTGCGGCGGGGTTCGCCCAGGCGGCATCCGTTGTGTGGTCAACTGGTAAGATCTACGCGCCTGGCGATGATGGAAGCGGCTATTCGTCGTCACTCATCTCGGGTAGTGGCTATACAGCAACCATCGCGTTCTTCACGTATGACTCTGTTAACGACGAGTATGTGGATTATGCTGTAAGTGGAACTACCACAAGTTCGACAATCAACATGAATGCGCTCAAGGGGTCTACTGGAGATGACGATTTCACCACGTCTGGTACATACTATGCGCAGTTGACTGTCACAAAGGGTGATTCCACACTCGTATCTTCAATCGCATCTTTCGAGATTGACACTTCCAGTTCAGATCCTAATGGGAATCTAATCTTCAACACCGGTTCTGGTTTTACTACCGCTGGTGATAAGTTCCCGACAGCGGGTTGGTCTGGCGGTTCTAATGTCCCTGAGCCGACCTCTGGTCTGCTACTCGTCCTCGGTGGCGCGATGCTCGCGCTCCGCAGGAGAAGGTAAGAAGTCGGGAAGTTTCCCAACGCTGAAAAAGCCCGTCCGCATTGCGCGGGCGGGCTTTTGACATTAAAACGTTTCTTTGTTATAATAAGCCGCACAGGGAGACAAGGCAATGGCAACGTTGTCGCTTTTTTACGGCATACTCATTACCATGCGCCCCGAAGAGGGGGAACGTCACAAGAAACCGCATCTGCACGCACGACATGCGGGCAAGGAGGCGTCTTTTGACATCGCAACAGGTGAGAGACTTGCCGGCGAACTTGATGGCGACGACGAGGTGAAGGTACGCGCTTGGATAAGCATCCATCGCGAAGATCTTTTCGCGAACTGGACATTGCTTATCGAGCAGGGTACTTTCTTCAAGATTGATCCGCTACGCTGAAGGAACGATGGAAACGCTGCATGACATAGTGTCCGCGAAGCCGATGGACGGCTATAAGGTCGATGTCGTATTCGACACCGGCGAAAAGGCCGTGTTCGACTGTTCGCGCTATCTAGACAAGCCATATTGGAAGCGACTTAAAGATAAATCGCTGTTCAATCAGGTGTTTGTCGGGTACGGCACTCTCGTGTGGCCTGGAGAGATCGACATCGGGCCAGAAGATGTGTGGGAATTCGCCGAACGCCATAGTTGATCTTCTTGGGCGGCCAAGAAAGTGGCCGCATGACATTCATAGTTACATATCGCGACAAGACTGGTGCGAAGCGCGAGGAGGCAATCGAGGCAGCCTCGCGCGATGCGGCATTCTCCGCGCTGAAATCGCGTGGCATTTCGCCTATCGCGATCCGCGAAAGCGATGGTAGGGCCGCCTCGCCGAGGCGGCCGCAATCGCAAACCATCGGTTCGCGAATCAACGCTGATCCGGCCCGCTCGACGAGTGGGTCCTACCAGGGGGCGGACGCGACGGGGCGCGTCCCTCCCCGTTCGACGAGCGGGCGGGTGGGTACGAGATGCGTACGACGTCAATATGCCGTTTTAATCGTTCTTGCCGTTCTGATCATCCTAGCCGGCGCTGTCGGGTTGTGGTTTTTCTTGCGTGAGCGGGACGCTCGCCCCAACCAAAACCTGGAGAAACCAAGATCCACGGCCATGCCCAAGGAGGTGACGCCCGTGCGTCCCGCGACGGCGGCGAAGCCGCTGAAGAAGCATGTGGGCGGTTCGTTCAAGGCGCAGCACACACCGGTATATACTCAAAAGGTACAACCGCCGATTGTCGAGTCGCAGGACGTCATCAAGCTGCGCGAACTCAAGAACAAGTTCTCCGGCGTGCCCATTTTCAAGCACGACTGCGAGAACCAGATTGCCGGCATTCTTTCCGCGATTCCCGGGGAACGCTTTGCCGACCCTACAGTGGACGAATTCTTTGACGATGCGCTTTCGAAGTGTCTCAACGAGAAGATTGAGATCTATGAAGATGACCCAGACGACGTGAAGGAGCAGAAGAAGGCGGTGAGTGCCGCCAAGGACCAGCTTGGCACGCTTCTCGCCAAGGGCGAATCTGCGGCATCGGTGATGACCGACATCGTCAAGGGGCTGAACGATATCGCGGACTACCGCGACAAGCTGGAGAACAATCTGCGGCTGTTGATGTCGGAAGGCGACTCCGAGCAGGACATCTTGGACTATGTCGAAGAGGCGAACAAGATGCTTAAGGAGTACAACGCAATGGAGCTGTCGGTAACGCCTAAAGGACTGGAACGGTTCAGGAAAAGGCTCGAGGCACGCAAGGCACAAGGCAAGCAGCAGTGAGTTTCAACGAGGTAGGAGACAAGGAAGAAAGGAAGTCAACGATGAAATCTTCTAATCTGGCGATGATGACCGCATTGATGGCGGTTGTGGTGAGCGCACGTTTCACAAACGCCGCACCGGCGACGCGTGGGGAGCGGCCGCAGAAGACAGCTGAAGAACGCCGTCTCGCGAAGGAGGAGCGTCTGCGCAAGCGATATATCCGTACCGGTGGACCTGTGGAAAACCTGTCCGGCATGAAGGGTAATTTCCAGATTGTCAACTGCCAGTCCCGTCTGAAGATATCGAGGGGACCGGAATGCGCGGCGAAGTATAGGGAACTGTTCTGCTCCGATTTCAGGTATGTACCGGAGTGTGGAGCGGTTGACTACCTGACGGCGGCAGAGAAGGTGAAGGAACTTAAGGCGAACGCGGCGGTTTTCCTGATAGATGACACGCGCACACCGGCACTGCTTGTTGCGCCAGAGGAACGTTGGGCCCTGGTCAACATAGGACGTCTAGCCACAAAGGGATGCTCGGATGAAAGGCTTCTTGTTCGCGCAACGCGCGAGCTTGCTCGTGGAATCAGCATGGTATGTGGTACGGATGGGCTTGTGATGGGACCAGACGCCAAGGGTGTGTTCACGCCGGCAGATCTCGAATACCGCATGATGGAGGGTATAACTGCCGAAGCGCTCATCAAGATTGGCGACTATCTGCCCAAACTTGGCATAACGCCTTTTGAGCGCAGTACATACAGGCGCGCCTGCGAAGAAGGCTGGGCGCCTGAGCCGACGAATGACGTGCAGCGCGCGATTTTCGAGCAGGTCAAGGTCGACAAGGAACGCGGACCAACGAAACCAATCAAGATAGAACCACCCAAGCAGAGATAGCACGTGCCATCCGGCATGAGAATATCGGAATGTCGATGGTAAGATACGCGACGATTGTTTTCGCCTCCGGTCTGGCGGTAATGGTTCTGGAGCTTGTCGCGGGGCGGCTTGTTGCACCTTTCTTTGGGCAGTCCATCTCGACCTGGGCCGCGCTTACCGGCGTCACTCTGGCTGGTGTGACGATTGGCAACGCCCTAGGGGGGCTCCTTTCTCGGTCGCCGCAGTCATCGCGTCCTTTCAAGGTACTGGCAATTTCACTTGTGGTGGGTGGTGCGTATGCCGCCGTATTGCCGACGTGGCTGTCGTACTGCGTCGGCATAGCTACGGCGATATCTTCCGTGTTCAATCTCCAGGTGGCCATCAGCGTTACGCTTGCCTGGCTGCCGCTGATGATGATACTTGGCATGGTGACGCCTTCGGCGGCGGCTCTCTGCGTAAGAGCGACCGACAACGGACGTGACATTGGAGTGCTTTATGTCTGCTCGATGGCTGGGTCTGCGCTGGGTACATTGCTCGGAGGGCTGTATTTACCGTTTGTCCTGCCGGCAGATACGCTATATTGCATAGCGGGTACGATGTTGGCGATGGTCGCGCTGGCAGCGGTCGCCAAGACGAGGAGGCGGGAGGTTCTGCGGTTCATGCCTGAAACTCCAGGTACATGTGATGCAATGACGGAGGACGAAGGCCGACCAGCACCACAGGGCGAGATGACATTGTACCTGGTAGTGTTTGCCGTGGGCTGGATTGGCATGGGGCTTGAAATGGCGGGTGCCCGGCTGGTGATTCCGGTGTTGGGTGGAAACCATGTGGTGTGGTCGCTGCTGTTCTTCACGTTCATCGGCGGGATGGGGTTGGGCGGATGGATTGGTGGTCGCATTGCTGACAGGTTTCCGTGTATGGTTGTGGCGGTCTATGCGTTGACGGCAGTGGCGGTTATCGCCTTTCTCACGGTCTCAGCAGAGACGCGCCTTTTGCCTGATTTCGTTGCGGAGTGGAGTCCCGCAGCTCGGATTGTCGCTCTCACCGTGGTGGCGTTTGCGCCACTTGCGTTCGCACTGGGGGTGGCCACGACCGTTCTGCTGAAGTTCGCCACGGCACGACCTCTGGCGCATGGAGCCAGAGGCATTGTCGGGTTAATGTACGCAGCATCATCGGCAGGATGTGTGTGTGGAACGTTCATCACCGGGTTCTGGTGCGTCGGGCGGATCCCCTCCACGGATGTCACTCTTTATCTGGCAACTGCGGCGGTGTTCTGTGCGCTGGCACTTGGTCTAACGAAGACAGATACAGGGCAACGACAGTTTTCGGGTGTAGTGCTGGGGCCCGTCTACATGGTGGCGGTGGCAGCGGCTCTCTTCATAGGTGGGCGAATTCTGTCGGGTAAAAGCTGGACGGACGGCTTTATTTCACGTCCCCTTCCTTCCGAAATGCGCCTTGCTGGCACGACACGCCTTCTTTACACGGAGGAAAGCCCGTATAACGTGGTATCGGTGACGGCAAAGCCAGAGGACCCGACATTCCGGACGCTATGGCTTGATAGAATCGCCCATACCGACATGGAATGTATGCTTCCAGAACGGCTTTGCGCTACATACACCAAGATGATTGATACGATCGCGGAAGACATGCTTCCAGCAATGACAAACGCGGCGGCGGAAAAGGCACCAGCCCTTTTCATGATCGGCGGCGGCGGATATGCGTTGCCTCGTAAATGGACACAGCCTGGCCGGAGATGGAGACGCCTTGTCGTAGCTGAAATAGACGAGGCCGTCTGTCGGGTAGCATGCGCCTATCTGGATGCCGCTCCGGTTGTCACCGGCGGTGTAGAGTATGCCGTCGGCGATGGACGACGCGTGTTGGATCGGCTGTTGCGTGAGGATGGGGAGGGGACGTATGATGTCGTGGTTGGCGATACCATCAGCGACACAGCCATACCGTACCATCTTGTGACGGAGGAGTTCAATGCGCGCGTCAAGCGGCTTTTACGCCCCGATGGCGCATACATGGTCCATGTGCTCGACGAACTTGATTCGCCTGGGATGCTGCCATCGCTTTTCAAGACCCTTAGGCGATCTTTCAGCCATGTAGGCGCTGTAGCCTACCAGGGTGTAAAAGACGTGCGCCAGTCATTCATAGTGGTGGCTTCTGATAATCCGGATAAGATTCGTCCCAACCACTATGCTACGTTACTAGCGGCGCGTTATGCGGAGGCCTACCCAATGGCCATCGATGGACAGGCTGTAGATATACTCACGAAAACCCCTGGTGCACTAGTGTTTACCGACAGATTCTCTCCTGTGGAGAAGTTCGTATGGCGTGTGGTGGCACGCGATACCGACAGACGACCCATTCACATGGGCATGGAAGCAAAGCGACTGATGGCGGAAAACCATGACGACGCGGCACTGACACTTGCACTTGAGACACTGGCGATGCGGCCGATGGAAAGCGGAGCGATCCGTGTACTTGCCGACTACGCGCTGTACCATCGCGACGACACACGCGCTCTGGCGGAACTGAAGCGACAAGCGGAGCGAGAAGCGATCGAGACAACGGCCAAGCATGCGTATGCCTATGTACTTGGTGAAAGGGGTGATTTTGCGGGGTCAGAAAGGGTATGGCGCGATTTGTGCGCACACCATCCCGACAATGCATTGTATGCACGTGAATGGGCTGGCGCCGTACGCAAGGCCAAATCACAGCCGATCTTGACTCCCCCGCCCAAGACAAGCGGCAAGGCGGGAAGATGAGGACTGTACCACTCTTGTCAACGGCTTTTCCCGCAGTCGTTGTTCCCGATGGCTAGCCCGACCTTCCAGGCTGCCGACTGAATTTTCCACTACGTCACGACAAAACCTCCTCCATTGTCTTTTCAATTGAAACCGCTGGCAGGATACAGGCGGGCATTGATTCATTCAGGCGCGGCGAAGGTCGCCCTGCCGAAGCCGTGATTGCCGAACTCCGCAAGAAGCATGGCTTATGAGCTATTCGGTCACGATCCAGCCTTATGCGCGCATCGAATTGGACGAGATCTATGCCTACGTGGCGCAGAACTGAGGAACACGCTTGATGCGCAACGTTTGGTAGGCCGTCTTGAAGATGGGATTTTGTCCTTGACGGAAATGCCGTATCGCGCTCCGCTGTCTCGTGATCCGCGATTTGCGATTCAAGGCGTGAGGGCGCCAGAAGACAGATGGGCATTTATAAATGTGTCACGCATTGTCGCCGACAACCCAGCAGAGGATGTGCTATCGAGCCGCATCGGCAAGGAATTATGGCGCACATTGGGATTCCTGTTCACGCGGGATGGTTTCAACGACGATAGTGTGATGGATCCGATACAGGATGCAGTTGCACTCGATACCTTGAAGTATGATTCGCTGATGCGGGAGAAATCAATTGACGAATTTAGGTTAAAGCCATCTGAGTTAGTTGTAAAACTTCTTCTTGCTTTCGCTACTGGGATGCCTGCAATGGAGGTTGGCCGCGCCTCGAAACACTCCGTACGCGAATGATGTCCGCAACAAGTACGACAAAAAAGGCATACGCTGCCGAATGAAATGGTGGCAGGAACAGGGAAAAGCCAATATAGGCCAGCACCAGCAGGTAGGTGACAAGCTTTTTCGCGAAATCAGGGACATTTGGCCTTGCCGCCGTACGTATCAGCGTGTTGGGTGGCAGGACGCACGCGAACAGCAGCAACCACCCTATGGAACGGGGCAGCTCGCTTAACAGCCCTTCGCCCCCAAAGTATATGACCAGAAGGACGACTGCCATCTTGTAGGTTGGAATCATGGTGACAACAACCGACACCTGTCTGTCGAAGTTTCCCAGTTTGAACGGAAGGGGTTCCTTCGGAGGGTTTTCCTTCAGGTCGCGGAACGTTGCCGCCTGGGTTCTTAGGAATTTATCGAGCAGATATCCTCCGAACAGAACCAGCAGCAGGCTGGGACGCCTAAGGACAACCGCCGCCACGATCACCGCCAGCCATGCCGCCAGACTTGCGGCCAAAGAAAGGAAATCGATGGACGTCACCGTAAGCGCCGGTCGCAGATCATGCGTCCAGACATCCTGCGGTATTCCCCAACGCGTCTGTTCGCCAAGGACGAAAATCGGCTTCTCCGGCGGCTTGGGCGGCTTGGTCGGCTTGGGCTTGGCGGCATCGGACAAAACATCGCGTCCACCCTTTTCCACCGTCCGTCCCTGCGACCGACGCAAGGCCGCCAGCTGTCTTTCGCGTTTGGCCATTCGCGCGGCCAACCTGTCCGGCTTCAACTCCGGTTCGTCGGGAAGTTGCATCCGCCTGTCCTGGTCGCGCAAGGCCATGCGTCGGGCGAGTCCGCGCAATCCGGAACGGGGGAACCATTTGCGGATCTTGAGAAGGACGATCTCGCCGCTGGCGGCGGCGAAAAGGCAGTACCATGGCGCGTCCGGATGGACCAGCAGGCCGGCGCACACGGCAAACCCGAACGCGACGAAGAAGAAGTCGAGCGGATCGCGGGTGATGGTGTCGCTGGCCAGGACGATGTACGCCGTGAAACTGGCGTACGCGGAAGCGAGCAGTCCGGCGGTTGCGAAGATCGCGACAGGCGTTCCGCCCAGCCACCAGACCAGCGCGCCCAACGCAGAAAGCGCGAAGACATGGAGGATCAGCCTTGTATAGACAGGGCCTACGGCAAGATCGGCATCCACGCCTTTTCGACGGGCGGACGAATCCTCTTGAAGGTCCACATCGCTCGCTGCGTGAAACAGCCATCCCAGAAAGGCCACAATCGGCCAAAGCCAGATTCGCGTTCCGCAACCCTCCCGGAAAAGCATCACGCACGACGCCACGAACAGCGACAGGGAACACAGGAACGGAATCGTCTCTATCCGCAGGATGGTCACGAAATCATGGATCGCGCCATACCAGATTTCGGGCGGAATCCAGAAGTACGAACTGTACGGCAGCTCGAAAAGCACGCCGGGGCGTGGACGGAACATCTTGCGCGGCGGATCTGGCACGACCTTCGGGCCGCCGCTTTTCGCGTACGCGGCGGCCTTGTCGCGCTTGTGGCGATACGAATCGGCCTCGATTCGCCCTCGCGTGAATATCCTCATCGCCACGTATATCGGCGACACCGCAAGGCAGAACAGGATGCATCGCAGCGTGGTGATTTCAACGAACATGGAAAGCAAGGTCAGGATTACAGCAATCGCGCCGTTGGTGTAGCGTCCCTGGGTGGTGTTGATGCCCTCTTCGCCGACCGTCTCGGAAAAGGCGAGATAGGGCGGCATCAGCATGGAAGCCCCCCAGGCGACAGTAAGCACGTGATGGCTGGATGGATCGTGCGACATGTTCAACGCCAGGGCGACGGCCACAACAAGCGAAACCGATTCCAGAATCCAGTCGAGCCACCAGGTAAGGACCGTCCAGAACGCAAAGGCCAGAGGCCGCGCCGTTTCGGCGGCACGGTCCAGCATGGGATCGAATCCCGCCCAGTAGCTGCGTTTCAGCAGCGAGAATACCACGTAGACGATAAAGACAGCTATCGGCAGCAGCAGCAGCAGCCAGTCGCCGTTGAGGACTATGCCGACAAGTCCCGCGCCAAAGATCGCCGATGTTGCCAGGAACAGCGGCCACAGCACACGCATGCCTTGAAACGCGTTATTTTTCCAGGCATCAAAACGATCTTGATTTTCTTTACTGTATAGCGGATTCATGCTTTCGCCTCCTGTCGCCAATGACGATTTGGATTTTAGTGTTCGCGTCCCACAGCCTTTCTAGGCGAATATTGTATCAAATAAGCTCTCGCCCGTGCAATGAAGAACGCTTCTGGATTATTCGCCAAGTTACTCTCAGAGTGTCTTTTCTATTTGACAAATTGGGTCGCGGCTTACCGCCTCCAGCGCCTCCTCTCGCTTCGCGCCCGTCCGGTCGCGATATGTGACTATGAATGTCATGCGGTGCTCTCCCCGCAAGACTGGATTCTCAAAAAAGCCCTATTGCACATCAGGTGGGATTCTGCTATAATGCATCGCGCTGGGGGTAATTGATTTCTGGCAGAGGCGAGAGCCCGAGCCACCCACAAGGACGGGGAAGTTCCCCTCCACTGGCGGGGATATCTCCCCGCCAGTTTTATTTCCATAGAACAATTGCAACCATGGCGGAAAGAGTGTTGAGTACTTTTGTGGACGAATCGGGGAGTTTCGATTCGTCCACAACCCCATCGCGTTTCTATGTCATTTCGCTCGTTTTCCATGACCAGTCCATCTCTATTACGCCGCAAATCGCAGCACTTGAAGAGACCCTTGCGCGTCTTGGCCATCCCTCGCTTTGTCTCCATGCCGGACCGATAATTCGCCGTGAGGACGAATTCCGTGTATTGGATGTTGGCGTCCGTCGGAAGCTCTTTTACGCAATGACCGCATTTGCCAGGACAGTGCCAGTATTCTGCCGATCCTTCTGCGTGGATAAGCGGTACTTCTCTTCTCCAGAGGCAATCAGGCGTTCGCTTATCGCGCAATTGCATGATTACATGGTGACTCATGGTGACGACTTTTCCAGATATGAGCATGTCAAGGTCTATTATGACAACGGGCAGATTCAGGTGAAAGAAATTCTCAAACAAACGTTCTCAGCACTTAACAGCGAGTTCCAGATCAATGTCACTCCCGAACGCTATCGCCTTTTTCAGGTTGCAGACCTCATTTGTACATTCCGGCTTCTCAAGGCAAAACACCACGCAGGGCTTCCTCTGTCAAAGTCAGAGGAGTTCTTCTTCTTCGGAGTACGGGCACTCTACAAGAATTACCTTCATCCACTTGCACGATTGCTCGATTAGATACCCTCCCGTTCCCCCGATTTTCACTCAAAAGCCCGTCCGCACACGCGGACGGGCCTTTTCGTAGTTGGGTATGTTGTGAGGGTTCTGAGTTTGGAAACCCGTAGAAGTCACTTCTTCGTCTTCGGCGGCTGGATCGTGATCGGATGGGATGGTCCGCGCTCTTTCTCGGCATGAAACTTCTCCCATATCGCCTTTTGGATGCCGTTAGTGGGCGGGGGCGCCCAGCCCTCCTCCAGTGCATCACGATAGGTGGATCTGACCATCGTACGCAACTTTCTTCGGGCGGCACCGTTCACCAACCTAAACATTGGATCAGGTGAAGGCACTAAAGTAGTAATGGCATCCAAATCTACAAGATTCTCGGCGTGCCGCATGACACATCCCGTATCATGGGATTCGGCTAGTACCCACACCAGCGCACGCCATAGTTCTTTGCGCACACGTTCAGCCAACCGATTGGCAACTTGACCATCTTTTGCCAATGCCTTTACATTTATTATTGCCCATCCCTGTTCTGGCGCCACGAGGACCGTTGGCAGAAATTTGTCCTCAAGCAGAACTATTGCAATAGCCGTATCTGGTAATCCCATGACAGCATCCACCGTTTCATGGAAAGAACCGCGTGGCTGCATCTTGCCCAACTCGACTTCACGATCCAGCAACCCCTGCATCTGACGGATTACCACATCAACGGCATGTTCGTCCAGACGCTCCTGCGCGAGCACCACACGTACGAGCCCGCCAGGGGTACGGCGCATGACCAGCCCCCCCTCTTGCTCGATGTGGCGCCGCATGCGCATCTGCCTTTCGCTTTCGGAATCATCCGCCATGGTACACATGCTTATAGCCACCATTGTCATCAGCAGATACGCTTTAAACCTAGCGTTCATTCTTTTTTCTCCTTATTGTCATTATTTGTGGCGTCCACAATGACGGAAGAGTCTTCCACACCAACATCGTCCATTGATATTGACTTGATCCCCTGAGTCGACAGTTTATCGTTTACCGCCTTAAGCGTATCACGGAATGCCTCCACATCAGGAGATTCGGCAGCATAGTCCCGCAAATCGCGGATGTATGCGCTTCGTGCCTCGTATGCCCGCACTCTAAACGCATATTCCTCCTTTATGGCATCTTTTACCGAGACTCCATTTCGTATCCCATCCAACAAGGCGAGCCTTGCCTCAAGGATATTCCGTTTCCATTCCAGCTTGTCCAACGAATCTCCATCCCGCATCTCAATTGGGTTTTTAAGGCTTGCGAGAAAACCGTCGTTCATATTGTCGTAGTTCGCATTTCGATCGTCGCCATCGGCCTGAAAGGCAAAAGGGAATGGTATTACCTGCTCTCCAGGTTGTGACGAGAACAATGCGCCCAACTCTTGATTCACCTGCGTAATATGTACATGGTCGGGATCGTTTGTATCGTATGCGTGATACACGATTGCCGAATTGGTACAGACTCCCTTAATCGCCTGATGCAATTCTGATGCGACATGTTCGTTGTGAAAATTCTTTTTAGTACTTTCAGAAACCTTTGAAGTTGAGATGGGCGCCACCAATGTAGTACTCCTTGTCGGAGCTGTAGGTTTAACATCCTTTACCACTTTAGACACATACCGATTGTCATTGTAGTTAGGCATACCTTCATTCGCCGAGCGAAAGAACCAGATGATCACCGCAATCGCGGCAATCACAACGAATAGGCAAAGTGGAATAGTGAATAATTTGGTACGAAGTACCCCGGGAGACCTTGGGACGCCTTTAGATAACGACAACGGCGTAATACCATTCACCTTCAACGCGGAAAAAGCCATTTCGCGCGAGGCAGCGTCAATTACTTCCTCGCGCTTCGCGCCGCTCTTGTCGCGATATGTGACTATGAAAGTCATGCAGCCTTCAATCAAACAACCTATCCACTATTCACCATCACCTATTCACTACCAAAAGCCCGCCCGCACAATGCGGACGGGCTTTTGTCAGTGAATAATGGGTAGTGAATAGGTTTCCCAAAGACTCCACCACCCTACATCACTTACGCACGACGGCGACGGAGCGCGAGCATCGCACCGCCGAGGACGAGTAGAAGTCCGCTCGTGGGTTCGGGGACGCCACCGCCACCACCAGAAGTAGCTGCCGAATTCCACATGGACGCGGTGACGAACGGACTATAGGTCAATGCTGCATACTGCTCATCTGCGCCACCGCTCATGCTCGGAATCGTTACACTATCACTAGTACCTGTGGTAATGAAGTAGTTCTTACCAGTTCCAGTATAACTGGCAAGGTCACTAACCCCAGCACTATCCACGAGGATAAGCGAATAAGCCTGCCCACCAGCACCATCAATCGCACCATTGGATGAACGGTTGTTCGTATCGAGGTTACCGAACCCCATATCAGTCGCGGAATCATATCCAGCAGTGGCGATTAAAGTCGCCCCGCTAAGATCCCAACCCGACGATGAATCGAACGATACCGTACCGAGATAGAGGAGCGCAGTCGCACCCGAATCCATCCAGCCAGTAGCACCTTCTGGATCGTCGGCGCCACCACCAAAGCCCCAGATGAATGAGCCAGCCTGCAAAGAGCAAGCGACCGCAATCGCCGAGGCGAACATGATCAGTTTTTTCATTTTCATTTTCCTTGTTGTATTCTCCAGATCACACCGATCTAGAAAAAGTTTTTGATGATGTCAGAAACTGGCAGGCTTGGTGAACGTGACCGTCGTACCACCAGCGCCAGTTGCACGCTTGAAGAAGAATCCTTGGCCGATACCAATAGTATCCGTTGTAGGCGTTGTCGGCTGAGACGAGGCAGCACTGTCGTATTTCACCCATCCGTATGTGGTGGCACCACGCTTACGATAGAAGTACTTTGTCCAGGCGTTGTTTTCCCAAACCCAGATTTGATCAGCAGTATCGCCTAGCGCATTCGCACCAGCCTGATCGGCAGCTGGAATACAATCGGCAATGTTCACCACTGGGAACACGGTAGGCCATGGGTTTGCGAGTTGTACAATCTGACCTGCGGCCACATCCGTGGACACTGTTGCCGCCTGCAGGTTCACTGCTCCGGCAAGTGTGAGCGACGCACCACCGGCACCAGTTGCACGCTTGAAGAATACACTCTCACCATTACCAAGCGTGTCAGAGGTCTCTACTGAAGGCTGCGTCGATGCCGAACTGTCGTACTTCACCCAGCCATAAGTGGTCGCACCGCGTTTACGATAGAAATACTTCGTCCAGGCGTTGTTTTCCCACTTCCAGATCTGGTCAGCCGTATCGCCCAATGCGTTAGCACCAGCAGGAACATCAACTGTAACCAGATCCTTGACCGCAATGGTATTTTCGGTCGCGGTATCATTGAACTGAATACCCAAACCGATGATCTGACCAGCTGACACGTTCAGCGAAGCATAGCCTACCGTATTCTGGGATTCGATGCCGTCTGTCGCCAGCACAATCCCTGCGGCCATCGCGACCGCAATAGACATCAACTTTTTCATTTTCTTTTCCTTTCATTGACAGGGCCATGTACCCACGACCCTATCAGTGTCCCACAGAGGGACGGTTAAACAGACTTCCACTTCTTCCGGCTTTCGGGTCCCAGCCCTCAGCCGTATCGAGCAGCATGCCTGCGCCTCTTGGACTTTCGGTATTCTACGCACCCACGCAGAGCCTATTTTCCTCAAGGCGTGCACATAATATCATATCTGGTGCGGAGCTGTCAATGGGGGTTTGAAAAAAAAGTTGAAAAATTTTTGGCGTGTCCCGTCCAGAAGTAAACGCAAGTTTCCCTTGCGTTTACCCCCCGTAAAGACTGGTGGTCATTGACGATGTGGAAAAATCTTATCCTTCCCTCCCGGGAGGGAGGCTTGCGTTTACTTCTGGACAGATCGTTCAACTCCGACGGCTCTCAAAGATGGCTCCGCTACCGCTGCGCCC
>JAFXTB010000015.1 GCA_017525225.1 Kiritimatiellia bacterium
GCCGTGGAATCCCGACACGAAGCCGCGCCTCTGCAAGTACGCGAACGGGCAGAAGGTGGTGGATCTTGCGTCCAAGTCGGGCGAAGTGGTAAGCCTCTATCCGGCGTGGAAGTCGTCCTCCTCCTACCGCGTCTGCTTCAACCGAAACGACGGGACGGGCGTGAAGATGAACCAGGTGATTCTCAGGAACAAGGAGGACAACCTCGCGTGGCTGGACTCGATGATCGGCTGGAAGCGCGAAGGGTACGTGTTCAAGGGCTGGGCCGAGAGCGAGAACGGCGCTGTGAAGTACGCGAACGGCGCGAAGGTGAAGAATCTCGCGATGGACGGCGGCACGAAGCACCTCTACGCCATCTGGCGCCTCGCGGACTGAAAAAGCGCACGATCGTCGAGGATCTCGTCGAGGAATTTGAAAGCCAAGAAAGGAGAAACACATGAAAAAAGCAATAAAAGCCATAGTAGCAGTCGCGGCGTTCGTGTTCGCTGCGCTGACCGCCCAGGCGGAGTACATCCGTCCGGGAATCACAATCAACGGCACGACGCCGACGAAGGACGGCACATACTCCGGCTACACGTACCAGGATGGCGTGTTCACGCTGACGTCGAGAGACGCGACCTACACCTTCGCCGGGATGGACACGAGCGGCAAGGTGCGCATCGTCGCCGCCACTGGTTGCAAGATAAGCCTGGCGTCCGGATTCAAACTCGACCTCACCAAGTTCACGTACTCCTCTGCCTATGACGCCCCGAAGGCCTCGCCGATCTCGCTTTCCACCACCGACACAGTGTCTGTCGAGGCCTTGGGCGACGCCGACCTCAGGGCCGGAAATAGTGGTGCAGGCATTCGCGTCACCGACGGGCAGTCGCTCATCCTTATGCCGTCGCGCACGAGTCGAATGTACGTTCTCGGCTATGTTGGCGCCGGCATCGGCGGCGGCTACAGTGAGAACTGCGGCAACATCGAAATCCGCGGCGGGCACTTGTGCGCGCAGGGCGTCGGCGACGGAAGCGGCATAGGAGACGGCGGCAACGCACATGCCGCTTCCCATAATTCGAAAATAACCATTGGCATGTCGGCCCATGTTGAAGCCATAGGCGGCGCAAACGCACCTGGCATCGGCATGACTTCGTATTCAGTCTCTTATATGGAAATCTTGATCACAGGGAGGGCGACCGTCGTCGCCTCGGGCAGCGGCCGCAGCGCGGGGATCGGCGTGGCCTGGCGGTCCGAGGGCAGTTGCTCGGTAACCATAAATGATAATTCGACCGTTACGGCGACGGGCGGAACCGGCGGCGCGGGCATCGGCTCCGCCACGGAATCGACCACGAGCATGCAAATCTACATCAGCAACGCCAAAGTCACCGCCACCGGCGGAGCCGATGCGGCGGGCATCGGCGGCGGCAACACCTCCAAGACGCCGACTGTGTGGATCATGGGCGGCACCGTCTTCGCCAAAGGCGACCCCGACGTCGTTTCCGTGAACGACATCGGTGCGGGCAGGAACCCCAAGACGAGCGCCACAAGCAGCGTCACCGGCGGCAGCGTCCGTCTCGCAAACGGCAAAGGTGCGCTCACCAATGACGGCACGGCGCTCAGCTGCGTGACGGTCGGCGGACTTGCCGCCGACGGAGCTGTCAGCGTTTCGCTCACGACATCGAAGGGGACATACGGAAGCTCGGGGATATACGCGGACGCCAGCGGCTGCATCTACCTGTGGGCGCCTCCTGCAAACTACAGCATCTACGTCAACGACGTGCCGTACACTGCCGATGCGAGGTCCGGGAATGCCATGGCGCATTCCGCGCAGCCGCCCGCGAACGACAACTTTGCGAACGCGAAGGTCGTGTCCGGCGCGTCCGGCCGCGTGGGCGGCTCGAATGTCGCCGCGACGAGGGAATCTGGCCTTTACGTCGTCACGCCGACCGACACCTACAACGTGGACGATACTCGTTCCGTGTGGTATTCCTGGACGGCGTCGTTCACCGGCACGGTCTGCTTCCAGGCGGAGGTTCTGCAGGAGGACGTCGAGAGCCTTGGCGGCCGCCCGGACATCGAAGCCTATGCGGGAACATCTGGTTCGCAGCTGAGGTACGCGGATGATTCGTCCAGCGGGGCCTGTGATCCTGAAGATGAAGGTTTCTGGGGCGGGCGCGTGAGATTCAACTGCACAAAGGGAACGACATACAAGATCAAGGTCTATAGCTATTATGGCGTCCAGTTCCCCGCCTTCGTGCTCGCCTGGGACACGGCAGACAAGGCCGATTCGTGGGTCGCATCTTTCGGCAGCGACGGCACGGCGAAGCTCCTTCGCGGACGATTCGATTCTGGCGCATTGGTGATTCCCGCCTCGCTCTTCGGCTGCCGGGTCACGGAAATCGGCGAATCCTTTGGTGGGGCGAGGGGCGACATCACATCCGTGACCATACCGGAAGGCGTGACGAAGATTGGGAATTACGCGTTCGAACGGATGGGCATCTCAAGCGTAACTATTCCATCGACAGTGACCACGATTGGGAATCAAGCGTTTTCCTGGTGTGATAGCCTCAAGAAGGTCTCTATAGGCTCCAACGTCGCCAGCATAGGCGTCGCGGCGTTCGTAGGCTGCGGCAACCTCGAAAGCATCGTCGTGCCGGCGAGCGTGAGAACAATCGGCAGTAATGCGTTTTGGCATTGCACGAAGCTGGCGTCGGTCACATACCAGGGCAATCAGCCTGCCGTTGTCGATGCGGCTGGCGGACAATATGGCGATGGAGACAACCTCTACCCGGAAGCACCGTCAACTCTGGTGTCGATTGTGCCGGCGGACGACGATACATGGTCGGCCGCGCTTGCGGCCGGGACGTGGATGGCGCGCCCGATCAGGACGGCCGGAGCTGGCTACACTGTGCAGTTCCACAAGTACGATGGATCGGGGGCGACGGCGGAGCAGACATTCAAGAAGGGCGAGACGAAGAGCCTTCTGTGGATGGATTCGCAGCTCCAC
>JAFXTB010000016.1 GCA_017525225.1 Kiritimatiellia bacterium
GACGGTCGCGCCGTACCTCGGCAGCTACATCTCCAAGGAGACGCTGACGCTGGAGAAGTTCGCCAAGGCGGTCGGCGAGAAGTGCGGACTGCCCGCGATCCAGGTCATCGCGATCC
Source organism: Kiritimatiellia bacterium (assembly GCA_017525225.1). Lineage (GTDB taxonomy): Bacteria > Verrucomicrobiota > Kiritimatiellia > RFP12 > UBA1067 > RGIG6720. The sequence goes on from JAFXTB010000016.1 coordinate 117, forward strand.
TCGGCGGCGCGTTCGAGGCGATCGAGGCGCTGGAGGGAGAGGCGCTGGTGCGCGTGCACACGGACCTCGGCGTCGTCTGCGGCGTCATCACGGGCTCGTTCCCCACGGCCGACGCCGCGTTCGACCCCGCGCGCAACGCGCTGGAGCTCGCGCTCCGGCTCGACGACTCGCTCAGGCTCGACCTCGCGGACACGGTGCCCGTGATCATCACCGACGCCGACATCACGAAGCTCCGCGTGGACAACGCGATGGACCTGGAGGTGGAGAGCCCCATGAACCTCATCCACGGGCAGCATCCCTTCCGCGTGGCCGGGCTCAACATGGAGCTCGGCGACCAGGGCGCGGCGGCGTTCCTGGAGAACGCGCTGGGGACCACCTTCCCGCTCGTCATCGACGAGGTGGTGTCGAAGCAGCTGTTCATCGCGCACACGGCGGAGCTCCTGCCGGCGGGCGACTACAAGCTCACCGTGAAGTCCCGCGCGGGCGACGCGGCCGGGCCGCTGCAGACCTCCTCCCGCAAGGTCAAGTACCTGCGCGTGGTGGACCCCGTGCCGCCGCCGATGCCCATCGCCGAGAGCGAGGACGGCCTCGTCAAGGTGATGTCGCTCACGGACGACGGCCAGAGCGAGACGTTCACCACGACCGACGCGTGGACGATGACCGGCGAAGGCCTCTTCAACGAGTCCGCCGAGGGCCGCAAGTGGCACATCGACACCATGGAGGTGCGCGGCAACGGCGTCGCCCAGACGATGACCGTGACCAACGTCTCCGAGGACGGCCGCACCGCCACGATCGAGTGCCTGGCGGTGGACATCAGCGCCGGCACCTACACGGACATGACGCTGGAGGTCAACATCAGGACCGACGGCGAGTCGGACGAGTACGAGACGCTCGTCATCCCGATCCCGACGTTCATCGCCGTGGAGTAGCCGCCCTACGCGGCAATCCCCCCGCCCCGCACCGCCCTCCCGGCGGCCGCGGGGCGCGCGCCGTTTTCATTTACCCTATCATTAACCTTATCATCAACCCTATCATTAACCCTCGTTTTCATACCACTTTTCATACCATTTTCCATACCACCTTTCATACCACCTTTGAGATCGAACACATTTCGCCCAAACTTGTGGTATTTTTAATGTCACCTGTCTACCTTCACAAAGCCCCCTGCTCCCAAAACCGACAAGCTGTCGGTATGACTGTCGGTTTAGATGTCGGTTAGGGAGATGACTTCTGGACCGATTTGGGCAATGATCCTCTCCGCACTCGACATTATTTTCTCCACAGTTTTCTCCACAGTTTTCTCCACAGTTTTCTCCACGGCAAAGTATATCAAATTTTCTCGGTGATTTCACGCCGTCTCTGTCGACCATAGAATCCATTGTCCTTTCGTGCCATCGGGTCGGCGGAAATGTGGTATAATGTACGCGATGAAGGGAACAGGCTACAAATGACCGACAAGAGAGATTCCTCACTGGCCGACATGGCAAGGGCGCTGGACGCCGGCGAACGCGTGCTGCTGATGGTGCGCCACGCCGAACGCCCCACCATCCCCGGCGACGATCCAACGTTCGGTGAAATGCTTCCCATCACCAAGGCCGGCATCGAGACCTCCCGGAAGTTCGGCGAGGCGCTGCGCCCGTATGCGAAGGATGTGCAGTTCCTCGCAAGCCCCCTCCTGCGCACGCGCATGACGGCCGAATGCATAGCCGAGGGCATGGGCCTTCCCACCGCCCCGGTCCCCACCGCCCCGGAACTCGGCAATTCCTCCTTCTACTTCGCCGACCAGCGCGAGGCATACGAACTTTTCAGCGCGGGTGAATTCTTCGACGAGGTGTTCCGCTACATGGCGCTCGGCCGGACGCGCGGGTTCAACGAGATCCACGAGGCGAGCGACAGGCTCGAGGAATGGTGCCTGGAGCGCTTCACCGCAAGGCTCGGCATCTTCACCACGCACGACATCTACAACGGCGCCTTCCTGTACGCCAGGGGTGTGGAGAGGCATTTCACCCGCGAAAACTGGCTGCGCTTCCTGGATTCGGCGGCGATCATCATCGCGCCCGACGGCACGAGACGGTATGCGTTCGTGCGCGCAGGGCTTTCAGACCGCTGCTCGGGCGTCAGACCGGCGGACGCCTAGCGTCCGGACTAGGGCTTGCGCTTGAAGGAGAGCTTCACGCCCACCGAACGGCTTTCGCCCGACGAGACTGTCGCGGCGAGAAGGCCGTCCTTGCGGCGGTTGACCTTCACCTTGCCGCCTTCCGCCTTCGCCTCCATGAATGTAAGGCCTTCCGGACAGCGCACCATGTACGCAAACGGAAAATCCGCCACGGCGCGGACGGACATGGAGTACGTCATGGACGGTTCGTCCCAGCGCGCATCCTCCAGCTCGACGGCTCCCTGGGTCAGATGGCGGTCGTCGCCGACCAGCTGCGGACAGGCCGTCTTCTCGCGAAGGGCGTAGAGCTTCACGCTGCGCATCGGCACGGACCCGGCATCGAGCCTGCCTTTCACGGAATCGGTGTACGTCTGGCGCCAGAACTCGTATGCCACGTACTCCTTGCTGGCGTCGAGGCCAAGGGAGGCGATGTCCACGGACATGTCCTGCGGGCCGTCGTTGAAGTTGAACAGCGCCACCACGTTCCAGCGTCCGAACGGCCGTGTGACGGACAGGTTCCAGACGGGCGTGAGGAAGTTGCCGGAGTAGGGATAGAGGTTCTGCGGGTGGATGTCCGCCACGGGGAGCAACTGCTGGATGATGCGCATCCTGTCCATCCGCAGCGTACCCAGCTTGTCGCCGGCGAACATGAGCTGCCCGGGCAGGCCGATGATCGTGGCCATCGTGTGCGCCTCGCCGTCCTCCAGCGCGTAGTTCACGAGCAGCGTGTCGGGGTCGGTGTACGCCGTGATGTTGTTGACGAACACCTGTGCGAGCGTGGCGCGCAGCTGGCTGAGCACATTTGACCAGCGCACGGGGAACTGGCAGACGTCGGACGGGCGCGACACGTCGCCGCCGTAGGCGTAGGTCTCGCCCAGGCCGCGGTACACGCCTACCACATCGCCGCCGGTGCGGGTGGCATCGAGGAAGCGGGCCTCGGTTGCGGTGATGAACCCCATGCAGCCGAGTATCACCTTGTCCTCGCCCACGCCTTCGCGGAACGCGCGCACGGCGTTCTCGAACCAGAGCCTGTCGGACGGGTTCTTGGCCATGGCGCGGACCGTGGGGCTTTCAAACTTGAGGGGTGTGTTGGCGAGGCCGTCGAACTTGAAGAAGTCGAATCCCCATTCCCTGGATATGATGTGCGCCTGGTTGCGCAGGAATTCGATGACCTCCGGGCGCGAGGTGTCGAGCATGTACTCGCCGTTCCAGCATGGCACGGGCTTGCCCTTCTCGTCGTAGATGAACCAGTCGGCGTGCTCGCGCCTGAACTTGCCGTCGCCGCAGCCGAGGAATCCGTTCCAGATGCCCGGGCGGAACCCGAGCGCACGAAGCTCGTCCGCGAGCTGCTTCATCGGGTACGGGAACTGGCGTTCCTCGCGCGAGAGGTCGAGCATCTGCGCCGTACTGGTGGGCAGCCACTCGGTGCCGTTCTGCCACGATTCTATCGAGAAGAACTCAAGCCCGAACGGGCGGAGGTACTTGGCGGCGACGCGCGCCTCGGCGAGATTCTCCTTCGCGCCGGCCTTGTCGAAGTATGTGTTCCAGCTCATCCAGCCGGTGGGCGCGCGCGGGCAGCGCCGGCGGTCAATGGGGTGGTAGCCGGGCAGCCAGCGCGACGCGAAGTACGAGCCGTCGGCCTCGATGGCGATGTCGGCCTGGGCGGCGGTCGCGGTGGAGGCGTCCAGCCGCACATCGTACAGTCCATCGCCGACGGTGCGGATGCACGTGCCACGGGCGAAGAAGCGCAGGGCGAGATCCTCCCCGCGCGCGAAGATGGAGTCGTTGAGGGCGGTGTCGCCGGCGCCATCCGCGAAGGAGATGATGCCCTCGTCGTCCGCCGGGATGGTGCGGCAGGGGAAGGAGTCCTTGCGGACCTTTACGCGCGGGGCGTACGAGAGCGTGCCGGGTTCGTACCCGCCGGTGACGCCGCGACGGAACACGCGCATCTCAAGCCGTCCGCCGGTGCCGCGGAATGAGACGAAGGCATGCACGACCCCTTCGTTGTTGTAGCCCCAGCGGTACTGGGTGTCAACCAGGGCGAGCCTGGAGGCGACCGGGTCGCGGGAGGGGACGACCTTCCATTCGCATCCGCGCGCACGGTATGAAAGCGGGCCATCGAGCGAGATGTCCATCTTCGCGTTCTCAAGCCGTAGCGAAGATGTGTCGGCGTCGAACGAAAGCCGCCAGTCGCCGGTCTCGCAGAGGGGGACGGCCTCGCCACGCGTCGCCCCTGCCGCCATCACGGCCCCTGCCAACGCTACGGAACATACAATCTGACGCAAGCACATATCACGAGACACCCTGCGAATTTCCAATCTGCCACCGGCCATCTTCTGTTTCATGCATTCTCCTTGCCTGTACGGAATGGTCGGCATTTTATCATATCTTCAGGTTAAAGTCTAGAGTTGGATGCAAGGGGGCGCATCTGCGTAATTCACCCATGCGTATTGAGTTTTGGAAACAACCAGAACAACTGGTGAAAACAACTTTGAGAGAGGTGCGCGGGCTAACTCGCCCGCGCTTTTTCTGCCTTCTGCATATCGTCTTCGATGGATTTTTGACATAATTGCGCCACCACAACCGTGAAGGAGACTCCATGAAAGATGCAGCAGAATTGAAA
>JAFXTB010000104.1 GCA_017525225.1 Kiritimatiellia bacterium
GAGAATGAAGGCTCGCGGCGTTCACAGGCGCGATCAGGCCGGATTCTTTCATAGGCGTGATGTAGCGGGCCGTGAAATAGTTCGCGCTGGCTATCCCCAGCATTCCCCTCATCTCCGAAGGGCGTCTGGGACCGTCTGCAAGAATCGCCAGCACCTCGACGCACGAGAAGTACGCCACGCGCCACATCCGCGCCACGAAACGGGTACGCTCGTCCTCGCCGAGATAGAACGCCCGGTTCGCGATGCGGCTGATCAGGTGGTAGCACCTGTCAGGAACAAAGTTTCTAGGGTGCCTCATGCCGCACAGTATACCATAAAATCCCCTACTCCACCACTCTTACTCCACCAATGGGGTCAGACCCTACTCTACTCCTACTCCACCACTCTTACTCCACCAATGGGGTCAGACCCTACTCTACTCTACTCTCCACCACTCTTACTCCACCAATGGGGTCAGACCCTACTCTACTCTTGCCATCGCGGGTGTAATATGCTATGCTATCTGCATTCGGTTTAGGCAGAAGAAACGCAAATCAAAAACAAGGAACTGGCCATGCGTTGCGATGTTTCGAGAAGGAGCTTCATCTGGGGCGGACTCGCCACTTTCGGCGGCGTGGTGCTTCCGTCGGGCGCGTTCGGATCGCGGACGCCCAACATGAAGCTGGGCGTGGTGAGCGACGTGCACATATCGTCGAGGTGGCGGCAGGAGCTCTACCTGGAGAAGGCGCTGAGGTGGTTCGACGCGCAGGGCGTCGACGCCGTGATGGCGCCAGGTGACCTCGCCCAGGCCGGGCTCATATCGGAGCTCGAGAAGTTCGCCGCCGTGTGGGACAAGGTGTTTCCCGGCGACAAGGGCGCCGACGGCCGTCACGTGGAGAAGCTGTTCGTGACGGGCAACCACGACCTCGACGCCTGGTGGACGAAAGGCAAGGACGAGTGGCGCGAGAAGAACGTGTTCAACCACGCGGACAATGCGGCGAAGGTGTGGAAGCGGCTCTTCCACAAGGACTGGCAGCTCATCTGGAAGAAGGAGGTGAAGGGCTACGTGTTCGTGGGCGCGCAGTGGCCGACGAAGGCGGCGCCGCCGCCAGTCGAGGCGTGGTTCCGCGAGCATGCGGGCGAGCTGGCCGGGGCCAGGCCGTTCTTCTACACGCAGCACGCCCATCCGAAGGGCACGTGCGGCGACGGCAAGATATCGCACGACAGAGGAGAGGCTACGCGCGCGCTTTCGCCGTTTCCGAACGCAGTGGCGATTACCGGGCACTCGCACCAGACGATCGTAGACGAGTCGAGCATGTGGCAAGGCGCGTTCACCTCCATCAACGCCGGCTGCCTCCGCGGGGGTGACAACGACCGCCACGGCTGCGGCTATGATAGCACCTATCCGTCCTACAGCAGCAAGAAGAAGCTCAACAAGATGAAGCCCCTGCCCGCCGAAGAGGGGCGCTGCGGACTGCTCGTGGACATCTTCGACGACCATCTCGTCGTCCACCGCCGCTCGTTCGAGTACGACGTCCCGCTCGGAGACGACTGGTGCGTGGCGCTGCCTGCCGCGGCCGGCGGCCCGTTCGATCCGGCCCGGCAGAGGAAGGAGAGCGCCGGCCCGGAGTTCGCGCCGGACGCGAAGGTCGAGGTGGTGCGCTGCGCCGTTACGCCAAAAGACATCGCCGGGCCGGCTCTGCATGGCAAGCCGTGCGTGCAGGTGAAGATACCGCATCCGCGTGCGCCCAAGCCAGGATCGAGGGTGTACGACTTCGACGTGAAGATGCTGGTGGACGGCAAGTGCGCCATCCGGCGGCTGGTGCTGGCGAACGGCTACAACGTGCCCGAGGCCATGTCCGACCGTCCCAGTAACTGCCTGTTCGGCGTGGAGGAGGTCCCTGCCTCGGGCGACGTGCGCTTCTCCGTAACGCCTCGCAACGCTTTCGGCGTGTCGGGAAGAACGTTGGTCTCTTCGCCATTGACTTGAAAACCAGAAGAGGGGGGGACATTGGTGGAGAAAGAATGGTGGAGCAACCTCATGGCAGCACCTTGACGCACGAGAAGTACGCCACGCGCCTCAGCCTTTGACGCCCTACTTCAGGAACTCGCGGGCGGCGGCAAGCGCGCGGCCTATGGACTGGTCCATGTCGTAGTAGCGGTATTCGCCGAGGCGCCCGCCCACCACCAGCCCGGGCACCTTCGCCGCCTCGGCGCGGTAGCGTTCGAGCAGGGCACGGGACTCGGCGGTGTCCACGGCGTAGTAAGGTTCGTCGCCGGGCTCCCACGTCTTTGGATACTCGCGGCAGATCACGGTCTTCGGCGCGGACATGACCTCCTTGTCCTCGGGATGGAAGTGCTTGAACTCGTGGATGCGGGTGAACGGCACTTCCGCGCCGGTGTAGTTCATGACAGACGTCCCCTGGAAGTCCGCGATGTCGAGCGTCTCGCGCTCAAAGCGGAGCGACCTCCATGGAAGCGCGCCGAACCTGTAGCCGAAGAGCGCATCGATAGGCCCGGAATAGAACACGGGCACGTCCGGCAGGCCGCGGGCGCGGACGGTATCGAGGTCGAACGGCGAATTACATTCGACCGCGATGCCTGGATGGTCGAGAAGCCTGTCGAAGAGCGAGTTGTAGCCCGTCAGCGGTATGCCCTGGCGGTAGTCCGGGAAATAGTTGATGTCGTAGCTTGCGCGCACCGGTAGGCGCCGGATGATGGAGGCTGGCAGGTTCCTGGGATCCGTCCCCCACTGCTTGCGCGTGTATTCGCGGATGAAGGCGCGGTACAGCGGCTCGCCGATGAAGGATATCGCCTGCTCCTCGAAATTAAGGCCGTTGGGGGCATTAAGGCCGTTAGGGCCATTAAGACCGTTAAGGCCCTTTTGCGCCTCTTGCGCGATGAAGGCCGGAAGCTCGGCGGGCTTGAGGTCGATTCCGTAGAACTGGTTCACGAGCGTCAGGCCGAGCGGCAGGAAGTAGGTTCTGCCCTCGTATCTCGCCAGTACCTTGTGCTGGTAGCCGTTGAAGGTGATGAAGCGGTTGACGAACTCCCACACGTCGTCGAGATGCGTATGGAAGATATGCGAGCCGTACGTATGGATCTCTATGCCGCAAGGGCCTGTCTCGCAGCGCACGTTGCCCCCCACCGCGCCACGCTTCTCAAGCACCAGCACCCTACGTCCCGCATCCGCCAGGACGCGCGCCACCGTGCATCCCCAGATGCCGGCACCTGCGATGATCGCGTCTATCTGCATGTTTCCTCCTGTCTGGTAGATGTCATCTATACACTTCGCCGGCCCACTCGTAGGATTCGGAATACTGCCGTCCGAGAAGCGTCTCGACCATGTATCTGAGCACACGCGCGCCGTTGAAGAGGCGGTGGTACTTCAGGCGTCCGGCCGAGGCGATGCGCGCACGCGCATCGTCGTTCGACTGCATGAGCAGGATCTTGTCCGCCAGATCCACCGCCGAATCGAACCAGACGGTCTCGTTGTCGGTGAAGAACGTCTGCATCATGTTCCTGGAGCTCTGGAACGTCAGGATGCCGTATCCCATCAGATGCGCGATGCGGTCGGAAGAGTACCACTTGTCGCCTTCCCGGCGGTTGAGGTTGAGCGACATCTTCGAGGATGCCAGCACCTGCTCGTAGTCGGCCCCCCACACGGACCCCGCAAGCGAACCTCGCACAGCCACGCCCTTCAGCTCCTTCGAGCCACGTCCCGGACCGAAGATCTCGTACTTGACCTTCCCGTTGATCTTGGGAAGCAGCTGGGCGAGAAGTTCCCAGCGTGGATCGCCCTCGCGCGGGTTGCCGGCGAAGAAGAGGTCGCGCGCGAAGCCAAACTTCCGCCCGTTGTCCTGGTTCTCCATCGAGGGGTCCGAGGGGTTGGGCATGTAGGCGACGACGTTCCGGCCCGTGCACCAGCGCTTCAGGATGTCGCCGGCGGTGGTGGCGAAGAGCGCATCGCAGGACTCCATGCGGTCCGCCATCTGCCTCTGCGTCTGCTCCTGCCAGAGCGGGTCCACGTTGAAGTGGCCTATTCGGATGTCCGGCAGGATGCGGCGGATACGCTCGAGTGTCCAGTTCTGCACATAGTCACAGTGGCCGAGCAGAAGGATGTCCGGACGGAAGTTCCGCGCGCAGAGTATGAGCTTCTTGTTGGCGATGCGCCCGCCCCAGGCCCTGATTCCAAGCGGCGCGAGGAGCCGGGCCATGTCGCGGTCGGAGAATTCGCAGATGCGCCAGTCATTGCGGATGGCCCCGCACATGAGCTTGCGACCAGGCCCCATCCGCAGGTTTCCATACCTGCGGATCATGAGGTTGTCGACAAGAAGTATACGAAGTGGGCTGTTCATCTGCATGCACTTAGGGGTTTGCCGCCCCATATTTTATACGATAATGCACCCACAAGTCAACACCGGCGGACGCGCGGTCATCGCCCGGTGAAGAAGTCAAGGCACATGCGCTTCTCAAGCTGGATGAGGCGGTCGATCGACCAGTCCGTACCCTTGAGCAGCCCGATCACGCGGTTCTTAGAATCCACGGAGCTGACCCCTTCCATGCTGCAGTTTGCTTCGCCCGGCACGGCAAGCGCGATGGCGATCTTGCCCTTCTTGACCGCCTCCAGGGCGTAGTGCCTGTCGCCGGGCGTCTTGAACGGATCGGGTTCGCCCGCTATATGCTCTATGGAGGCTCCATACGGCCCGGTGCACACCTCGATCGGCGTCCACCAGCGCTTGGCGTTAGAGGGCGTCAGCACGAGCGTCTTCACGGCCAGGATGTCGTCGGGGTAGAACTCGAAGAGCTCCACCACGTACCCGTCGCGCCTGCGCGTCTCGAGAAGCTTGAACTTCTTCGCCGCCTCGCGGCTCTTCTCCGTGAGGATGCGGCGCTCTTCCATGTGCAGCCAGGTGAGGATCTTCTCCGAGCGGCCGTCTGGGCGTTCCGGCACGTAGTCGGCCTCGCTCGCCACGTGCGACCAGCCGCACGCCTTGCGTCCGGTGAGTCCGTCGGGCGGATAGAGCTGCTCCGGCGAACGCTCCCTCTCGGCGCGGGCACGGTATATCTCGGGCATGAGCGACTCGGGGATCTTGTCGGTGCCCATGAAGAGCCTGCCTATCCACGGCAGGGCCGACTCCGCATGGAAGCTGTGGTCGTACGCGTCGCAGTTGGCCGCCACGAAGAACTGCTCGCGCGAGAGTCCTATCACGCCCCGCAGGTCCTTGTCGTCGTACTTGCGGTTCTTGGGGTCGGCATAGCGGTCGTAGTAGTGGATCGTAAGGTTCTCAGGATGGCCGGTGAGCTCGTACGCGCGCTTGATGTCCTCTATGACATGCTTCCACGAGCCGCCCTCGTTCAGGATGAGCGGCTTGGGCGCGAGCGCGATCGCCTCCTCCACGCAGGAGCCGCCGCCGTCCGTCTCGCCTGCAGGGATGTCGGTGGTGGATATCTTCCGCGCGGCGGTGTCGCACATGAAGTCGTTGTAGTTGCAGGCGGCGATGTCGTCCGAGGCCAGGGCCGCGAGGATTATCGTGCAGCCCCTCGAGAGCCCCGAGACTGCGATCTTCGACGGATCGGCCAGCCCTTCGCGCTTCAGCAGCTTCGCGCTCGCCAGGACCGTCCGCGTGGAGATCGTGCTGAGGTTTATCCCCATGAGCGGGAAGAGCCTGCCGCATGCGCGGCTTGTCGCGTGGTAGACCATGTCGTCGTACGAGGAGTTGGAATTGCACGTGTTCTCCACCGCCACCGAGATCATGCCGATCTGCGCGTACCACCAGGCCTGGCGGTTGCGGATCGGGTAGCGAGTGTAGTACGGATCGGGCTCCCCGGCGAGTCCCTCCAGCGAACCGCCGCCGCCGGGCATGCAGATGACGGCCGGCGTGCGCCCCGGCTTCGCGGTATCCGGCACGAGCATCATTATCTTCACCGCCAGACGCTCGAACGGATACCATTCATACGTCCTGAGCTCGTAGCCCTTGCGCTTCTCGCTCTTGAGCAGCTTGAAGACGGGATCGTCCGGCACGGCCTTGGCGTACTGTTCGACCAGGCGCGCGCGGAACGCGTCTCGCCACTTGAGGAACGTCTCGCGATCCTTGAGGAACGGATGCATCTCGGGCGGGTTCGCCTGCATGTACTTCCTGAGCGCCCACGTCATGGTGCGCTCCGTACGGCCGTCCGGACGCTCCGGAACGTAGTCCGCGCCCGACATCATCCGCTTCTCCGCCGCCACGGCCGAAAGAGCCGCCGCAGCGCACAATGCCGCTACTGAAGCCCTATTCATCGCCATCTCCTGTCTCCTGTCCTGCCTCTTCTGAAAGCGGCACGTCGCACGCGACACGCAGGCCGAATATGCCGACGCCCGGGTAATAAAAATTTGGAGCGAACTGGCCGCGGCGCGCCGATCTGCAGGAGTAGGCCGGCATGTTCCACGCGGAGCCCGATGTCAGCCGCTTCGTACCCGTCTCGGGGCCTATCGGATCCGTCACCTGCGCCATCTCCATGATCGGTTCGGCCCAGTCCAGCATCCACTCGTATGTGGAGCCGTAGAGGTCGTATATCCCCCATGCGTTGGGCTTCTTCATCCCAACGCGAAGCGGCAGGCATGACGCGTTCTTGACGTACCAGGCAAGCTCCTCGACAGCCGGGTCCACGCCGTTCCCAACCGTTATCTCCTTGCCGGAGTAGAGGGCCGACGTCGTACCCGCCCTGCATGCGTACTCCCATTGCGCGGATGTCGGCAGATCGAACGTGTCTATGCCTGTGCCGTTGCGGAGCTTCTGCATGAAGGAATTCTCAGCAAGCGCCTTGTTCACGGGCCACGTGCCGCCACCGGGGGCCGTGCCGCCGTTGCTCGCATAGCGTATCATCTCGTAGGAGACGTCGCACTTGGCCTGGCAGTCGTTAGTGGGGTTGGTCATATTCCCCATGACCCGGTTCCACTGGCCCTGGGTAAGCGGGAACACGCCGAAAAAGTAGTCGCGCGTCAGCGTGACCACGCGCAAGTTCTCGGGTTTGGCATTGTCGTTGTTCTCCCTGCCGGTCTCGTCCGCGGGCGAACCCATGCGCCATCTCACGCCCGCCGCGCGGATGTGCCGCATGAGAAGCCAGTCCGTACACCAGTCGGCGTTCTCTATCCCTCCGGGCAGGGCCTCCTCCGACACGTAGTACCGTCTGCCGGACTCCCCTGGAACCGCAATGTTCACCGCCAGATAGTCCGGCGGATCGTCCTTGAGCCACACCTTGAAGTTCACGCGGAAGCAGCCGGGCGTGACGACATTGTTCGGCCATGTATGGTCCGGACGCCACCTGACGATGCGTTCGCCCGGCTGGACGAGCCTGTTCACATCGCCGCCGAGACGCCTGAAGTTCCGCGCTCCGATGCTCGCCCAGGGGCCTTCCGCCGTCCCGGTGACGTTGGTCTCGAAATCGACCGTCACGATGGCGGGCGAGGCTTCCGCCCCTTCAGCCCCAAGCCTGTAGGCGACCGTCACTTCGCGCGTTGCGGGATCCTGCGCCACCTGGATGCTTTCCGCCGGGATGGAAGGAACCCCTGCGCGGACCGCGGCCGCGCAGGCGGACAATGCCGCAAGCCATGCGTATTTCGTATTCATGTGCGCGGCTCCTTTCAGCGGAATGTAAGCAACGTCCCGAGAGGACGCGAATTGAGGTCGGTGCCCGGCGTGACGCGCACGCAGTACGCGCCGGCGTCGATCTGTGCCGCAGACGACGCCACCATCGTCCAGAGCGGCGAAACGTCAAGCGCATCTTCGAACACGACGGTGCGCTCGAACGAATCCTCCGCCGGATGCAGGGATGTATCCCACTGCCACGGAACATCGTCCGCCAGCGCCATCTGCGCCACGACCATTGCGGCGCCAATCATCGCACGGAAAGGGAAATTCATGGTCCCACCACCTTCCGTCACGGAATCACCGCCGAACATTTGACACGGTATCCGAGGATTTCAAGATCCGTGCCGCTGCGCACGTAGGTCTCCGACGGCGCCGTGCTCTTCGTGCTGTATGCCGACCGGCATGCCGCCGCCGCGCTGTTGCGCGCACCTCCACGGGCGAAACGGACTTGGCCGTCGGCAGCCCCGACCTCCGGATCCATCGTGGAATCGTGCGTGAAGATGCAATACCAGTCGAGGCACAGCTCATGGACAAGGCCTATCATGTCGTAGAGTCCCCAGTTGTTGGGCTTCTTCTGCCCGACGGAAAGCGGTTCGCCGACCGCAGGGCTGTTGTATGCATACCACGCGATCTCCATTAGATTGGCGTCGGCGCCTGTACCGGTGGCCAGCAGCTCCTTCCCGGAATTCAGCGCCGACGACGTGCCGGCCCGGCAGGCGAACTCCCACTGCGCGGAAGTGGGTAGGTCGAACGTCGGCAGCCCCGTGATTTCGCGCAGTTTGTGCATGGTGGAACCTACGGCCACCGTGGTATCCAGCGGCCAGACGCCGCCGTTGAGACCGTGCGCACTCTGACTGGACGCTCCGTAGCGCAGGCCGTTGTACGATATGCCGGTCCGCGGATTGCACGGATTGACCACGTTCGCCACGGATTCCCCGTAGATGCGCGAATGCTGCCAGCGCGTGACGGGGAACACGCCGATGTAGTAGTCGCTCTTGAGCGTGACGAGATGCGTCACCTCGTTCGTATAGCCCGCATCACGGCCCTTTTCGTTCTCGGGCGAACCCATGCGCCATGTCACGTTCGCCGCAGGGATCTTGCGCATCAGGAGCATGTCCTTGCGGTATTCATCGCTTTCGATGCCACCGGGGAGGGCGTCGGCGTCCGTATAGAAATACCGCGCCCCGGGAATGGCCAGGTCGCACACCATGTAGTCCGGCGGACAGGTCTTCGCCCACGCCTTCACCCTCGCGCGGAAGTTGCCGCCCGTTATGTAGCGGTCCGGCCAGTCGCGGTTCGGACGCCACACTATCGTGCGCGCACCCGGCAGCACCACCTTGTTGACATCGCCGCCCACGTTGCGGAAGTTGGCCGAGCCGATCGACGCCCAGGGGCCTTCGGCCGTCCCAGTGACATTGGTCTCGAAATCCACGGTGACGATGGCCGCCTCCTCGTTGTCGCCTTCGCCAAGCGTGTAGCCCACGCGCACCACATGCGAGGCATCCTGCGAGATCGAGACGCTCTCTTCGGGTATCACGGGCGTAGCGCACAACATTGCAGGCGACATCGCGGCGATGATCGCAGTTCCAGCGCAGAGGGCGGCGGACAATCTCGCGCCGCGCATCGCCAGGATCGTAGGTTTCATTTTCATCTCCCTTGAATCGGCACTTCAACCATCCACGACGGGAACCCATTTCCCATCGTGTGGAAACGTTGATATTATACCCCCCCCCCTGCGCTTTTTACAAGTACAAAGTAGAATAAAATTCACTTCGGCGCATCTACTTCTTGTAGAATATCAGTGCGCCCCTGGTGATGCTGCGGGCTTCCAGCGTGTTGCCGGGATAGACCTTCCCTCCCATCACGTAGAACGTCGTAGGGGCGTTCCAGGCCTTGCCGGCCACGCTGTATGCCGACTGTCCTGCGCCAAGCGGACCGCCTTTCACATATCCTACCAGCTTTCTCGTGCCTGGCTTGAGCTTTACGCTCTTGGGCAGCCTGTCATCCTGGAAATACGTGCCGTCCGGCAGCAGATAGTAGTTGTCCGACTCGACTGGGCCGGCAGCCTTCATCACCGGATGCGGCGTGGGCGCGGCCTTCATCACCGGATGCCCGTTCTCCGTACCCGACGCCGACACGAACCTCGACGCCGCGCGCCAGTCTTCCGGCGTCAACAGCGTCGAAGGAGCCTTTGCGTCTTTCGCGGGTTGCTCCGGCTGCTGGGGAGCGGCCTTCGCAGGAGGAGGTTTGCCCTTCGGCGCAGGAACAGGCCTGGCCTTCGGCGCAGGAGCAGGTTTGGCCTGGCTCTTCGGCTTGGCGGGAGGGGCTGGTCTTTGCGAGGCCTTCGGTTTTGGCTTCTCCCGGTCGCCGCCCAGCCCGAAGAGCTCGCCAATCCCGGCGAAAAGCCCGCCCTTCTTCTCCTCCTTCTCCTTCGCGGCGGCGGTCTTGATCTTGGCGTAGTGGCTGCGCATGGTATCCCTGCTGCCGTAGAGGACCTGCGCCAGCTCGCTGTCGGCCTGGATGAGACGGCCTGCCTTCACATCGGGATCGTAGGCAGGGCGCGCCTTCAACCCGAGACTGGTGCGTACGCTCCACATCGCGAAAAGCATCCCGCAGCGCTTGCGTCCGCGGTGGCGGCGGCTCTGCCATTTGTTCGGCGCGCCGTACGCCACGTGCGAATGGCATACGACCTGTCCGTCGGTGAGTCCGTATATCTTCTTCAGCGACGCCACCAGCTCCTTCAGCGCGGCGATCTGCTTGAGCGTGACCGGCTTGTCGTGATGGCCCACCACCTCTATGCCGATCGAGTATTCGTCGCAGTCCTCCTTGCCGTTCCACATTGACCGGCCGGCATGGAACGCGACGCGCTCGCGGTCGACGATCCGGTACACCGTGCCGTCCTCCGGTACGCAGTAGTGCGCCTCGCCACGTTCACGCAGCTTGTTCAGGGAGCTGCGCGCATGCGCCTCCGTGGTATGCAGCACTATGAGCGTGGTGGATGTACGGATGCGGCGTTCAGGGTTGCGCGGCGAGCGGTAGCTGTCGGAGAAGGTCAGGGCGGCGGCAGGCCAGGCGACGGACGCAAGCATGACGGCGACGAGAACCTTGAGCGTCGTCAAGGCCTTAAGGGTCTCTGTCGCCGCCCTGGACATCGGCGCTTCAGATGCCGAGCGTTGTCTTCGACCAGTTCGTCTTGCCCGCGAGAAGCGACGGCGTCGTCATCTCCGGCGGCACCGGAAGCCCCAGCAGCTGCAGGGTTGTCGGCGCGATGGCGCTGAGCTTCGCAAGGGGCGTGAGGTTCACGCCAGGCGCGTCCTTCGCCACGTAGAAGCAGTCCACAAGGTTGAGCGTATGCGAGGTCTTCGGCATACCCGTGCGGTAGTCCACCATCTGCTCGGCGTTGCCATGGTCGGCGAAGATGAGCACGTGGGCGTCCAGCTCCATCAGGCGCGGGAGAATCTTCCCCAGGCACTCGTCCACCACCTCTACGGCCTTCGTAGCTGCGGCGGGATCGCCCGTGTGGCCGACCATGTCGCAGTTGGCGTAGTTCACGACGATGAGGCCGTAGGGGTTGTTCTCCAGGCGCTTGAGCAGCTCGTCCGTGACGTTGTAGGCGTCCATCTCCGGATGCGACGCGAACGTGGCGGGATCGAAGCGGCTCTTGACCTCCACCTGATCCTCGCCTTCGGAGGGCGTGGTGGACTTGCCATTGAAGAAACTCGTCACGTGGCGGAACTTCTGCGTTTCCGCGAGGCGCAGCTGGCGGATGCCCGCGCGGCTGACGACTTCGCCCAGCAGGTTGTCCATGCCGCCGCCCGCGCCCATCGCGCCGAGCAGATAGTCCTCGAATTCGTCCCAGTAGCGCGTGAAGCCGAGATATGTGACCTTCGGCCGCGCCGTGCGCGCGCCCGGATAGTCGTCGGACACGAACGCCTGCGTGAGCTGGATCGCGCGATCCTGGCGGTAGTTGGTGTGCATCACGACATCGCCATCCTTCATACCCGCATAGTCGCCCACGACGCAGCAGGGGATGTATTCATCGGTCATTGGCGTGCCATCGGGAGTCTGAGCATCGGCGTAGAACGCCTTGATGGCTTCCTCGACGGACGCGATCTTCTGTCCTTCGCACGCGACGATGCAGTTGTAGGCGGCGCTGGTGAGAGTCCAGTTCTTCACGCGGTCCATGCCGTAGTAGCGGCCCATGATCGTACCGATCGTGGCGTTGCCCACGGCGGCGAGCTCCTGCTTGAGGCGCGCGATGTACTCGAGGGTCGAGCGCGGCGGGGTGTCGCGACCGTCGAGGAACGGATGCACAACGATCCTACCCTCGGGAAACTCCTGGCGGGCGCGCCGCATCAGCTTGAACAGATGCTCCTGGTGCGCGTGCACGCCTTCGTCCTGCAAGAGGCCGAAGAAGTGGAACGTGGAGTTGTTTGCCTTCCATGCGGCGATGAGCCTGTCCCATTTCGGGCTCTTGAAAAGCTCTCCGGACGACAACCCGTCGTCGATGCGCTTGAGCTCCTGCACCACGATGCGTCCGGCGCCCATGTTGAGATGGCCCACCTCCGAACTGCCCTGGTAGCCGTCCGGCAGACCCACGGCCTCGCCGCAGCAGTCAAGCAGGCAGTGTGGATAGCGCGCGCGTATCTGGTCGATCGTCGGGGTCTTCGCAGGGAACACGCTGTTGCCGTCGGCACGGGCGTTCACGCCCCAGCCGTCGCGGATGACAAGCACAACCGGTCTCATTTCTCTTCTAGCTCCTTTGCATTATATGGTACGACGGCATAGATTATACCATATCCTGCCCCGTCTGAACAATCCGGGCGTCAATGCGACGCGGCGGGGGGCGGGGCCTCGCCGGCGGCCTTGCGCGCAAAGCCCTCGCGCACGGCCTGCGTGACGATCTTTGCGCGGCGGTACCCGTCGAAGAGCCCGGCCATGTTCTCGGCGAGCAGCTTGCTGCGGATCGTCGAGCCGCCGCGGTGGTACGTGCGGGCGTCGGCGAAATGCCAGAAGGCAAGTCCCGAGATCTCGGGATCGGCGAAGATGCGGTCGAGAACGTCCTTGTCGTAGTGGTACTGGAACTCCTCCGTACCCTGGCCCGCCGCCGGGTCGTGGTGGCCGTAGATCGCCGTGGTGCCCATCTCGGACACGATGATCGGCTTCTCCGGGTAGAGCCCGCGGTAGCGCGCGACGATCTTCGCCACCGCTTCGTCGATGAGCTTCTTCTGGTTGTCCAGGGTGCCTGCGTCCGTACCGATCCAGCCGGGGTACGTATTGAAGGAGACGAGGTCCGTGTTGTCGTTCGAGATGTCCTTGGCGGTGTGGCAGCAGGCGAAAGTCACAAGCCGGCCGGAGTCCTGCGAGCGGATGGTCTCGATGAGCGCGTCGTTGATCTTCCTGCCTTCCTTCGAATACGAGGCGTTCTCGTTCTGGAACGCGAAGATGATCACGGACGGATGGTTGAAGCTCGCGCGTACCATCGCGCGGGTCTGCTCCACCTGCAGGCGGAAGTATTCAGGATCGGACATCTGGTTGGGACGGTTGCCCCAGCCGAGCGATTCCTCCCACACCAGAACGCCCATCTCGTCGCAGTAGTCCAGGAAGCGCTGGCTCTGCTGGTAGTGGCTGCCGCGGAAGAAGTTGCCGTTGAGCGACTTCAGGAGCTGGATGTCCTGCACCATCAGCGCCTCGGGCGTGGCCGCTCCAAACTGGGGATGCGCCTCGTGGCGGTTGGCGCCCTTGAGATAGAGTATCTCGCCGTTGAGCCACAACCGCCTGTTCGCCGCCTTTATCTCGCGAATGCCGAAGCGCGCCGTCACGGACCCGGCGGCGCGTGTACCAGATGCCGGGAGGGTCAGGGCTACCGTGTGGAGGTTGGGCGAAGCGGGACTCCAGAGCTTGAAGCCGGGCACGCGCACCGTGGCGCGGTTGTCGCGGAACGGGGCCTTGACCTCGTTTCTGCCGTCGAAGAGCAGCGTGGCGTCGAAGTCGCCCTTCGCGAAATTCACGGCCTCGATCTCCACGGTACCCGTCATGTAGTCGCGCGTGCGTACAAGCAGCCTGCGGTTGTCGAACACCATACTCACGCCGTGGTAGAACCCGCCATAGAGATAGAAGTCGTAGTACGGCAAGGCGAGCTTCTGCGTAGACCAGTCCAGCACGTTGTCGAGCGCCGCGTACAGCGTATGCTCACCGGCGGAAAGCGGTCCCGTCGGTATCTCGAGGCGCGCCCACGGGAACGGCTGCACATCGCCGGCAGGCCTGCCATCCACCGCGAACTTCGCGCGCAGCCCCATGCCGTCCACGACGATCCAGGCGTTCTCCACCGGCTCGGGGATCGTGAACCTGCGCCGGTAGAGGCCGGTGCCGCGCCTGCACAGCCACTTGGGTAGCATGTCGTAGCATCCCGGAACCGACATCGAATCGGTCGCCGTAAAATCGGGACCGCTCGCCGTCTCCAGGGTGCGCCCCTCCTCGAAGCGGAACTCCCACGGACCGTTCAGGTTCAATTCCGCGCAGCACGCGGCATGCGCGCCGATGGCGGCCAGCATCAACAACCTACCTGTCATGACATTCTTCTCCCTTCTGCGCCGGAGTGCCGCGGCGCGTCGCATCCATGCGCGAATCAGCGACCCGCGAAGAACCTTACCAGCCGCTGCACGTGCGCCGCGCAGGCGTCGATGATCGGATCGGCCAGCTTGTCCGGCGGCACGAACGCTCCGTTCAGGTCGCCATAGACCTTGAGCGTCGACTTGATGTAGCCATCGAGGAACTCGGTGGCGATGTTCACCTTGGCTATGCCGGACTCGATCGCGCGGCGCACGTCCGCAAGCGGCGTACCGCTGCCGCCGTGGAGGACGAGCGGCGTGTCGGGGAGGGCGTCGGCGATGGCGGCGCAGCGCGGGATGTCGAGCTTCGGCTCGGCCTTGTAGTAGCCGTGCGCCGTGCCGATGGAGACGGCTAGCGCGTCGACATCGGTCGCCTTGGCGAAGCGGACGGCCTCGTCGACGTCAGTGAGCGCGGTCTCATCGCCCTGGGCGACATGGCCTATCTCGCCCTCGCACGTGGCACCGAGGGCGTGCGCGTAGTCCGCTACGTGCTTCGTCCACTTCACGTTCTCATCGTAGGGCGAGCGCGAACCGTCGTACATCACGGACGTGTATCCCCATGCGAGCGCATCCGTCGCCTGCTTCACGGTGGCACCGTGGTCGAGATGGAGGGCGACCGGCACCTTGCCGCGGAAGGCGAGGCGCTGGAGCATGCCGCATAGGTCGTACGCCTTGCCCGAGTCGAAGAGCCGCATGTAGAGCTGGATTATGACCGGCTCGTTCTCGGCCTCGGCGGCCTTCAGGACGGCGGCGGCGGTCTCGTAGTTCGTGATGTTGAACGCGCCGACCGCCTTGCGCGCCTTGCGCGCAGCGGTCAGCATCTCCTTCATGTTGACGAGTGACATAGTGGTTAGTTGTTAGTGGTTAGTGGTTAGTCGTTAGTCGTTAGTGGCTAGTCGTTAGTGGTTAGTCGTTAGTGGCTAGTGGCTAGTTGTGGGAGGGGGCGCTAGGTACGCACGCTGAAGCCGCGGTCCTTGAGGAACTGCTTCAGAGCCGGTATCGCGATGAGGTTGAAGTGGAACACGCTCGCGCCCAGCAGCACCGTGGCTCCGGCCTCGGCGGCTTCGGCGAAATGCTCCATCGTGCCTGCGCCGCCGGAGGCGACTACGTCTGCGGACGTCGCCGCGCAGATCTGGCGGATGAGCGGCAGGTCGAAGCCCGTGCGCGCACCGTCCGTGGACTTAGAGGTGGGCAGGATGCACTTGACGCCGTAGCCGTCAACTTCCTTCGTCCACTCCAGCGCATCCTTCCCGGTGGCCGTGCGGCCGCCGTCGATGTACACCTCGTAGCCGGACGGCATGGCAGCGTTCTGCGCCACGTCGATCGCTACGGTCACCTTGTCCGCGCCCAGCTCCTTCACCATCTCGCCGATCATCGCCGGACGACGGAAGACCGCCGAAGAAGTGGAAACCTTGTCCGCACCTGCCGCCAGCACGGCTTCGGCGGCCTGTACGGACGATATGCCGCCGCCCATCGTGAACGGGACGGTCTTCACGGCGGCGACCTTCTTCACCACCTCCAGCATGGTCGCGCGGCTTTCGACCGTGGCTGTGATGTCCAGCATCGCTATCTCGTCCGCACCCGCTGCGCAATACGCACGGCAGCATTCCACCGGGTCACCCGCGTCGCGGATGTTTACGAAGTTGACTCCCTTCACCACGCGCCCGTTCATCATATCGAGGCATGGCATGATCACCAACGGCTTGTTCTTGTTCATCTTCTAGTCTCCTGTTTTGCTGTTTGCACCTAGATTATACCAGATTTCCATGCGACTGTGCCTCTAGCGACAGTCATCTGCGGCGAAAGGGCGTCGTCCACCAGCACGAGGTCCGCCACCTGTCCGGCCGCGATCTCGCCACGATCCGTGATGCCAAGCGAACGGAGCTGGTTGTAGCCAGCCGCCTTCACGGCCTCATGGAGCGGCCAGCCGGTCACGCGCACGAACCGGCGGAAGCAGTCGCAGTAGAGCGCCACCGAACCGGCGACGTTCGAGACGACGGCCTTGGGGTCGTACGGGACGTCCGCAAGGACGGCACGTCCGTCCGCGACCTTCACGCGAAGCCCGCCGAGCGAATACGTGCCGTCGGGGCATCCTGCCGCGCACATCGCATCCGTGATCACCATCACGCGGTCGGGACCTTTCGTCTTGGCGATGAGGCGTATCATCGGATCGGAGAGGTGTACACCGTCGGTGATGATCTCCACCAGTACGTCGTCGGCCAGGAGCCCGCCAGTCACCATCGTCGGCCGCAAGTGGTGAATGGGCATCATGGCGTTGCAGAAGTGCGTAAGATGCGTCATGCCGGCCATGCGGGCCCGCTCGAACGTGGCGTAGTCGGCGTCGGAATGTCCGCCCGATGCCACGATCCCGGCCGCTACCATCTCTCGTATACAGGCCTCGGCCCCTTCCAGTTCCGGGGCAAGCGACACCTTGAGGACGGTGGAGATCGCGTGCAGACGCTTCACGAACGCGGCGTCAGGCAGCTTGAGGAAGGCGGGGTTCTGCGCCCCTGCCATCGCGGCATTGAAGAAAGGCCCCTCAAGGTGTACGCCCAGGCAGGTAGCGCCCTCGCCTCTTGCCTTGTAGCGTTCGGTGCAGCGGCAGATTTCGGCGAGCTCTTCCTCGGGACGCGTGAGGCCGGTGGCGAGGAAGCTCGTCACGCCGTCCTTGAGCTTGTCGCGTCCGATCGCCGCGAAGGCCTCGTCCGTCGCATCGCAGAAGTCGTGTCCGCTACGCCCGTGCGAATGGATGTCGACGAAGCCCGGAAGGAGGGTGAGGCCGGATGCATCCATCACGCGGTCGTCTGCCGCCGGACGCACATCCGCTCCGACGGCGGCGATGCGACCGTCCATGATGCGCACGTTCGCAACGCCGAGGTCGTGCCCAGGCGTTACGATATGGGCGCCCTCTATGCAAAGTCCCATGTCGAGCCCCTTTTTTCTTCGTTGTTCATGCTGTTTACAAGTTGGAGGTCAGAACCAGATCGAAAATGAATTGCGGGGATCGTCGAAGTCGGCGGCGGACATGTAGTCGCACACTCCCAAGGTTACGCGCCTGCCTTTGCCCTCCAGCGTGAGTTCCCATGCCCCCCACGTCTTGCGGTCCGCCGCGGGCCACAAGGATGCCTTCCAGCTGCCGTCAAGCCCGTCTATGTCCGTGAAGCATGTACGGTCGTCATCGCCCGCCAGCCTTGCCTTCGCAAGAAGAAGCGGCCCCCGCATGATTCGAATGCCCGGCTTGTCACGGGCGAACCCGATCATTTCCTTGTTGTGCATGCGCATCTCGAAAAGCTCTATCGCCGTTTCCGTGAGGTTGGTCCCAGTGATTGGACAAAGCGCCAGCGGCTCAATGCGCGGCGGCATGTCGAACTTGAGGGTGAAATCCTGGGACGGACCCGCCATCCTTGCCGTCTCCACCGAAGCCCCCGGCGCGACGGCCTTTCCATCTATGCGCATGCCCCCGCGACACCAGGCGGGCACACGGAACCGGACCGTGCGCGGGCTTTTCGCCGACACCTTGACTCGCACCTCGTCGCCGACAGGATAATCGCCTGAGATCTTGACGGCGACACCATCACTCGTAAACGCCGCATCAGTGTAGAAATTCACGTCGATGCGCTCTTCGCCGGCGACGACCTGGCAATCCGCCCAGTCGAAAAATCCGCGCGGATCGTTGTCCAGGCAGCAGAAATGATAGAGCATGTTCACTTCGTAGATCCCCTGCAGGTGGCGACGGCCGTGGCTGCGGACATCATGCGTACCCCATGCGCCGTCGCGGAACACCCCGGCCAGAAAGGCGTTAAGGAACGCCATCTCCCATGCGTCCAGATAGCGCATCCGTCCCGTCGCGGCGTAGAGATACCTGCAAAGACGCATCCAATGCACCACGTCGCAAGATTCCGTTATCGTGTTCGGGTATGACGCCGCACCGAGAAAATGGTCATGGTATCCTACGCTTCCGACGGCGTTGCATTCATACCTGGCCAGCAGATCCCATATCCGTTCCACGGCTTCAAGCGGACGCTTCTCTCCCGTGGCGTTTGCGTATTCAAGGAATCCTTCGAGAAGGCTCATCATCTCGTACGCCTTCGCCCATGATTCCGGAGAGGGATACCATTCGTGCACGGGCTTCCCCGAGAACGCATTGGCGATCAGGTTTGGCCTACGTCCGTCGGCGCGGTCATTGTCGGCCACGATGGTCCTCGCAAAATCTAGGAACCTGCGCTCTCCGGTGCGTTCGGCCAGCATCACCATCGGCTTCAAGATGCTCAAGGACGGCAATCCGGCGAAACATCCAGTCTCCGCGAGATCCTTGCCGAGCCGCTTCAACTGCCCTGCCAGATGGTCCGCCATGCGGACGCCGGCCTGCAGCAGCTCCTTCTCCCCCGTGAGATCGTACGACTCGACAAGCGCCCAGAGCGTATACTTGCGGCCCCAGATGTTCCAGTTGCCGCCGACGATGAAATCCGGATCGTCGTACGTGGCGAGATAGCCGTCCTCGCGCTGGAAGCGCCTCACCAGCTCCAACGCATTGCTGCGCACGAATTCCTTCGCCGAAGGATCGCCCGAATACCGCGCGTATGCGCAATGGGAAAGCATCGTCTTGCCCCAGTATTCGCCCTGCCAGAATCCTCTGCGGCGGGTCTTGTCCTGCTGCGGGTGAAGATCGTCGTAGCGCGTGACGAACGCGTTTGCGGTCTCTCCAAAGATGTCGCCCCTGGCCTTGTCGCAAAGCAACCTCTCGGAGAAGAGCGCGTTGGCCTTCCTGCCTACCGCCCCTTCAAGGACGGTTCCTCCGGACTCACGGCCGTCCGCCAGGCGCTCACGCTGCACGCCGCCAAGAACGGCCAGCGTGCAGGCGAGGGCCAGGAACGTAACGGCACGATGTGTCACAGGCATGACGCGGCGAGCTCCTCGAGAGTCACGACATTGAGCTTGCCGTACTTCGCGAGCGCCTTCTTCACGTATGCGGATGCCACGACGATCTTGTCCTTCTTCGGATTGTCCGCTCGCGCGGCCACGTACTCGGCGAGCGCCTTGACGAGCTCGGGGTGGAGTCTATCGAGGACGATCGCGCCTTCGCCGCAGTTGTAGGTCTCCTCGTCGTTCGTGCCGAAGGGCTTGTTGACGGCCTTGACGGCGGCGAGAAGCTTCTCCATGCAGTTGCAGCCAAGATAGTTGCGCAGGAAGTCGTCCGCGAGCGCATACACCTCGCCGGCGCTCTTCGCGAACTTGACCTTGGACTGGACGATGAAGCCCGTGACGCACTTTACCTCGCAAGGGAGCTTCACGCCGAACTCCGGATAGTCCTGCTTGAGCGCGCTTGCGGCGGCGGGATTGGACACGAGGAGAGTCTTGACGCCCTCCTTCGCGAGAAATTCCGCAAAGAGGCCTGCCGCCACCTTCGCCTCCGGCAGATAGCCAAGCACCTTGAGCGCCTTGCCGATCGAACCGCCCGTGATGATCTTCGGCGACACCTTGGCGGCGGCGAAGAGCTTCTTCGTGGCGGCGACCACGGCCTTGTCGGCGGCGGTGGTATCGTCGAGGAACCACGCCACATCACCAGACCCCTCCGCCTTCCAGCCGATGGACTTGACGAACTTGTCCGCAAGCTTCTTCACGGCCGCGGGGGCCTTGCCGGCCTCAACGACGTCGGCGCGGGCCGCGAGGGCGAGACCGTTCTCGTCGTAGTGGTTCACGCAGTGGTGGACGCAGCAGCCGGAGAGATCCTGGCGGTAGAGGGCGTCCACGAAGTCCTCGTCGTCAAACGAGTTGGTACCTGTCCTCAGGCCGTACAGCATCGCCGCGCGGATGCGGGGCGTGTCCACCTCGGTGAACCGAACGTTCCCGATGGCGGAGAGGTGCCGGCACATGAAGCAGAACCGGCAGTTCATTATGGCTTCGTTGTAGTTGTCGATATGCATGGTTGTAAAAGTTTTGAGAGGTTTGAGAAGTTTGAGAGGTTTGAGAAGTTTGAGAAAGGACTAGAGGACTTAAGACGAAGGACCGAGGATGTTCTCACTATCCTTTGTCGTCAGTCTTTTGTCTTCTGTCCTCATCATTCTCCAACTCGAATTCCTTAGCAGCCCGCGAAGCCGAGCTTGCCGGGGTTCATAATGCCGTTCGGGTCGAGCTGCTTCTTGAGGCCCTCGAGGACGGGCATTGCCGTGCCGTAGAGATCCTTCACGTAGCGGCCAAGCTTGAGGCCCACGCCGTGGTGCTCGTTGATGACGCCGCCGTTCGCGATCGCGGCGCGGATGGCCTTGTCCCATACGGCGTTGTAGAGCGCCGCCGCCTCGCGTTCGTCCGGCGGCACCTTGTCGCCGGGGAAGATGAAACGCGCGTACAACATGCAGCCCCACTCGTACCAGTGCGAGAAGTGTCCGATGAAGCGCGCATCGGGGAACTCCTTGTTCACGACGTTCTTCATCGCCCAGTACACCTTCTCGATATGGGAGAAGTCGGCCACAGTGTCGAGCGTGCCGAATGCCTGCGGCACGTGGAACATGTAGCCCGGATAGAAGAACTTGTACTTGTTCTCCCACCACCACTCGCCGCCCTTGGAGCCGAGGTCCTTGCCCTTGAACTGCTTCTCCATGATCTCGCGGGCGTACTTCATCTGGCTGGCGACGATGTCCTTGCGGCCGTCGAAACCGAACACGAGGTACGCACCCTTGTCGAGGTTGATGCCGAACACCTTCGAGACGTGCGTCTTGGTCTCCGTCTCGTCGTAGAGGCGCATCGCGCACGGCCCGAGGCGCGAGCGCATGAGCGTGGCACCGGCCTGCATCGCGGTGTGGAAGTCCTTGAAGATATAGGCGCGGAACTCGCGGGCCTCGGGCTGCGGATGGACCTTCAGCGTCACCTCGGTTATGACGCCGAGCGTACCCTCGCTGCCGAGGAAGAGCATCGTGAGGTCGGGACCGGATGCGTGGCGCGGCACAGGAAGCGTGCGGATGATCTCGCCCGTGGGCGTGACCACCTCAAGCGACATCACCATGTCCTCGATCTTGCCGTACTTCGTGGAGAGGACGCCCGTGCCGCGGTGCGCGAGGAAGCCACCGATCGTCGCGCAGGCGATCGAGGCCGGCAGGTGCATCGTGGAGAAGCCCTCCTTGTTGCAGTTCCACTCAAGGTGGCGCGCGATGATGCCCGTCTGGCAGCGGACCGTGTACGCTTCCTTGTCCACGCCGTAGAACTTGTTCATCCGCTTCATGTCGAGGATGATGCCGCCGTAGATTGGCAGCGCTCCCCCCTGCGAACCAGAGCCGCCGCCCCACGGGACGACCGGGATCTTGTACTGGTTCGCGATCTTCATCACCTTGGCAACCTCTTCGGTCGAGCCGGGATGGACGATGAAGTCGGCCTTTGGACACTCCTTGCCGCGGTCGTGCCACATCTCGGGGATCCAGTAGTAGTCGATGGAATGACCGAACTTGTCGGCGAACTTGACGTCCACGTTCGCATCGCCCACGGCGTCCGTGAGCTCTGTCCGAATCATTTCGAACATGTAGCTTTCTGGTTTTATTTTCATCGCAGTTCCTTGCATTGCTTTCGGATGGCGCATATTATACCATACACCCTGTGAGATTTGCGCGAAAATATTTGAAAACACATGACATGATTTGAGAACAACAGATTATTGCGCTTTCGCCACTGTAAACTTGGTTTCGGCGACCGGCATCCCTTCTGCGGAAATCGACAGCGTCCCCTTTCCGGCAGACTTCGCTTCCACGACAACCACAAGTTCCCCCTTGAATGTCGGCATGGTCGGCCTGGCGAACGATTCGAGCGACGTCGCGTCCCCATTGCAGGCCGCCTTGAAACCCACCGCGCCGGAAGCGTCAAAATTCAGGCGTATCGCCGCATCCGGACAGAAATTGCCGTTCTCGTCCAGCACCCGCACAGTCACAAACGCCAAATCGGGCATGTCATCCGGCGATGCCGCCGCAAGTTCCGTGCGATCCGCCGCCACATCCAGGCGGCAAGCCGTCCCCGCCGTGCGCATCCGCTTCTCCGCGACCGCTTTCCCGGCGGTGTCGAAGGCCACGACTCTGACCTCGCCGGGTTCGTAAACGACATCCCTCCAGCGCAGACGGTAACGGTCTAGGCGAGATGAAGGATCACGCCGCCGCCGTCCCCGGGAGACGCCGTTGACGAACAGTTCCGCCTCGGGATATGACGTATAGACATAGACCGGCGTCACCTGACCCTCCCGTCCCGGCCATGTCCAGTGCGGCAGCACATGCAGCGTGGGCGAATCCTTTCTCCAGCGGCTGCGGTACAGCCAGGCACGATCCTTTGGAATTCCGGCAAGGTCGAACATGCCAAAATAGGACGAGCGCGAAGGCCAGTACGTCTTGTACGGCGTCGGTTCGCCAAGATAGTCGAATCCCGTCCAGACGAACTCGCCGATCGCCCACGGATGGTCGTCCTGCATGGCCCAGTCGTCGTCGGGCAGATTGCTCCATGAGCCATGCTCAAGATCGTAGGAGGATGACTGTCCGTCCGCATGTTCAGCGTTTACCGCAACCTCGTCCGGGAAATGGTAACAGCCACGGCTCGAAAAAGTGGAGGCCGTTTCGCCACCGAGGACGAGCC
The DNA here is from genome assembly GCA_017525225.1 of Kiritimatiellia bacterium. GTDB lineage: Bacteria > Verrucomicrobiota > Kiritimatiellia > RFP12 > UBA1067 > RGIG6720. Next base: position 22,826 of record JAFXTB010000104.1, read on the forward strand.
CGATCGGCGAATGTTCGTGCATGAATCCATAGCGCGGCAGACGGTAGGTGAGGGCCGGAACGTCCGTCGCCTGGATTGCGCCGGAGGCGGTGTAGGCGTCGGGGCGGTCCGTGACGAACACGACGGGGCGCGTCGGATCCATCCGATGGCACATCGACGTCATCTGCTCCGCGACATCGCGCACCGCCGACGTGTCTTTCTCGTGAATTTCGTTGCCAATCGACCACATCACGATGGACGGATGGCTGCGATGGCACAGCAGGAGGTTCTCGAGGTCGCGCCGCCACCACGCCTTGAAATGGCGCGAGTAGTCGTTGGGCGTCTTCGGCGTCATCCACATGTCGAAGCTCTCGGCCATCACCATCACGCCCTCTTCGTCGCAGATGTCGATCTGGTCGGGCGCAGGCATATTGTGCGAGGTACGGATCGAATCCACGCCAATTTCCTTCAGCAGCCGCATCTGTCGCCTGAACGCGGACTTGTTGAACGCCGCGCCGAGCGGTCCAAGGTCATGGTGCAGGCACACGCCCCGGAACGGACGCTTCACGCCATTCAGGAAGAACCCTTCGCGCGTGAAGCCTGCCGTGCGGATTCCCACGCGGTCGTTCCGCTCGGCCAGGATTTCCTCCCCCTTCGCAAGCGCCGTATCGAGCCGATAGAGCGCAGGCGTCTCCGGCGACCACAACTGCGGCGACGGGACCTTCAGCACGCCAGACGCCTCCGCGCCTGAAGCCGGTGCGCATGCCGACGCAGCGACCTTTCCGTCAGGCGCGACCAAAGTCCATCTGACCGTGCAGCCATCCGCCTCGCCACGTACGCGCGTTGTCACCTTGACCGTCGCCGCGTCCGCCGCAAGATCCGTCGTGCGAATCCAGTTGCCCCATGTCGCGATGCCGACCTTGCCGCCCGTCACGAGCCGCACGGGACGAATCAACCCCGAGCCAGGATACCATCTCGAGCTTGCCGGAGGATTGTCGAGTGCGACTTCGACGAGCTTGGTGGACACAGGAATCCTCACGATGAACGAGTTGTAGCCGTTCATCCAACGTCCCACTTCCACGCCATCTGCATAAACGATTGGTTCGCTCATTGCCCCGTCGAAGACCAGTTCGGCGTAGTGCGTGCCTTCGGGAATGTGCAGCTCGCGCCTGTACCATCCCTTCCCCGGCCACGGCAGCGCTCCCGTGCGCCCCGTATGGCGCCGTTCGAACGTCTCGCCGTCCTGGACGATCTTCGTGATCTGAAGATCGTTCGTCTCGCTGAACGCCCCCGCAATCGCCCAGTCATGCGGGACCACCACCGATTCCCACTTTACATGATCGCGGCTGAACAGCCAGCCCTCGCCCAACCGCACCTCAGCACCCAGCGTGGGCAGGCCAAGAAGAAATGCAGCCTCTAAAACTATTGCCGATGCTCTCATGGTTGCGTCCTGAGGAACAGGGACTGCCACACAGGCGGCCAAATCCCGTTACCGGAAGTTGACCATGAACCCTGTGCGTTCGATGGTGGCGGCGAAGGTGAAGGTGCCGTCTGTGTTCTCCGTCCAGCCCGCCGATGTCACCACATGGCGACGCGAAGGCGAACGGCCCACGGAAAGCTTCCCTTCAAGCGCGGCCTTGGCCGTCGCGTTGACGGTGCAGACGGGCACGCGGCAGAGCTTCTTCGACGCCAGAACCCCGTTCGTGTCGCACAGCTGCACGGCAAGTCCGCCAGCCGGCACGGTGAGCGGCGCATTCCACGTCGTGTTCAGCATGCCGTACTGGCCAATATCGCCGTCCTCGTTCGATACGGGCACATCCATCGCCAGCGTCGCCGCCGCATTGGTGATTACAACGGCAAGTCCCTGAAACGCCGTCGCCGAAACCGGGCGCAAGGTCCCTTCCCACACGTCGAGGACGTTCTTGTTCGCCGTCGGCGCGGCGGTACCGGCGGCATTGAAATGCGGCTCCGGTCCGCCCAGCGCCAGTTCGCCCGTGCCGTCCTTGATGAGCGTGCCACTGTAGGTGATGCGCTCCTTGCAGGTGAAGACGACATCGTTCGTCACAGTGAAGAAAGCGTATGTGCCAGAAAGGTAGATGCCCCGCGTCTCGTCGTCCAAAGTCAAGGTCTCAAGCGGATGGAGGCCGCAGCAGTTTTGCAGCGTCAGTGCATTGTATGTCCAATTGGAAAGCGGCCCACCCAGGTTGCGCGCATCACGGATGGCTAGGTTGGGGCTGACTCTGGCGGCAGGCGTGGTAGTAGCTTTGTTCTTTACAAGGACCGTACCATGGAAGTTTGTGTTGATTCCAAATAGACCAACATAAGCCCGAAGCGGATTGTTGTTGCCACTCTGGCTTTGATTGTGGATCTCAATTGCTCCGCCGCCGGACAACTCGGAGTCCACACGGAAACCGTTCGAAGGATAACACCGCAGATACAATGTACCGTCGCGTGCCAAACGTATGCGTCCCTCAAGCTTCCAGCTCTTGATCGCTCCTGCCATGAAATTGTATTCCGCCCGCCCACGGTTCAGATTGTCGATTATGCAACCAAAAACACGTAGGTCGTTAATGCGCGTAGCCGACGAGTTCAATGTCAGGTACTTTGCTTCATCGGCGATTGTCAGCGAATGGCCAGGGAACTCCTGCACAGCCGTGGAGTCGATGGCTATCGTACGCACGTTGTGGAGCGCTAGATAGTCTTTCTCCTGCCCCGCTGTGCCGCCGTCCGACCAGTTGGCTCGCGTAAATGAGCTGTTGCTGCTGCTGTCTGCGGCCAGCGTCCACGCAACTGGTCGGCGCACGAGCCAGAGCGTCGAAAGGCTGTCCGCCGAATCGTCCGCCACTTCCAGTTCGTAGTTCGGCAGGTAGGGGAACGCATCGTTGCGCTCCATGAAGAACTTGGCGGGGTCGAGCGCGACGTTGGCCGGCGCCTTCAGGATGGGCAGACGCATCGCCGCCGCCGCATTCGTGGCCATGAAGTAGTCGAGCGCGGTGTCCGGCGAGAGGCGCACGGCCATCGGCGACTGGAGATCGATCGAGCCCGTCACGCGCAGGAGGCTGCACGCAGAGCCGTCCGCCGCCAGAGCGACTGAAAGGAAGTTCGTGCCGTAGCCGTTCAGCGACACGGACGAGAGGGAACCGACGCTGAAGTCCGTGGCCGAGGTCTCGCCCGCGATAATGGCGTTGGGATAGAGTGTCAGTGATCCCGGCATCGTGCCGGAGTCGGTCTGGAACGTGACGTGGTACGGCGGCTTAAGACTGTTGTTGTAGTTGGTCTTCGTATAGTACGACACGTTGCTGCGCCCATCGAAATAGACTGGACTGCACATGATCGAGCCGTTATAGGCCGAAAGCGCATTGTCAAGGAAACGGCAGACGAAGTTCGTCTGGTTCATTGACGAGGAGCTTTGCGCAAGGCTGTGCAGGTAAAGGCCCATGCCGGTATCGGATTCCACAGGACAGCGGAACACAAGCTCTCCGCCCTTGGTGGTGAATGCAATCGCCATCGGATCCGTATCCGGCGAACGTACCGTGACCTTGCCGCGTACGATCTGCGTGCCAGAGTTCCAGCTCTGCATGGAACCTGCATAGAGGAAAAGGCCCTCGTTGTCGAAAGTCGTGTCGCAACCGTCCGTTGTTCGAAAGATGACGCTTCCAGTCGAAGATCGGTCCAGAGCACCCACCGTAAGCGACTTGCCGGCAAAAGTGGTTGTCCCAATCTTCAAGCGGAACTGCACTTTGTTCTTGACGCCATAGTCCTGCGTGGCGACGATTTCAGTGTCGAGCGGTGCGCTTGCGCCGTCGATCTGCCACTTCCCGGCGCCGGGCCACGTGGTCGGATTCAGGGGACTGTCGTTATTGGCCTTGAGCCACGCGACGTTGGAGGGGACGTAGCCGCTCGCGAGCGCCGCAAGCGACAGAAACGCCATGCCGACGACGATTGTCCTGATCATGTTTCTCATGTGTGTGTCTCCTTGTTTTACTTTTCCGTTGAAGTGATTTCGGCGAAGATGTATCCGAGCGGCGGCAGCTCCACCGTCTGCGGCGAGAAGCCGTCCGCGAGCGTCACCGTGCCCGCCACCGCCTCGCGCGTCATGTTGGCGGCGAGGAGCGTGACCTTGCCGTCCACCGTGCGCCATGTGCGGCAGACCATCCCCTTCGGTACGGAAAGGACAGCCGGTCCGGGATCTGAAAGAAGGAGGGGCATCTTGGCCTTCACCTCGGCCGCGGCCACCGCCGCGCGTCGCAGGCACTCGTCGCGTTCAGCCCCCTTCGTCGCCATGCAGATGCGGTGGAAGGCGTAGTAGATGAGACCGTTCGCGCCTGCGGCGATGGGCTGCCACGTCATCGAGACAAGCTCCTCCGCCGTCGGGTAGCGATACAGCTCGCTCCTCTTGCGATGCGTGTCCCACGCCCAATTGAACGCCTGCGGCACATGCCACATCGGCACGGTATCGTACATGGCCTCGCGCATCATCTGTGCATCGGTCGCAGCTCGCCCAATGGCGGCATTCTCGCCTGACAACCCAATGGGGTAGGGATCTTGCCCGATGACGTCATACGATCCCAGAAAAGGCCTCACCTTACATGTCTTGTCGGTGACGTGCCACACGGGATGGTTGGGGTCGAGTTCGTGGATCATGCGCTTGAGGTCGCGTAGCGTATCGACCTGCCGGGGCGGCGATTCGTCGTTCGTGTACCAGGCGAGCGTCGCGGGGTGGTCTTTCGCCGCGCGCACCATCCCGGCGATGTGGGCGAACGACGCTTCGCGCGAAGGGAACCTTTCATGGCCCGCATGTATTCCGTACACGAAATCCTTCACGCTGCAGACAACCATCAACCCCGCCTCGCGGCAGGCATCCAGCATCTCTTTTGAAGGCATGTGGTACGGCATGATGCAGTTGTAGGGCGTACCGTTCGTGTAGAGGGCGAGCGCCTCCGGTGTCACGTCCCGTGCGTACATGCCGAGCGGGAAGAACGGCTTGCCATCTACGAGCGTGCGCCCGATGCGGTCGAACGCGACGCGGCGCGGCACGGCGGCGCGCGTGAAGGAACAGGTTGCGCGCCCCAATTCACGTCCATCGGTCTTCGTGCGAAGGACAAACGTGACGGGATGCGATCCGGCGGCGAACCGCGCCACGTCCAGCTTGATTGCGGCATGTTCCGCGTCGAGCATGTCGGCGGGCATCTCGGTTTCAGCGCCGTCCGCGTTGCGGTAGGCGAATGTGGCCGACAGCATCCCAGGCGGCATCTTCGCCGGATTGGCGAACAGCGTCGCGATGAACGAAACCTGCCCTTCCGCCGCCGTATCGCGGTAGGCGGACGACACGACGGTGTCCACCCGTCGCGTTCCTTCGTGTGAAAAGCTGAAATCATCGAAACGCACACGACCCGTGGCACCGCGCGGCATGAAGCCGAACAGGTTGCCGCTGACGACGGCGGAAGGCAATGGACGGGTTACGCCCTCGTAGCGTACCCAGCCGTCGGCATCCGGCTTGCCGACTGGCTCCGCGTAGTCCGCGCCGATCCACTTGCCTTCGGCATTGGAGTAGTCCAGCGACACCTTCGGCTGGGGCTGCCGTTTGCCGCCGTCCGGTCGCCTGTCGGCTTTGACCCACGCGCCATAGCGGTAGATGCCGCCCGCCTCCAGCGCCAGCTTGTACCCCGGAAAAAGGTAGCGCTTCGGGTCGTTGTTCTCCCAGACGAGGCCCTTTGAGCCATTCCGCCCCGCGCCCTCCTCAATCCGCCAGAGCGCGTTCGGAATCCGCCAGCCGCTCTTCCCCGCCTCGAATCCCGTGTTGACCGGGGATGTCGGCAACGGGGCCGCCGCCAGGCAGGACAGCGAGGACGCCCAGAAAAACCAGGAAAGCCTACTCCGTCTGCGATTCGTCGTCTGTGCGATTCTCATGGTTTGTCCCTTTCTCCTTGTCTTTCAGAATGTCTCGCCGCGAATGTACGCCGGTCCCACCGTCACGCCGGACGGAAATACTCCCGTTCGCAAATACTCCAAGACGCAGCGCGCCACGGTCTCGCCCACCGCCACGCAATCAAACTCCATGCGGGTGAAGGGCTTCACGAAGGCCGGGCCGAGACCGCGGTTCGCCCATGTGACGATGCGCACATCCTCCGGCACACGTACGCCCGCCGCCAGCAGGGCCGTCAGCGCGCCCGTTGTCAGGTGGTCGTCGCGGAAGAAGAGGACATCCGGTAGCCACGCGTGCCCCTTGCGCGCCAGACGCGCGGCGAATTCGTCCGCCGCATGCTGGACGAGTCCGACAGCGTCCCATCCGCCGTCCGGCGGCGGGATGCGCCAGTTGGAGGCGGCGATGCCGATCGCCTTCAGCGCCGGCACGGCATCGGGGCCGGTGCGCATCGCCGTCACCTGAAGGACGCTTCGCACGTGCGCCGCGCGACAGTGCGCCACGAAATCGTCGAGCGCCAGGTCATCGCGGCGGAGGACCCTCCCGCGACAGTTCGGCGGATTGTGCAGCCTCGGGGTCAGCTGCACGAACGGCACCTTGCGCTTGGCGAGCCAACGGATCGTCTCCGGCTCGCCGGTCAGCGACACGACAAGATCGACATGCTGCTTCAGCTGGGTTTCCAGCAGGGCGAAGTCGCCGAAGTGGCCGGGCGCCGTGCGAAACACCGTCACGGTAAGCGGCAGATAGCCGTCGGACATCAGCGCATCGCGCAAAATCGCATAGACCATGTTGTCGCAGGGATTGCCCACGCCCGGCGGCACGATGATCAATATCTGCCCCTTCCAGAGCGGACGATCCTTGGCGCACACCACGCTGCCCACGGCGGGACGCGGACTGATGAGCCCCTCTTCCCTGATCTTGGACACGGCCTGGACCGCAATCCCCATGCTGACGCCAAGGATATCCGCAAGATCACGCACGGGCGGCAGAATGTCGCCCGCACGATAGTAGCCCATCTCGATGGCCGTGCGCAAGCCTGCGGCGATCTGCTCCGCCAGATCGCCGCGTCTCGTGCGGTCAAGCGAGAACCTGGGCTTCTTGAAGAACCTTTTCTGCATGGCGACGAGTATTATATAACAAGTAGAACAAGTGCGTCAAGAGCCGATCTGCCAACGACGATACGATTTGAGAACAGCGAATGCGATTATAACGCAACGTAAACTGCCATCGACGCAAGATCTGTGGCAATGTCAATGCGCTTGAGCTTGGCATCCTCGTCATCGCCTTGAGGCCACCCGAAAAGTTCCGCGTGGTGAGGCATTTCCGGCAGCGGGGCAGAGCGAACTTCAAGATCTGCTGCCGATATCGATTCACCCGTCAAATCCGCCGCACCCAACAACATGCGAGATGGATTCACCATTTTGCCCCCGTTCCAATGTATGTCTTCGCGAAGGACTTCATGGCCGTTTACTGAAGTCTCATGAGGAGGGCGCTTATCGAGAAATGCCTTCCATCGCACCGAACCATCCGCCCTGACAAGCGAATGGTCGAACACAAATCTCGCGTAGGCGGCATCAGCCATTGACCACCTCTCCTATTAAATCAAGAATCTTCCCCGATGCTTTCGAGGATATCGTGGCCATTATCCTGTCTCCGCCGTTTCGTACGACGCAATATACATTCCCTGACTTGGCAAATGTAAGCGAACACTGGCAATCCCTCGCACGATACCATTCAAACGTCACCTCTCCGTCTGCATCAATGCCCACATCCGCACCTCGAAACTGATGCGGCAGTTGCTTTGCAAATTCATTTGCGAAAAAATATGATTCGTTGTCGAGCGGCTTCTCGTCGTAGCCGTTCCAATTACCCTTCTCGTATTTGGCGGGAAGACCAGCTAAAGCCTTCGCCATGTCATCGCAATTTTGCGTACCGCGATTCTCCATTGCAACGGAACTGTCCTCAACCGGGAAAAAGAAAAACCGAACCGATTGCCCCCGAAACGAGGACGGCAACGTAAAGGAAATGCGATTGCCCCATGGCAACGCTACGTTAGACCAGATGCTGTCAGCTTTGCGCAACTGCTCGACAGCATCCTTTCGGTCGTCCATTAGAACCATTTCAGGCATATAAAGACCCTTTCATGTTTAATCCACCTCGTTTCCCACTCGGGAGGTGAGCCCTTCCACAAAAAGAAACGTTGTCATTATACCATATTCTGCCGAGAGTGAATAGATGGACTGATACCTACAATCGTAAGGTCACTCCTTGCGCATGCGATAGACCGGCTCCAACGCATCGTGGATGCGGCGGTAGCAGGTGAACAGATGGTCGTACTTTGCGGCGGCGGACGGATCCGGGACGATGGTGCGGTCGATGTGGAGGCATTTCGCGACCGCGTCCTTCACGTCGGAAAAGACGCCGATGCCCGCCCCGGCGAGAAGGCATGCGCCAAAGCTGGCGTCGGCCGGCGTGGGCACGGCGACCGTGCAGTTGAACACATTCGCGACGATCTCGCTCCAGAGGCCGGAGCGCGCCCCGCCGCCGATGAGGAAGATGCGCTTTACCGGAAGACGCATCTCTTCAAGCGTCCGATAGCAGTCGCGGAGCGAGAATGCCACGCCCTCCATCAGCGCCCGCGCGAAGTCGCCGCGCGTGGAGGATATGGAAACACCCGTGAACGAAGCTCTGAGATTCGCGTCCCAGTATGGGCAGCGTTCACCCTGCAGATATGGGTGGAAGAATACGCCATTCGCGCCAACTGGCGATTTCACGGCCTCGGCGTCTATCGCGCCATAGTCGGCGAAGCCCCACGTGTCGCGGAACCAGCGCATGCAGAGCGCCGCCGCGTTTGTCGCGGAGACGGAGTACCACATGCCCGGCACTATGTGCGAATAGGTAAGCGTCTTCGGATGCGGATGCGCCGTCACCGTCATTGCGTTCACGTTGCCGGCCGTCGCGAGCTTGATGATGAGGTCGCCCGGCTCCACCGCACCCGCGCCGTAGTCCTCCACCGCGCTGTCCGAGGAACCGCACACGACGGGCATCCCTTCTGGCAGCCCCGTAGCGGCGGCGGCCTCGGCCGTGACATGCCCCACTACATCGATGGGGGAGATGATCTTCGGCATCGCCGACATCTTGAGTCCGGAGAGCGCAACAAGTTCCGCGTCCCATTTCCCATCCGTCCCGGTCGTCCCGGGCGTCCCAGGCATCGCCCACATCAGCGTGCCCTGCGCCTCGATGTAGTCGGTCGCGGCCGCGCCTGTAAGGATATAGCGCACGTAGTCCTTCACGAAGAGCACGTGCTCCGTCTTCACGAGCACGTCCGGCTCGTTGGCCTTCAGCCACATCATCTGCGGAAGGGTCCACGTTGGTGCAGGCATCTGGTAGCAGGTCGAGAATATCCGCTCGCCCCAGCCCGCCTTCAACGCCTCGCATTCGGCCGTGGAGCGCTGGTCGGTCCACATGATCGTGCGCCTGACCGGCCTGAAGGACATGTCCGCCAGCACCCCGTCGAGGGCATGCGAGCCGGTCTCGCCTAGCAGGACGGCGTTGTGGGTGGAGCCATCCAGCGAGCACGCCGCAATGGACTTCAGATCGACGCCCTTCTCGGAAAGTTTCCGAAGCGCGTCGCACAGCGACTTCCACCAGTCCACGGGATCCTGTTCGCTCCAGCCGGGATGGTCGTGGTAGGTTGGATACTCAACGCTCGCCTCGCCAGCGAACGTGCCGTCTGCGCCGATGGCGGTCACCTTGCAGCCGCCCGTGCCGTAGTCTATTCCAAGAAGCATCTTCATTGCCTTCCTCCGTATACCATGAAAAACGCGCCATCGGATGGGAGATCCAGCGCATATCCGCCGTCGGGGCCACGCACCGGTTTCACCTCGCCGTTCTGCCCGTAAATGCGTACGCGTCCGTCCACATGGAAGCAGAGCTTCTTCGCGCCTGGCTGCCTGCCTTCCGGATCCCACGCCGCCGCCACGAGTGCCGCCGTATCGCCGGAACCGTCCGTGGCCTTGAACTCGCCCACCACGATCTTCCCGTCGCATGCGATCCTGCGCGCCGCAAGAGCGTCGCTTCCACGGAAGTCGAGCGCGTCGCCCAGTACCTTCCCCTCCGCCGCCGAGAAGCCGTCGAGGCGCGTGCCCACGTGTTCGAAGCGGGCGAATTCCGCCGTGAGGGCATGAAGCTCGGAGTTCACGGTGCGCACGCGATCGTAGCGGGGCGTCCTGGAGCCGTCCTTCTCAAGTATGTTGTGCTCCCACCATGACGGCGTGTAGCATTCCCACACGAGCCTGCGCGCGCCGAACGCGATCGCCGTGAACGCCTGGTATCTGAGACGCGGCATGTCCATCTCGAGCTCCTTGAACAGCGAGTTCGCCTGGAGGCAGAACACGAGGCGGCGCCCGTACCTGCGGCATGCGCGCGACACTACCGCGAAGTCGGACAGGCGGTCCAGGAGATATCCCTCAACCTTCCCCGCCGGCGCCGAATAGGGATAGAAGTCGAAGCTGATCTCCGGCATGGTCGGGAACAGCTCGCAGAACGAGCGTATGTAGTCTTCGTACGAACTGGTCCCAAGCTGCTTCAGCCTGTCCTCCGGCGTAATCGCGATGTGCGACCCGTAGCTCGGAAAGAGGTTGAGGGCGAACGGCACGCCAGGCAGTTCGTCGTTCAGCAGCTCCACGACCTTCGCATAGTGGGCGAAGTCGCTCTTGCTCGGTTCGTCCCCGATGTCCACGGCGATGATGGCGGGATGCGGCACGTACTTGGCCTTTGCCTTGGCATACGCCGAAAGCGGCCTCTTCTCGTGCATCAGTCCGGCCCACTCCGTCTTTCCGCCCCACCAGCCGGGAACAACGCCGTTCGCCACGGCCTTTATCCCGTACTTCTCGAGAAGGTCGAGAGTGGCGCGGTCGGAGATGTTGATACAGCGCACGAAGTCCGCGCCTATCTCCTTGAGGTCACGCACGCCCTTCTCGTTGCATACGGCCTTGCTGAACCCTCCTACGCCGACCATGAAGGCGTTGTCGCCCTGCCCCTTCCGGTCGTCCGTCACATCCTCCAGCAGCACGCCGTCCACCCACATCGTACCGAGAGAATTCTCAAGCCGGAACTGGAACTTCGCATGGGGGGTATCGATCGGCGGACTGAACTCGAAGCTCTGGGCGACCCATCCGCAGCTGCCGTTCAGGAGCGGGCTTGGATCCTTGACGTAGTAGTGCGCAGTGTAGTTGCCGGGTTTGAACCACACGCACACGCCCGCCCCGTTCCAGTTTGGCGACTCGTACGGAACCACGTCCTTCGTCTTGATGAAGTACGAAAGGCGGTACTTCCTGCCCTTCCTGATGTCCACGAACGTGGAGAAGTCGCCCTGCACGTTGCTTTCGCGATGCGGAGACGCATCGGAGGAGATCCGCACAGATGCGGTGCCGAACACCTTGTCTTCGAAGTCCAGCTCCGCCGTCCCCCACTTCACCGAGCTGCTCCAGCCGTCCTTCGTGGCGAAGTCGCCGTTCGAGATGAGATTCACGGGCTTCCTGGCGGCGCGGCGGCGCAGCTCCGCAGCGGGATCCGCATTCTCGGACTGCCGCGAGAGGGAATCGAAGAGTTCGCTGCGCATGAGCGCCACGCGCCGAGCCTCGAGCGAGCCGGGCGCGGTCTTCGCCGCCGCCTCGTCGAAGAGGCGCCGCAGCTGGGCGATGGCGGCGGGGTTGTAGATCTCAGACCAGAGCTGTCCCACGGACGGCTTCATCGTCACCGGCCCGACGGCGGACACCACCACGCGGCCGCTGCACACGCCGTTGATCCACTTGCGTTCGAGCATATCGTACACGGCCTTCATCTCGGCCTTCGCTGGACCGAACAACCGCGAGGTCCAGTCGTCGATCAGCGCCTCTACGTCTACCGATGGATCCCATCCGCACTTCGCGTACACATAGAGGTTCAACGCCTCGAACATGTAGCGGTCGGTGTCGTTGTCGGCATAGCCGCCGATGATGTACGGCGCGGCCTCGGTGAAGAACTTCGCGTATGCGCGCGGGCATATCTCGGGGATGCCGGGCATCTTGCCTGAGAACGGATACTTGCCGGGATACGTCCAGAGCCATACCTTGTGTCCGAGCTTGTCCGTCCAGTCGCGGAGTGTCTTCATCTGGTCCGCATGGCGCTCCGGCATGCCCGTGACGAACGGCCCCGGCACCGCCACCATCACCTGCAGGTTGTCCGGCAGGGCGAAGTCCGGCACGCCGTTGTAGGGATGGTACGCCATCTGCGACACGCCGCCCTCCACGCCTTCGGCCTTGAGACGGCGGGCGATCTCCGCCGTGAGCCCCCACACGAGCCTGGTGGCGTACTCCCTGTCGTTCTTGTCGTAGGCGGCCTGGCAGTTCGGGCACTCGCACGCCTTGAAGCCGTCCTCGGGCATGATGTCCACGTACTTGCCGTCGCGCCTGGCTACGCAGTTCTGCCCCCATGCCTTCAGCCCGCGCGACGACGCCGGCGCGCCGGTGAGGAACGCCTTGACATCCTGGTAGATCTCCTCGCGGATGGGCGAGGAGTAGCAGAGCTTGGAGCACATCGTGTAGCTGGGGCCCCAGCGCGTCTTGAACGGCCCTTCGGTGAGGTCGCGTGCGCCGTCGTGGAGGCAGAACCATTCGGGATGCTCCTTGCCGAAGCGCTTCACATAGTGGAAGTGCCGCTGGCCGTGGCAGCACTGCTTCCGGCTCGAACCGTAGCGTAGCTGCAGCCAGTGCCGGTTGGTGACCTCCCGCATCGTGACGCTCTTGTCGTACCATCCGTCCTTCGCGGTGTTCCACCAGCCGAAGTAGCGCTCGGTGAAGGCCGGCTCCACCTTACGCGTACCCTGCGGCACGGAGATGGAATCCTTGCGCCCCACCACCGTGCCAAGCTCGCCCGGGAAGAAGAAGCGCACGTCGGCATGGCGCTCGAGGAAGTCGTATGCCGCGTTCAGCGTGGCGCGCTCGAAGCCCAGGACGTTGGCGCCGCCCGTGAAGCAGTCCCGCGGGTCGCACTTTGCATCGTCCACGCCGAGAAGGAAGATACTCCGCCCCTTCGCGCTGACGATGAAACCGTCCCGCACGAGCGGCTTAGGATCCAGCGATTCCGCCCGGCTCCATTCGTTCTCGCCGAGGAACACGTTCACCTTGCCATCCACCGGCGCGGACGACACGGGGACCGCCGCGCCAAGCGTCCGCGAGAGGTAGTTCGTCATCTCTTCGGCGGCGAAGCGCACCGTTGGCGCGGCATCCTTCGCCACCACAACGTTCACCTCGCCCGGACGGATCTCGACCGCACCCTTCCCTGCCTTCTCGCGGGCGCGGATCATCCCGGCGCCGATATGCGGACGGCACCCCGTCTCAAGCTGCCCCGAGCCCGTCTTGAAGTAGTTGTCGAAGAACCTGAACATGACCGGCAGCGCGTATTTCGCGAAGGACTGGGTGTGTCCGCTCGTCTTCGGCGATTCCGTGGTGTACTCGATGTACGTGTGCTCCACGCAGTTCTTCGCAAGCAGTTCGTGCATCTCGCGGTTCATCTTCAGGAAGAAGTCCTTCGTGCCGATCATCATGCACAGTTCCACGTCCCCGTTGACGAGCTTTCCCGCCTCCGTGATCGAGCAATGCGCCTTCCAGCGATCCTCGTTGCCCTTGAGCGGCCCAAGGCGCTTGGATATGCCCCAGTTGTTCTCGAACGGACGCACGTCCACGCCGCCGAATATCGACCCCACCGCCCCGAACAGATCCTTGTGGCGGAAGCCGAGCCAGCACGCGCCATGTCCGCCCATCGACCCGCCGAGGACAGCCCGGCGCTCGCGGCGCGTATCCACCGAATACTTCCCCTCGACGAAGGGCATGACCTCGCGGATGACGAAGGTCTCGTAGCGGAAGGCTGGATCGACCGGCGAATCCCACCACCAGCTGTACTTTCCGCCGTCCGGGGAGATGCCGATGAAACCGTGCCTGTCGCAAAGGAACTGCACGTCCTCCATCTCCGCGTAGGTCTTGTCGCTGCCACCTGCGCCATGCAGCAGATAGACTACCGGATACTTGCGGGCAGGCTCGTAGCCGACAGGCAGGACCGCGGATACGGGGATGTCCTTGTCCATCGCCGCCGAATGCACCATGAAGGTCTCGACCTTGGCCGCATGGACGGCCAGCGCACACGCCACCGCCGCGACAGCCGCGACGATCGAACTTGTTTTGCTTTTCATGAGGCGTATTATATCAAAACCCATACACCCCCTGCAAATGGAACCAGCCTACTTGAAACTGAGGCAGATGCCGCGCGATCTGTGGTAGACGAGCCGGTTGCCGGCCCTCTCGACCGCCCACTTCTCATTCGCCCCCACGACGTTCGGAAGAGTGCTGGATGTCCAGTTCTCCGCCACGACGCTCAGTTTCTCGCAGGGCATGCCCGACACGTCGAGCGTAAGATCCACCGGATAGGCAACGCCGTCCGCAACATCGAGCTTGCCGCCGCACAGCTTGACCGTGGAATCGGGGATGGCCCCCGCCGCCGCGAGCTTCAGCACGCCGTTCGACACGACCGTATCGCCAGAATACGTGTTGGCTACGCCAAGCACCAGCGTGCCTTCGCCCGTCTTCACTATCCCGCCGCCAGCAGGATTGTCCGCCATCTGTAGCGATACGCAGCCCGACTTGCACTCGTTCAATATGTGGGCGTAGGCCGACGGGGCGGAAGTGTATCCGCTTCCCGGACACAGGACGCGCACGTTGGTCACGGAATGGGTCGCGCGATCGAACTCCGCCATGACCATGCCGTCGAGGCCACCCGCGCCATCGTACACATGAAGGAGCGGCGGCGCAACAAGCGCATAGCTGGCCATCGATGCCGTTGCCGAGGCGGATACGATCCCCTTTCCGGCCGGCGCCAGGAGTGGTGCGTAGAGATTCACCGTCTTACCGTTGGTGTCGAATGTCGCACCCTTTTCATATACCGTTACGCGGGCGACCTTTCTAGCGTCCGACGCGGAATCGCCGAAGATGTTGAGATTGTCCTTCAGCGCCTTGATCCTGCCGCCGTTCAGAGACACAACCACCTCGCGCGTCGAATCATCGTTACACTTACGAAGCCCCGCGTACGTTGCGAACTCGCCGCCGTCGTTGATCACGAAACTCGTGCGTCCGCCAGTCACATTGCAGAGTTCAAGCGAAGTATCCTTGGCGAACGTAAGCGACGCCTCGGGGCCGTCCACGATAAATTCGGCAAGGCCGTACTTGTAGTTGGAGCAGGTGCGGATCGTCATGTTGGTAACGACACCTTGTCCCTTGCGGATGTAGTAGCGAGCGACTGGAACACTAGTGTGGTTGTCAGCGCTGGTTGTCGACTTTCCCGCGCCGAAATACCAGTATGTTCCGTTCTCCCGCCTTGTAAACAACGCCTCGCCGCCATACTGCGCGAATGTCATATCGACCGTGCCCTGGTTAGTGCCCCAACTTGACATGCCAAGCTGTTTGTACGACCCGCGTGAAAGCTCCCAGTACGCCTGGCCCATATAGCCGAAGTAGGGCTTGCATTTGGCGCCGTTCGCCCCGCCTGCCCAGTTCACAACTTCGCCGTCATACTGGTACACGGCCCCCTGCGTCCTGTATCCGTTGCCGGTAATGTTGAAAAGCCCCGTCACGGAAGTGGTCTCGCCGGCGATCTCCAGAACGCCCGAACCGTACATTCCAGCCTTGCTGCCGTTGCCACCTATCAGGAAATTGTAATTGGATGCGTCGGGAGACGCAAGACGGGAATTGGACAGCCGGGAGTTGCGGATTATCATGTGCCCACGATATTCGGAAAGCGAGTCGCTCGTCTGGAAACCGGACACAGCCGTAAGATTTCGCCGCCCGCCAATGATTATCGGCTCGTCGTCGTCCGAAATCGAGCCCGTCACGCCATCGAACACCACGGTCGCCGTCTTACCGGAACGGTAATCGCTCGAGACTGTGCCACTTCCGAGCTTGAGATCGGTATTGCCGTTGAATTCGAGCGTGCCGGAGTACGACGCGAAGTAGACCTTCTGCGAGGGCGAACCTGTTACGATGAGCCTGTTGGTACCGTCGGAGCCAATGCCGAACGTGGACGAGGTGACGTTGGCGTCGGAAAGCGCAAGCGTATGGTCGCCGCTTTCCGATGTGTCCACGGCTATGACGGCGTTCGTCCCAAGCATAGCGAGTTTTGCCGAATTGGCGAGCGAAAGGATCTGCTCGTCGCTCCACGCCGTCTGGCCGCCCAACCCCGGCGCCTCCACGGGCACGGTGATGCGGTTCTCGTAGACCTCAACCTTGGAATAGTCGGGGATGGAACCTGGCCACATGGCATAGATCCACGCACCAGGAGTACCGTGCAGGATTGTCTTGCCGGTATAGTCGTTGTCCGGCGCCAGAAGATCGAAGCGCGTCGTACCGGAAACCTCCACATCCTGATCGCCCGTAATCTTCTGGACCTTGTACGAAGCGCGACCATTGTCGTCGTACTGGATGGCGAAGCCGTTCAAGGTGATGGCCACCGGGGATGCGCTTGCGGACGTCTTCCCCTGGAACGTCAAGGTGACGTCGTTCAGGTCTGCGACGATGTCGAGGCTGCTTCCCGAAGCCATCGAAACGGATGTGAAGACGATATCCGCCTTGCCCTCGACGACGATCTTGCTGGCGCCCGATTCGTTGATCACGGGGAACGTCCAGCTGACCGGAGTATCGTCGCCGCCGATCACGCGGACCCTGCCGTTCTCAAGCAGGACGGAGTTTGCAAAGCTGCCGTCGCCCGAAAGCTCCAGGACGGAACCGGCGGACGACCTGATCGTCCCGGTAAACGTGTTCGCGCCCGTGAACCTCCATGCTCCGCTCGCGATATTGAGCGTCATGTTGGGATCCGCCATGGCAAGCGGCGTGGAGAAGGCGCCCACGCATCCGCTCGTGTTGTACAGCTTCACGACGTGCGCGCTTGACGTGTTCGTGGCGATGAAAGGCGTGGCGGACGTGAACGTGAGATCGCCAGTACCGGCATGCTCGAAGTGCGACGTGCCGGAGAGGGCGACCCTGAATTTCTTGTCAGAGGTCTCGCCAGCGCCGATGTAACGCAAGCGCGCGCCCGCCGATATGACGGCGGCTGTGCCGTTGGTGCCCATCTGGCTTTTCGCGTTCTCCATGCCGATGCCGGACGCTTCAAGACACCCTTCCGATATCTCCAGAACTCCCGGAATCAAGTTCGTTGGGCAGGTAAGGCGGAGCGTCCCCTCGCCCTTTTTGTTCATGGCTTCGCCCATCGGCGGCACTGGTGCGCTTACCAGATACGCCTCGATCATGGTGTCGATCCAGAGCAGTGTCCCGGCATCCACCGAATACTGGTTGTTCTTGCCGACGCCGCCTCCCCAGCCACAGCCGGCATGATAGCGTCCCGCGCCGGAGATCTTAGTGTCGCTCTGCACGGCGAAGCAATCGTAGCCCGCCGCAGCATCGCCGAAGTATCCAGCTGTGACGTCGATAAACTGGTCGGAGCCGTCCGGACGGTTCACGGTGATTCTGCGGAACGCCGTGCGTCCAGGAGAATAGTCGTATGTGATTTTGCCCGTTCCGGTCTGCTGGAGGAAGAGATTGTACTCCCCAGCCTTGCTGTACGGAAAATAATTTTTGAACCTGAAGTCGCCGGAGCCTTTGATGGTTGTTTTTTCGGTGGGGAAGTTGGCGGTCGTCGCCGCAAACGGATCTTGCGCGTTCGCGGTATACCCCACGTTCGATTCAAAGACAAGTTCGCCTGCGGAATCGTTCTCGATCGTGCAGAGTATCGGGCTATCGATCCAGAATGCGCCTGTTCTCATCCGATATACGGAAGGCGTGTTGACGACACTGCTTTCCACCTTGAAAGTGCCTCCATGGCCTATCGGCAGTACATCCTTGAACGCGAACTTCGGCGTGGTCGCGCCCGAGACGGTAACGTTGCTGACGCAGGCGAGCGTACCCATGTTGATCGTCGTGTTGGCGGTGGGCCTGTCGAAGATGGCCTGGTCCGCCTTGCAGCCGGAATATTCGTCGCCGTTCTTCAGCACGCCCGGCACGGCATGGAAGCCGGGGTCGGACGAGTCCAGGCCTTCCACCTCCCAGTTGGCGGCGTTGTCCCACTGGCCGTTGGCGGCACCGGTCCAGTGCGCGGTGATCGGCGTTTCGCGATATGAACCTGTCGCCGCCTCGGCGACGGACAAGGCGTATATGGCGAAAGCGGACACAACAACCAGTCGCAAGGACATTGCGCCCAGGGTGGTATTCATAGCCTGCATGTGGATATTCTCCTATTCACAACGCTCTAAGGGGTGCGATAATGAATAAATTATACCCCCCCCCTGCGTATTTGTCAATAGGGAAGTTTTCTCGGGCGCATCTGCGTAATTCACCGCAGAGCCTTCTGATGTTTGGAAACAACTATTTGAAACAACTTGCCTTTGGCGCACGGGCTAACTCGCCCGTGCCCGTTTGCCGACTTTGGAACGGATTCCCATCTGAGGTGAGGA
>JAFXTB010000017.1 GCA_017525225.1 Kiritimatiellia bacterium
AGAGCCGTTGCCATGCCTTTCGCATCAGGACGGTATATGACAAAGACGGCAAGGTCAAAAGCGCATACTACGGCAAGATATATGGCGATTTCAACGTGGTCGACTTTGAGGGTGTCTCATTCCTCTACTACCTCAATCCCGTACCCAACGACCGCAACCTCGAATGGGACACGAAGAACAACCTTTGTCCGCAGCCTGGCGGAACATGGGTGCCAGAACCCTGATGGCGTTTTGGACGAACAGCGGAGAGGGCGACGACACCCTTGAATACCGGACGCTCTATGATAGCCGCCCGGTTTTTGCTATAATAGCCACAGCATGAAAAGAGCCCTCAACACGACGATCAATCGCTCGAAGAGCGAGAAGAACGACGAGCACTACACGCAGCTGTCCGACGACGAGGGAGGTTTGCGTCAACGGGTTTGAGGGTATTCAATAACAGTCCGGTTTTTTGCTATAATATCTGCCGATGAAACATCTGTGCGACAGTTTGCGCACGTGCGCGAAGGAAGAAGAGGTCAAGGCCGAGTTCTGCGGCTAGGTTGATAAAACAGGTCTGACCTATTTTATCAACTTGAACCTGCCTGCCCGGCGGCAGATCATCGTGCGGACGCCGCCGATCTCCGAGTCGAAGATGGTGGCATCCGCCTTTGGATCGTACCAGACTACGAGCTTCACCTCGTAGGCGCCTTCCAGGCAGCGGAGTCCACCGATCCTGACGTTCTCTGCGCTGTGCGCCGGACCGAACTTCGGATCGGGCACGTCGTCTGCGAACGACGCCTCGCGCTTCGCTGGGTCGACGGTCAGGACGAGCGTCGGCCTGCCGCCCTCCGAGGCGAACCTGCGCACGAACTTCTCGCCAGTGCCTGCGCGATACGCGACGGGTGCGACAGGCGGCTTGATCTCGGGAACCCACTTGAGTCCGAGATGTCCGTCGGGATAGAACACGAGTTCGCGGAACACGAGCCATCCACCCCATCCGTCGATGTGCCGCATCCAGCCGATGTAGAGCCTCCTGTCGCCTTTCCATGGCACGACCATCGGAACCCCCAGCCCATCGTAGGCGGTGTCAGGCTCGTTCGTCCAGTCGATGAAGGACCCCGGCCTTCCGTCTGGCGAATACGCCATGTTCTTGAAGCCCTGGAGAAGGTAGCGATGGCCGTGCCAGTCGAAGAGCGACGGACAGTCGCCACGGAACGGCAGGTCTCCGTCGTAGATCTTCCAGTTCACGAGGTCGTCGGACCGGAAGATGCCTTTCTTTCCGCCGTAGCTGGTGACAAGCTCGAATCCGCCGCCGGGCATGTTGTAGATGCTGGGGTTCTGCGCATCGGTGATGATCTTCCCCGACTTGACGAAATGGATGCCGTCCTCCGACTCGGCGTACGTGCCGCCGATTGGATAGAGCGGGTCCTTCGTGATGCGGCTGGTGTGAAGTCCGTAGGAAAGGCAGAGCCTGCCATCCTTTACGAACGGCGTACCGGTTCCCTCTGACGTCCACCACTCTTCGAGAGGGATGGCGACGGGATGTTCCGTCCAGTGGACGAGGTCGTCCGAGGAAAGGTGCTCGTAGAAGTGTCCGCCCGCTCCCTGCTTCGACGTGTGGTGCCGCCTGTCGAAAAGATAGAACACGTGCAGCCGTCCTTGATATACGCCGGGTGAGACATCGCCCACCCAGGCGTTGTGGTCCGGCGGCGTCCAGTACTGGATGGGCTTTTCCACCGGACGCGAGAAGCTGACGCCGCCAGGCGTGCCTACGAGGATGGCGATCTTGGCCGACTTCACCCGGTCGGAGAGCGTCTTCGGAGCGGAGAGGTCCGCCTCGATCGTCTGCGTGCGGAAGATGTTTTCGTCGCGATGTCCTTCGACCTCGATTACGAAGTGGCTCTTGGCGCAGAAGAGCCGCACGTCGTGGACGCCGTCCTGCCGTTTCAGGAAGCCGAGTGGAATTCCCACGCGCAGGCCGAACATCGTCGCCTCGATGACCGGGCACGACCCGTTCGGCATGGGGAAGTTGAGGTAGTTGCCGAAGGACTTGTCGTACTTCTGGAGCTCTGCGGTCTTTCCCGCCATGCGGAATGCCAGATGCAGCGGACCGGCTTCGTATAGCGGTTCGTCGGCCGTGACGCGGGAGATGTCGATCTTGCAACGTACCGTGAAGTCGTCGGTCGTTCCACCGAACGATGCGAAGACCACACAGGCGCAGGCGAGAGTGGTGAGAATGCGGTGAATCATTGCTTAGGCTCCTTGTTTGCCGGTTTCCATGAAGTGTCTGCGGGTAATTTAACACATCCCCATCGCGCGTGCAACCCTCAATTGATTTTTTCGCTTTAGCCGTCCGTAACCCCGAGGGGTTATGGTATAATCTACACCATGAAAATCTCAACCGTCAATGTCTATTTCGTGCGCCCGCGCTGGGGCTTCGTGGAAATCGTCACCGACAGCGGGCTTGCAGGCTGGGGCGAGGCCGTACTGGAGGGACACGCCAAGGCCGTGCTGGCGTGCGTGGAGGAATATCGCGACTACCTGATCGGCAAGGATCCTTCGCGCATCGAGGACATCTGGAGCACGATCTACCGCGCGGGCTTCTATCGGGGCGGCGGCGTGATGACGAGCGCGCTTTCCGGGATCGACCAGGCGCTGTGGGACCTGAAAGGCAAGGCCTTCAACGCGCCGTGCTACGAGCTGATGGGCGGCCGGTGCCGCGACAGGATGAAAGTCTATTCGTGGATCGGCGGGGATCGTCCCGGCGACACGGGCCGCGCCGCCAAGGAGAAGATGGACGCGGGCTTCTCGGCCGTCAAGATGAACGCCACCGAAGAGCTGCAGATGATCGACACCTACGACAAGGTGGATGCCGTCCTTGCGCGCGTGCAGGAGATACGCGATGCCTGCGGCAAGCATTTCGGCATCGCCATCGACTTCCATGGACGCGTCCACAAGCCGATGGCCAGGGTGCTTGCCAAGAAGCTCGAGCCGTTCAACCCCATGTTCATCGAGGAGCCGGTCCTCTGCGAGCAGATGGAGGACTTCAAGGAGATCGCCGCCGCGTGCGACATCCCGATCGCGACGGGTGAGCGGCTCTACACGAAATACGACTTCAAGCGCCTCTTGAACGCGGGCGGGGTGGATATCATCCAGCCGGACCTCTCGCACGCTGGCGGCCTTACCGAGGTGAAGAAGATCGCAGCGATGGCCGAAGCGTACGATGTCGCCCTGGCACCGCACTGTCCGCTCGGCCCCATCGCGCTCGCGGCCTGCCTGCAGGTGGACGCGACATCGTACAACGCCGTCATACAGGAGCAGTCCATCGGCATCCACTACAACGTGGGCAAGACGGTTCTTGACTATGTGACGAACAAGGACGACTTCAAGTTCACGGACGGCTATGTGGACCTGCCGCGGCTCCCCGGCCTCGGTGTAGAGGTGAACAAGGAGCTTGTGGTAGAGGAGAACAAGACCCCCCACAACTGGAAGAACCCCGTCTGGCGCCATGCCGACGGATCTGTGGCGGAGTGGTAGAAACAAGGGGGAAGGCATAAGGCCATGACAAGACGCGATTTCATGATGTTGAGTACGGCTGGCGCCGTGATGGGAGGGCGTACGTCCTCGTGCGCCGCGACGACCGAGGTAAGCCGCTCTCCCGCTGCCGGCGAGATCGTCAAGCGCGATGTGCCGCCGCGTAACCGCCGTCCCTACACGGGGCTGGACTGGTCCAAGGTGATCAGGGTCAAGACGACTACGCACGGACACTGCATGAACCAGCGAGCGCTCGATGTCTATCTCAAGCGCGGGTTCGGGCTGCTCACGCTCTCGAACTACTATCCCAGCGCACCATGGTGGCCGCTTTCCAAGATGACGAGGAACTACTGGCGGCTTCATCACGACCACCCCGTCATGGTGAACGGCAAGCGCGTGGACGGACCTTTCGACTGGAACAGGATCGTCGCGTCGTGGAAGGATACGCTGGACTCCAATGCGACGGCGAAGAATCCGACGTGGGCGGCGAAATTTCCGTTCGTCGAAGGGGGGAAGATCTTCAAGCCGCTGCCCCCGGGCGTCCTTGAGGCACCAAACGCCGAACACCACGGTTTCCGGCTGGAGAACGGGAAGTGGGCGGGGAGTCTGCACATCTGTGCACCTGGTTCTGCGTTCGCGTCCGGCACATTCGACGCGCACGACTACGCGAAGACCTACTCGCACGGCTACCACTATGGCTCTGGCGAGTTCTGGGGCACGGCGATCGACCGAATGATTGCGGGCCTCATACATCCCGACGGCGGCGGCGTTACGATCAATCATCCCACCTGGACCAAGCTCGACCGCGAGCTGATGCTCAAGATACTCGACTACGACCCGCGTGTCCTGGGTATCGAGGTCATCGAGGACAGCGGCTACAACAGCGAGAACTACTGGGACTGGGCGCTCTCGACCGGACGCCAGTGCTTCGGATTCTTCGTGCCGGACTGGCATATCGACAACAGGGTTTTCGGCGTGAACGTGCTATGCGTACAGGAGAAGACGGTCCACGCCTGCCTGAAGGCGTACCGCGAAGGCAACTTCTACGGTGCGCTCAACGGACTGGACGAACTGGCGTTCACGCGCATCGCCTTCGACGGAATGACCGTGACCGCCGCGACGGACAAGCCTGCGCGATTCGAAGTCATCACCGCGCGCGGCGTCGTGAAGAAAGAGGAGGGGCAGGAGGTGTCGTGGACGGTCGAGAAGGAGGCGCCCTGGCAAGGACCTCGCCATCACATCTTCGCGCGTGTGAAGGCGTATGCCGTTGATGGCTCCGAAGAAGTGCTGTTCTCCCAGCCGTTCATGCTGCGCAACGGCTAGCTGGCAGGTGGGATGGGATGGAGATGGACCTGTCGAGAAAAGAATTCATCTGTGGCGCGGCGCTGGCGGCTGCGGGGTCGCGCGCCGTCTTTGCCAGTTCCGAAGTCCGTCCGCTGATGCGGCTGGGGATGATCGCGGACGTGCATCTTGAGACGGGCGAGACTGGAAAGGCCGTGCAGAACTGCCTTTGCTTCGAGCCGGCGCTGCGGTATTTCGACGAACGCAAGGCGGACGGCGTCGTCGTCGCGGGCGACATCACCGACTTCGGCACCGGCGCCGCATTGCGGCAGATCGCCGCGATCTGGTTCAAGGTGTTTCCGGGAAACCGTCGCTCCGATGGAAATCCGATCGTGCCGCTGTTCATCTTCGGCGACCATGACATGGGCGGTTACATGCACACGTCCTACAGGAAATGGGCGGAACGCGCCTGTATAGTCCCCGGCGAGCTGGACGAGATCATATCCGATGGCGACAACGCGGCGCGGCTCTGGAAGGAATGCTTCCACGAGGAATGGGCGCCGATCCAGGTAAAGGAGTGCCGCGGCTGCAAGTTCGTCCTTGCCCACCATCCGCTTCACACCCAGGAATCCGACCGTGGCAATTCGATTCCGGGACTCGCGGATTTCATGGCGCGACAGAACCTTGACCCAGGCAAGCCGTTCTTTTTCGTACAGCACCGTGTCTTCAAGGATACTGTTCTTTGCGAGGGCTGCGGCTGGGAGAGCGGAAAGACTACCGCCGTGCTCAGGAAGTATCCGAACGCCATCGCCCTCTGCGGGCATGGACACATCAACGCGGTAGACGACCTGTGCCTGTGGCAGGACGGGTTCACGGCCATCCAGATTCCGTCGATCAACTACTGCTGCACCAGGCCGGGACGCGAGAACGGATGCAACAACAGGGACAAGGACGCCATAATGCCGAAGGCGTACATAACGAAGTCCTGGCAGGGCATGTTCGGCACGCTGTACGCCGATAGGTTCGTGGTCGAGCGTCGTGATTTCCTGAATGGACTTCCGCTGGGGCCGGATTGGGTAATACCGCTGCCGAGCCCAGACGGTTCGCTCCGCACCGAGGTCCGTTCGCGGCGATCCACCCCGCCGCAGTTCTCGCGCGACGCGGCGATCTCGGTCTCGGAGCGGACGGTCGTCAACCGCGCCAGGAAATCGACCGATGCCGTCATCGCGTCGTTCCCGGTCGCGCATGCCACGGACAATGCCCCGCGTGCCTTCGACTATGTCGTGACGGCGAAGAAGGACGGCAGAATCCTGAAGGAGAAATACGTATTCTCGAAAGGCCAGTTCTGGTCGGACAGCTTGGATGCAAAGCCCGTCGAGTGCGCGTTCGCAAAGTCGGACCTACCCGCCGACTGGCGTTCATCGGTGAGGTTTGTCGCCGCGCCCCGAGATTCCTTCGGCAATCGCGGCCGGGAGATCTGTTCATGCCTAACCACTAGCAACTAACGACTAACCACTAACCACTAGCAACTAACGACTAACGACTAACATGCTCGATCCGAAATACATACCGCTTTTCCTTGGCGGATTCATAGTCTGGATGGCGATCGTCATCTGCGTGGGCTACTTCGGCAGCCGCGGCAGGCGCGAAGGCGAGAAGTTCCTCACCGGCGGCAGCGACATGAGCCTCTTCCTCATCTTCTGTACGCTTGGCGCCACCATCATCGGCACGGGGTCTTCCATCGGGGCGATCGGCGACGGGTTCAACCACGGCTGGGGCGGGGCCATATTCGGCCTGGGAAGCGCGCTGGGGCTGCTGCTGCTCACGTTCTTCGTGCCGATACGGCGCAGGAACTTCATAACCATGAGCGAGGAGGCGCAGTTCTACTACGGCGGCGACCGGCGCGTCAGGCAGCTCATGGGGTTCATGATGTTCGTCATAGAGATCATCTGGATAGGCAACCACGTCAACGGCGGGTCGAAGTACCTTTCGTACGTCCTCGGCATCGACCCGACATGGTGCAAGCTCATCACGGTGTGCGGATTTGGCGCGTACGTGTTCATAGGCGGCTACGTGGCGGTGGTGAAGGCGGACGTGATCCAGTTCTGCGCGATCATCGGTGGCTTCACGTTCATAGCCTTCAAGGCGCTGCCGCTGGCGGGCGGATACGAGGCGATCGCGAAGACCTTCGAGGCCGCCGGCAAGCCGGGGGCGATGGGGTTCTACGGGCTAGGCAGCTATGGCGTGCTGGCGGCCGTCGCACTCGTGTTCTCCACGGTGATGGGCGTCGTGGGTACGCCCACGTATCGCACGCGCATCTACACCTCGCGCGACGAAAAGGTGGCTCGCCGTGCGTTCCTCGGCCAGAGCGGCATGATGTTCCTGTGGAGCTTCGTGACGGCGCTCATCGGCATGAGCGCGTACGCGATAATGGTCCACAACGGCCATACGCTCGAGTCTGGCGACTATGCGTTCTCGTACATGGCGACGCACGTCCTGGGACCGGCGATCGGGCTGATGTTCCTCATCTGCGGCATGAGCGCCACGATGAGCTCCGGCGGATCCGACGCCATCTCCGGGGTCACCATCCTGCTTACCGATGTCATACCCTCGCTCACCGGGCGGCGGATACCCGAGCATCTCTATGCGCTCGCAAGCCGCATCGCGCTTATGTTGGCGCTGGCCATCGCCTTCGTGGTGACGCTTTTCGTGGGCGACGTGATCGCCTACTTCCAGAAGGTGGTGGGCTCGCTCCTGCCCGGCGTCGGCGTCACGATGCTGCTGGGAAGGTTCTGGCGGCGTTCCACCTGGCAGGGGGCCTACGCATCCGTGCTGGCGGGTACGCTCTTCGGACTTGTCGTCCTTTTCGTGCCGCCGTTCGCGGAATGGGTGCGCCTCACGTTCGGTGGTCCGGCGATACCGTCCACCGCGCTCGCGTTCGCGGCCGGGGTGTCCACCTCGTTGCTGACGCGCCGCCCGGATGCGACCGACGAGGAGCGCGTCCGCGCGGTCCTTGCCGCCCGCGAAGGACGATAGGCGTTCGCATTTCAAGCAGATTTCCGCTTCCCTACGGCGCGGGATATGGTATAATCTCTTCCGTATGCATTGCAGAACTTTCAGATTGGCGCTCGTGCTTGCGGCGTTCGCCTTTTCGGTTTCGGCGGACGATGGCAGATCCGTGCGCAAGCAACGCGGCTGGTCCGATACCACATGGTGGGATCCGTATGTCGAGAACATCACCGACTCCGATACGTACCTGCGGAGGAAGTTCCGCCAGGATGTGACGGACGGTACCACGGGGCTCAGCCAGAAAGACCTGGGAGGGCGCCTGGCGAAGATCGTCGCCGACGGCAAGGCGAAGGGCGAGTCATGGCGCCTGGTCAAGGCAAGGTGCGTCGCCGCCGAGATGATGGAGCAGTCGATAGACGTCTCGCCGCTGGACTGGTTTCCGGCGATCGCCATCTGGGACAGGCGCACCAAGCCCATCAGCAGGGTGGTCACCGGTCCGCGCGCCGCGGAAGTGAACGCCAGCATGCTGCCAGACTGGGTACGGCGGGAATGGAAGGCTGGAAATGCCGATGGCACGTGGAGCATGTGGCAGGACTTCGACCATTCCGTCCCCGACTGGCGCGTCATCATGGCGCTCGGCTTCCCGGGGATGAAGGTCCGGCTCGAGAAATACGCCGTCAAGGACGATCCCTTCTACGACGGCCTACGGATCGTGTCCGATGCGATGCTCGGCAACATCGACCGCTTCATCGCCCAGGGCAGGAAGAATCTGGAATTGCCGGTAGGGTCACGCGTCCCGCGTGACCGTCTTGCCAAGGAGATCGCGTGTCTGGAACGGCTCAGGAACGGCCCTCCGCAGACCGCGTACGACGCGATGATGTTCATCTGGCTCTACTTCTTCTGGTCGGAGCATCTCGACGGCATCCAGTGCCGTTCGCTGACGGAGTTGGACGTCTTCCTCACGCCGTACTACGATGCCGACATCGCGGCAGGACGCACCACCGAGGCGGAGTTCCGCGAGCAGCTCAAGCACTTCCTCTGGCAGTGGGGGTCCGTTGCCAACTACTGGAACCAGCCTGTAGGCCTCGGCGGCACCAGGAAGGACGGGACGAGCGAGTTCAACCACGTCTCGAAGATCATCCTCGATGTGATGGACCAGTGTAACCTCACGACGCCGAAGTTCCTCGTCAAGATCGCGCCAAACACGCCCGACTGGGCGATGAACAAGATGCTCGACATGGCGCGCCGGCACCGTTCAATCTCCTTCATAGGCGAGGAGCCAACGGCGCGGGCGCTCAAGAAGTGGAGCAATGCGAGCGACGAAGACTGCCGTACCATGGTGGTGCGCGGCTGCTACGAGTTCGGCCTCAGGGACTCCGTGAACGGTACGGGCGTGGGGCACATCAACTTCCTCAAGCCCATTGAGAAGATGCTTGCCGAGGCGAGGAATGGGGAACGGGGAATGGGGAATGGGGAACGGGGAACGGGAAACGGGAAACGGGGAATGGGGAACGGGGAATGGGGGACGTTTGATTCCTTCAAGGCCGAATACCTCAAGCGCCTCGCGCACAACACCGACCGCTGCCGCACGATCGCGTTCGAGTTCGAGAAGGTGCTGCCCGAGGTGAACCCCGCCAACTTCATGACGCTCTCCACGGAACATGCCCTCAAGACGAGAAAGGACGGCTTCGCGAACGGCTGCCCGCGTGGAAACAACTCCACGATCCTCGCGGTCGGCCCGGGCACGGCGGTCGATGCGCTTCTGGCGGTGAAGGAGCTGGTGTACGAGAAGAAGGAGATGTCGCTCGCAGAGCTAGGGAACATCATGGCGGCGAATTGGAAGGACCATGAGCCGCTGCGGCTGAGGATGCTGCGCTCGAAGCGCAAGTGGGGCAACAACGACCCGGAGGCGAACGCGCTCGGCGCGGAGCTGATCGACTGCTTCGCGGCGCAGCTGAACGGCAAGCCCAACTCAAGGGGCGGCAGGTTCTTCGCGTCGGGCCATTGCGCGCGGCAGTACATCGCGCTGGGGAATGGGACGCGCGCTACGCCGGACGGACGGAAGAAGGGCGAAGAGATGAGCAAGAACCTTTCGCCCACGATGGGCGCGGATACGGAGGGCGCGACGGCGCTCGTCAATACGCTCGCCGCATCCGACGTGACGAAGCTTCCCGGCGACTATCCTCTCGACATGATGCTGCATCCGTCGGTATGCGCCGGCGAGAAGGGCCTGGAGGTGATGAAGACGCTCGTGAGGCAGTTCCATAGGAACGGCGGCAGCGTGATACAGTTCACCGTGTTCAGCGCGGAGGAGCTGCGCGACGCGCAGGCGCATCCAGAGAAGTACGAGAACCTGCAGGTGCGCGTGTGCGGCTGGAACGTCCGCTGGAACGACATGACCAAGACCGAGCAGGACGCCTACATCCTCCGCGCCGAAAACGTGATGAAAGGATGGTGAGCGGATGCTTCGGGGCACGGTCTTCGGAACTACGCTGCTGGCGGTGTCCGCATGCCTCGGCGCGAGGATGGAGCCGTTCGAGGACGACCTGCCGTATCTGCGCGGAAAATGGCGCGGCGACGTGACGGATCGTGCGACCGGGCTTGGACTCCAGGAGCTGAAGGCCGAGGCGCAGCGGATAGTCGAGGCGGAGAAGGACCGCGAACCGTGGTGCATCGTCAAGGCGCACATCTTCGCGACGATATGCGACAGGATGTCCGTCGGCTTCTCGCCGCACGACTTCTTCCCCGCGTTCTCGTGCTGGAGCCGCCGCGACCGCGTGCTGACGAAGATAATCAACGAGCGTATGGCGGAGATCGACAGGCGCTACTGTCCCGATGCGAAGAGCAGGGCCGCGCAGGTGAAGGGTTCGGCGATCCGCCACGACTACGACCACGCCGTGCCGGATTGGGATCGCGTGTTGCATCTGGGGTTCCCTGGCATCAAGGCGGCGGCGGACGCCACCCCGGCGACGAACGATTTCGCGCGGGCGATGGCGATTGCGGCCGACGCGATGCTGCGCAACGTGAAACGGATCGCAGCCGCCGCCCGGAAGTCGCAGTGTGCGGACAGCCCGCGCGTCCGTGCCGAGGTGGCCGCATTGGACGCGCTCGCCGAAGGTCCGCCGCGCACCGCCTACGAGGCGATGATGTTCCAGCTGCTCTTTTTCGTCTATGGCGAGCACGTGGACCATCTCCAGGTGCGATCGCTCGGCAACTGGGACCGGTTGATGCGTCCCTACTACGAGGCGGACATCGCCGCCGGGCGCACGACGCGCGAGGCATTCAAGGAGCAGGTGAAGCATTTCTGGTGGCAGTGGGGATCCATCGACAACTGGTGGGGCCAGCCCGTCTACATCGGCGGGACGAAGGCGGACGGTTCGACGGAATACGGCGAGGTGTCGCGCGTCGTCCTCGAAGTTACGGACGAGCTCGCGCTCCCCACGCCGAAGCTCCAGCTGAAGATCGCGGCGAACACGCCGGACGACATCTTCCGCAAGGCGCTTGACATGGCGCGCCGGCACAGGAGCGTGGTGTTCTGTGGGGAAGAGCCAATGGCCAAGGCGATGGCGGCGATGGGTTTCACGGCGGAGGAGGCGCGGACGCTCGACATCTGGGGCTGCTACGAGTTCCAGCCGCGCGCGGCGGCGAACACGACGCTTCCGTGCGTGATGAACTTGCCGCACATGGTCGCCGACCTGCTCGACGCGGCGCGGAAGGGGGAGTTCGAGGCTGCGACGTTCGAGGAGTTCGAGGCGGCGTTCCACAGGATGATGCGCGAACGGGTTGCGGTCGCCCTCGACGTCGTGCGTGACTACGAATCCCACATGGACGACTACATCCCGGCGCTCGTCCACTCCCTTTCCATCGAAGGATGCGTCCGCTCCGGCAGGAACGCCATCGGCAACGGCATGAAGTACAACCTGACGCTCATCCTCCAGACCGGAGCGGGAACGGCGGTGGACGCGCTCGCGGCGGTGAAGGAGATCGTCTACGAGAAAAGGGAGATGACCCTTGGCGAGCTCGGCGCCGTGATGGCGGATGACTGGAAAGGACACGAGGAGCTTCGCCTGAGGATGTGCGCCTCGCGGAGGAAGTGGGGAAACAATGACCCGCTGACGAACAGGCTGACGCACG
This sequence comes from Kiritimatiellia bacterium, assembly GCA_017525225.1. Taxonomy (GTDB): domain Bacteria; phylum Verrucomicrobiota; class Kiritimatiellia; order RFP12; family UBA1067; genus RGIG6720. The sequence continues at coordinate 11,941 of JAFXTB010000017.1, forward strand.
ATCTGTACCGCCAGTTCGGGGCTGCGGTGAACGGCAAGCCCAACTCGCGCGACGGCAAGTTCTTCACGGCTGGTCACAGCATAGACTATTTCGTCGTTCTCGGCAGAAGGACAGGTGCGACGCCGGACGGCAGGAGAAAGGGCGACGAATTCTCCAAGAACATCTCGCCTTCCCCCGGCGCGGACCGCGAGGGACCGACTGCGCTTGTAGCGGGAATATCCCACATCGACTGCGCGGACATCCCTGGCGACATAATCCTCGACACGATGATCCATCCTTCGCTCGTCCACGGGGAGAAGGGGCTGGAGGCCATGAAGACGCTGGTCAACCGCTACTTCGCCGCGGGAGGGTGCGCAATCCATTTCAACGTATTCAGCTCGGAGGAACTGCGCGATGCGCAGGAGCATCCGGAGAGGTATGAGAACCTTCAGGTGCGGATATGCGGCTGGAACGTCCGCTGGAACGACCTGACGCCCACGCAACAGAACGCCTACATCCGTCGTGCCGAGAATGTGATGAAAGGATGGTGAGTTGAATGGATGGCAATGGACCGCAGATGACGCGATTGCTTGCAAGTCCAAGATTCCGGTTCCTGGCGGTGGCGGTGGTTCTTTCTTTTGCTGCCTTTGCAGAGGATCGGCAGCCGGGTTGCCAGATCGAAAACGAGGCCAAGGCGTATGGGGAGTTTCACGACCGCATCGTCGGGCGGATCCGTCTCTGGCCGGATCTGGCGCCGCACGAGACGGCGGCGGATCCCGGCCGCTATGCATACGACGAGAGAGTCAAGGTATGGAGGCGGCTGGATGTCTCCTGTCCCGAAGTGGTGGTGCTGCGGCCCAAGGAACCGATGCGCGATACGCTTGTCGTCGTCATGCCGGGTGGCGGATACAATTCGCAGCACATGGGGCACATCTGCCGCGACGCCCGTCCGATCCTCGAGTCGGGGCGGTGGGTCGCCGTGCTCCACTACCGCGTTCCGCGCCGCAAGGGGAGGAATATCTACGATGCGCCGCGCGAGGACGCGGCGCGGGCGATCCGTCATCTGCGCGCGAACGCCGCGAAGTTCGGATGGTCGCCGGAGAAGATCGGTGCAGTCGGCTTCTCCGCCGGGGCGCACCTTGCGGCGATTTCAGCCACTTCGTCCCAGGACGCGCTGTACGGCCGCATCGACGCGCTCGACGACATCTCGCCGCATCTCAACTTTTCCGTTCCGGTATATCCGGCGTACGTGGCGGACGACGGCGCGATGGGCCCCAATGCGCATGGCGGCGACAACGCGGCGATCCTGCCGGAGTTCAGGTTCGACGCCAAGACGCCGCCGATGTTCATGCTCCACGGCGACAGGGACTATTACTCGCCGATGGCATCGGTCCTTCTATACACGGAACTGCACAGGCGCAAGATCCCCGCGCAGCTGTTCGTCTTTGCGAACGTCAACCACGGACTCGGCGACACCGTGAACGCGAAGGGCTGGCAGGGTCGCATCGTCGACTGGATGGAAAGCATTGGATTCTAGCGAGGACACGAAAATGAGACTATTGTGCGGAACGATACTGGCGGCTATGCTGCAGTTCGCGGCATTCGGTACGACGACGCTTTCGACGGGGGTTGAGATCCCCGATGACGGAGCGCCCATGTGGTGGGGCGGGATGCAGTACACGACGCGCACGGAGAAGCGCCCGGCGTCAATCACCGACGAGGCGATGTACCTCAAGTGGAAGTGGCGCATGGACCTTGCCGACCCGAAGACGGGCGTCGACAACGATGCGCTTCGCGCGGGCGTGACGAAGATCATGGACGAATCCGGCTGGAAGGCCGGCAAGGAGGACTGGTACGACGTGGCCGCCAGGTGCTTCGACTACCTCGTGGACAACGTGGCGATCGGATTCTCGAAGTACGACTGCTTCCCCGCGATCTCGGCGTGGGACCGTCACCGCCGCCCGATGAGCGCCATCCTCTGGCGCCATGCGATGGATGTGGACAACAAGTATTCGCCCGGTCTGCGCGCGGCCATCTCCAAGATGAACAAGGAGGGTCGTGCCACGATCGGCAAGGACTTCGACCACTCCGCGCCAGACTGGATCGACATCCTGAAGCTCGGTTTCCCCGGCATGAAGGCGCGCGCGGACTCCTACACGCAGGATACGCCCTTCTATCGCGCCGAAAAGAAGGCCGCCGCGGCGATGATGCGCTTCCTCGACCGGTTGATTACGACGGCCAAGGCGCACCCTGACGCCGTTTCGCCGTGGATGAAGAAAGAGATTGCCTCGCTAGAGCGCCTGCGCAAGGGACCGCCGCAGTCCGTCTTTGACATCATGGAGTTCACGATGGTGTACTTCATCCTCTCCGAGCCGCTCAACTACTTCCAGGTACGCACGTTCGACAACATCGACGTCAGGTGGTGGCCATACTACCAGGCCGACCTGGCGGCGGGCCGCACCACCGAGGCCGAGTTCCGCGAAGACTTCCGCCACTTCATCTGGCAGTTCGGCTCCATCGACAACTACTGGGGCCACCCCATCTACCTCGGCGGCACGAACAAGGACGGCACGACCGCCTACAACCCCCTCTCGCTCATCATCCTCGACGTGGTGGAGAAGACGGCCCTCCCCACGCCCAAGTTCCAGCTGAAGATGGCGAAGAGCACGCCGGACGAGATATGGTTGAAGGCGCTAGACATGCTGCGCAAGCATGCGCCGCTCTGCCTCATGAGTGAGGACAGCATGGCGCGCTCGATGAAGCCCGTGGGCCTCACGGACGAGGAGTGCCGCGACCTGCTCATCTGGGGCTGCTTCGAGTATCTGCCGCGCGCAAAGGGCAACTGCACGAGCGCCATGCGCATCAACCTGCCGCAACCCGTCATAGAGATCATGGAGAAGGCCGCGAAGGGCGAATTCTCCGCCGCCACCTTCGACGATTTCAAGCGCGAGTACTTCCGCATCCTCCACGACAACACGGACCGTGGCGTGGCGCTTCAGTGCGAGAACGAGCGGCACCTCGCGGAGGTCAATCCCGCGCTCATGCTGTCGCTCGCGCTCGGCTCCGCGATGGAGAAGGGCGTGGATGCGTTCTCGCTCGGCTACAAGTACAACTTCACGGCCATCGCCGAGTGCGGGTTCGCCACGGCTGTGGATTCGCTCCTCGCCGTCAAGGAGTTCGTCTACGACAGGAAGGCGGTCGCGCTCGACGAGCTTGGCCGGATCCTCGCGGCCGACTGGAAGGGGCACGAGGAGCTGCGCCTCAGGATGAAGAACTCGAAGTTCAAGTGGGGATGCGGGAATCCGGAGGCAGACGCGCTCGCGAAGGAGGTCATAGAAGGCTTCACGTCGCGGTTCGTCGGCAAGCCCAACGGACGCGGCGGCAAGTTCGTGTGCTACGGACTCCAGTCGCGCAGCTTCATACAGCAGGGGCTTTCCGCCGGGGCGACGCCCGACGGCCGCCGGAAGGGCGAATTCTTCTCCAAGAACATGGCGCCCAACGTTGGCGCGGAGACCGAAGGCATCACAGGCTCGATCAGGAGCTATGGCGCGATCGCGCCGGAGAACTTCCCGTGCGGCAGCATCTTCGACGTGATGATCCACCCGTCCACCGTCAAGGGCGACAAGGGGCTCAAGGTCTTCCGCATGCTTGTAGAGCGATTCTTCGCGGGCGGGGGCGTGGCGATGAACATCAACATCGTCTCGCCCGAGACCCTGCGCGACGCGCAGAAGCACCCGGAGAAGTACGAAAACCTGCAGGTGCGCGTGGCGGGCTGGAACATCCGCTGGAACGACATCCCGCGCAAGGAGCAGGACGAGTACATCGCCCGCATAGAGACGGTCGGAAGTGGACTGTGACGGAGGGGATTTGCTATAATGTTCGCCGGCATGACGATGAAGAACGGAGGAGGCAAGGATGGCAGGCAGACCCAAGCTTGAAGTACTCGACGCCCTGCGCGGCTTTTGCGCGCTGGTCGTAGTGGTGCTGCACTTTTCAGAGAACTACATTCCGAACTACGGCTTCCGCCTGATGCCGCACGGCTGCCTGCCGGTGGAATACTTCTTCATCCTGACCGGCTTCACGCTCGTCTACGCATACGATGCGCGCTGGGCGCAGGGCATGACGCTGCGTGGTTTCTTCGCCCGGCGCGTCATACGCCTGCAGCCGCTCGTGGTCGTTGGGTCGATCGTGGGGGCGGCGTGCTACCTGCTTTCGGCCGAACAGTATGCGTACCGCTTCCCGTGCGAGCTGGGGCTGGGACAGCTCGGCCTGCTGACGCTCTGGTGCTCCACGCTCCTGCCCGCGCCGAGCCTCTTCGGCTGGCGGCTGCTGCATCCGCTGCAGGGTCCGCTCTGGACGCTCTTCTACATCTACCTCGCGAACGTCCTCTACGCGCTCGTGCTGCGTCGGCTGCGTACATGGGTGCTCATCTTGCTCGCGGTGGCGTCGATCGCGGCGACATGGTACTTCGGCCTCCGCTCCGGCGGCTTCCATTGCGGCGCGGAGTGGACGTGGTGGGGAAGCAAGCCGACGCTGCTGGCCATCCTGAACAGCTCCAACATGGGCGCGCTCGCGCGAATGGCGTTCCCGCTCTTCGCGGGCATGGCGATCGCGCGCAAGGGCTGGAAGATCAAGGCCGGCAACTGGTCGCTGCCCATCTGCCTGCTGATACTGACGTTCATATTCTTCGCGCCCGAGATGCGTCCGGGCGTCCTTACAACCGGTCCCCTCGATCCAGGCAGGATCCTGCCGGCGCTCGGCCTTTCGGCGAGCAGGGCGCTCAACGGCGGATTCGAGGCCGCGGCGGTGGTGATAGGCATGCCCCTCGTCCTTCTCCTGGGCGTAGGCGGCGAGATACGCAACAGGAAGGTCGCCGCCGTATGCAACTTCCTTGGAAGGTACTCCTTCCCGCTCTACTGCACGCACTATTCGTTCACGATCCTGCAGCGCGTCTGGCGCGATGCCCATCCAGACGCGCCTTGGCAGATGCATCTTGCCACGGTCTGCGCCTGCGCCCTGTTCGCCTTCATCAGCGCGTACGTAGCCATGCTCTTCGCGGACTGGACGGCGGACAGGCTGAAGCGCAGGCTGGCCGCATAGCCGGGCCATTTGCCTGTTGCGCCATCCGTGGCGATTCGGTATAATCTTTCCGTTACGCAAGAAAAGGAGACAAGCGCATGAAGAAGATGTTGTTCGCAGCCGCCATCGCGTCCTGCCTGGCCGCGGTCGGCGCCGACCTGAAGCCATTCCCCCGGCTCTCCGCGCCACGCGCGGTGACCAAGGGCCCGTACGACCATTTCATGGCCAACTATTTCGCCATCAACGCCTGGAGCCCGGACAACCGCTACCTACTCGTCCTGGAAACGGCCATACAGGACAAGCTTCCGGACGGCACGCCCTGCATGCTGGGGCTGACGGATCTCGAGGACGGCAACCGCTTCATCCCGATAATGCCCATCCGTACCTGGAACTTCCAGGAGGCGGCGATGGCCCACTGGCTGCCGGGCGAGAAGGATACCTTCGTGGTCAACGACATGCGCGACGGCAAGTTCGTAGCCGTGGTGCGCAACTGGAAGACCGGCCAGGAGCGCATAATCCCGTATCCCGTAAGCGCAGTCTCCGAGGACGGCACCTGGGCCATCGGCATCAACTACGCGCGCCTTTTCATCACGCGGCCCGACTACGGCTATGCCGGCGAAGGCCAGGATCCAAAAAAGGGTGTCGTGTTCCCCGAGGACGACGGCCTGTTCCGCATAGACCTCAAGACGGGCGAGGTGAAGCTGATCGTGTCCTGCGCCGCCGTCAAGGAGATGGTGCCGCCCGTGAAGTCGAAGGAGGGCATGAGCTACCTCTGCCATACCGTGATATCCAAGGACATGAAGCGCATCTACTTCCTCTCGCGATCCGTCGAGGAGTCCTACGAGGGCGTGAAGAAGTTCAAGGGTGTGAGGTGGCATACCACGGCGTTCACATGCCATGCCGACGGTTCCAACATACGCCGCTGCTTCCCGGACGGCTGGGGCAGCTCGCACTTCAACTGGAAGCCCGCGCTCACCGAACGCGACGGCCGCACCATGATCGTCACCTGCAAGTGGCAGAACAAGGTGTACACCCATGTCGAATTCACCGTCGACGAGGAGGAGAAGACCTGGCGGGCGGTCGGCGGCAAGGAGATGCACTTCGATGGACACTGCATCTATTCGCCGGACGGCCTCTTCGTCTCCGGCGACGGCTACTTCGACAAGAAGGGCTTCCGCCACTGGAAGATGGTGCGTCTCGCCGACGACGCCGTCATTCCCATCGGCGACTTCTGGACGCCTCCCGTCTATCGTGACATCTACTGCCGCTGCGACCTGCATCCAAGATGGCGCAAGGACGGCCGCCAGCTGGCCTTCAACTCGGTTCACGAGGGATCTCGCCAGGTCTACCTGATCGACGTCGATCCGCCCCTCGCCCCCTGATGGAGACTGCCCGATGGCGCGCATCCGCTACATGACGGCCGGCGAATCGCATGGCCCGGCGCTCACGGCGATCCTCGAAGGACTGCCCGCCGGGCTTGCCATCGACGAGGCTCTCATCCGCGCCGATCTCGCCCGTCGGCAGATTGCGCTTGGTGCGGGCGGACGCATGGCGATCGAGACGGACTTTGCCGAGATCGTCGGCGGCGTGATGGGGGGCTTCACGACCGGCGCGCCGGTGGCTCTTCGCATCGCCAACCGCAACCACGAGGCATGGAAGGGCCGCGCGATACCCGCGTTCACCACGCCGCGTCCAGGCCATGCGGACTTCGCCGCCGCGGTGAAGTATGGATATGACGACGTCCGCCCGGCGCTGGAGCGCGCTAGCGCGAGAGAGACCGCCGCACGCGTGGCGGTGGGGGCATGCTGCCGCGCCCTGCTGAAGGAACTAGGTGTAGAGGTGTCCGGCAGGGTGGTGGAGATCGGCGGCGAGACCGATGAAGGGCGCATCGCCTCGGCCATCGCCGCCGCCGCAGACGAGGGCGAGACGCTCGGCGGCATCGTGGAGGTGGTCGCGAAGGGACTTCCCGTGGGGCTGGGCAGCCATGTTTCCGCCGATCGCAGGCTCGATGCGCGCCTTGCCGCCGCGATGGCGTCCGTACCGGCGATAAAGGGCGTGGAATTCGGCGACGGGTTTGCGCTCGCCCGCATGAAGGGTACGGAGACGCGCGGGCGCATGGGCGGCCTTGCCGGCGGCATCACGGATGGCGCCGATCTTGTAGTGCGCGTGGCGATGAAGCCGATCCCCACGACGCGCAGACCGCAGCCGACGGTCGATCTCGCCACGGGCGGACCCGCCGAGACGGTCTACGAGCGCAGCGACGTGTGCCCGGTGCCGCGCGCCGTGGTGATCATCGAGGCGATGGCGTGCATCACGCTCGCCGATGCATTCGCGGAGAAGTTGGGCGGCGATTCGCTGCGCGAGATGAAGGATCGGCTTGCGGCCTTGCCGGACACTGTGCGGATGGATCCAGGGGAGAAGGTGTTCTGGTGAAACGCGCGCTTTTGATATTGGCGGCTACCGCGCTTGCGCTGTGCGTCACGTTCGGGGTATACGCCTACCTTGACGCCCGGCGCGCCGCCGCCAGGAAGGCCGACCGCATCGCGCGTCTCGAGAGCTTCGGCATCGTCTCGGACGGCACCGAGGAATTCTTCCCCCTGCCGCCGGTGATACCTGTCGACCAGGCCTCGGCCGAGCTTGGAGGCAATCTCTTCCGGGATCGCCGGCTTACCGCGCCCAAGGGTCGCACGTGCCTCTCGTGCCATCCTCTCAACACTGGTGGCATAGACGGCAAAAGGCACGGCGGACTGCTCACGCGACCTGTCCCGAACGCGGCCTTCACCGACATCTTCCTGCATGACGGGTCCGTTACGGGGTTGACGGCGCTTGTGGAGCGCATGGTGTGCGATCCGCGCTTCGGTGGAGCTACGAACATCGGCTATTCCGCCGCCTGGATCGGCTCCGACATCAAGTTCGCCTACAAGTTCAAGAAGCGCTATCCGGACGGTGTCACGGTCACCAACATGCTGGACGCGCTTACGGCGTACATAAAGACCCGCGTCACGAGCAATGGTCCTTTCGACAGATATTGCGCCGGCCACAAGGACGCCCTTTCGAAAGAACAGGTCCGCGGGCTGGAGGTGTTCCGCGCCCAGAAGTGCACCGATTGCCACGACGGCCCCGTGCTCGGCGCCTGGAAGATTGCCGATGAGAGGAAGGTACCCGCCCTGCGCGGACTTTCCACCAGAAAGGTCTATTCGGCCGCCGGGCCGCGCAGCGACCTTTCTTCCGTCCTGCCGTTCATGCCCGGCGGTGACATCGAATCCAGCGCCGACCGCGTTGCCCTGCTCGCCTTTCTGGGATGCCTGTAGTCGACGTCCATGGACATTGTAGCGGTAATGCCGGCCTTCGAGCCGAAAGATAGTCTGCCGGGATATGTGCGGCAGCTGGCGGATGCCCTTGCCGCGCCGGTCGTCGTGGTCGACGATGGATCGTCCGTATCGCGCAAGGCCGTTTTCGACAAGGTGGCGGCCATGCCAGGATGCCGCGTGCTGCGCCATGATGTCAACCGCGGCAAGGGCGTCGCACTGAAGACCGCCCTGGCATGTGTCGCGAGGGAATTCCCGGAAACGGCCGGCGTGATAGCGGTAGATGCCGATGGACAGCACTCCATTGAAGACTGCAGGCGTCTGGCCGATGCCATGCTGAAAGGTCCGCGGGCGCTGTATCTGGGCGTACGGCGCTTCTCGCTTGGTAGCACCCCCTTCCGATCCTGGTGGGGCAACCGCTGGACGACCTTGTTCTTCGCGTTGCTCTTCCAACGCTGGATTTCTGATACCCAGACCGGGCTCAGGGCCTTTCGCCGCGAGGAAATTCCATTTCTGCTTGAGATTCCCGGCGAAAGATATGAATATGAGATGGCCATGCTCGCCCATTCCGTAAGAGCGGATCTTCCGATAGAGATGCTTCCAATCCGTACGATCTACGATGATGGCGGCGGACAATCGCATTTCAGTCCGCTCATCGACACGTTCCGCATATACAAGGCCCTGTTGTCGGCACGTTTCGGTCGGCGGGTGTCATCGGTGTCTTCACCCTGCATATCTACACATTGAAATGAAAACAACGAACAAGATTCTGCTACTGTCTGCGGCCGCATTGGCGGCGGCATGTTTCTGGGCATTCTTCCATTTCGGCGGCGCGGACGAAGTGGATGTGCAGGAGGATGGCCCTGCCGTGGGCGAACACGCCAAGGCGCGCACGGCTTCCGCCCACAAGGCCCGTCCCAGGCAGGCGGACGAGGAGGAGATGGAGGAGGAAGAGTCGGAGTCTGAAGAGGAAGAGTCTTCATCGGAAGAGTCCGCTCCGCTTACGGAGGAGGAGAAGCTCGCGAACGAGGAAGAGGCCCTTGTGGACGCCTTCGACGCCTTGACGGACAAATGGATGGAGATAGGGGACAAGACCGTGTCCATGGACGATGTGAAGAATTTCACCGAACACTTCCGCCGTGTGCCTAAATCGCGCAAGGAGGAATGCCTGCAGCGCGCCTTGAACCTGCTGCCGGACGACAACATCATGCTTCTGGTGGGAATCCTGATGGACAAGTCGTTCGGCTCCGAGATCCTCGAGACCGTCTACAACGACATCCTGAACCGCGACGAGGATGTGAAGCAGCCCATCCTCAAGGAGATATTCAAGGACAAGGAGCATCCCTGCTGGGCTGACACCGCCTGGATACTCGATGTCACGGACTCGCTTCCCGCGAACAAGACCGAATGAGCCGTCCGCACCGTTATTTCCACAGTGAAACCGAAGCCATACATGTTGAACGTCTATCGGAGAATTCTCGCAATGGTGGTGGCGTTTGCCGCCTGGACCGCCTGGGGCGAGGCTGGTTCCGTCGTCCGTGTTGGCGCCGTGAACTGGGACTGTTCCGTGCCGAGCTGGACGTTCTTCGGGCGTGCGGCCACACGGTCGCTGGGGCCCGAGAAGTTCCGCGACCGGACACCATACTATGCGCAGACGCCAGGCCAGGACAGGATAGAGTACAGATACCGTACCATGGCGGAGTACGAGCAGGAGATGCGCTATGCGATCGAGGCCGGAATCGACTATTTTGCCTACTGCTGGTACGATCTCATCCCGCAATCGGCTGAAGTCAAGGGGATCGCCTCTGGCGCCGACGGACATCTGCAGGAAATCACAAAGGCGCGTCTCAACCACGTGAAGAGTCCTCTCCGCGACAGGCTTCATCTATGCGCCATACTCGTCACGATGCATCCGTACTCCGACGAGGAGCTGCTGTCCCTGGCACTGGAAATGCGTGAACCGTGGTACGAAAAGGTCGGGGAGCGTCCGCTCGTGTACTGCTTCAATACAACGCAACCACTGGCAAGGCTGCGCAAGGTCTGTAGCAATGTGGGGGCGGGCGATCCTTATGCCGTTGTGATGCGCAATACGCCGTCTGGAGTGGATCTGGCCCAGATACAGGCGTTTAGCGCATACGCCTTTTGCGCTGACGCGACGGACTTCGCATCGTTCACGGCCAAGTCGATTGCGGCCAACGAGAAGCGTGCTGCACATGGCAGGCCGGTGGTGCCGCACTTCTCCACTGGATGGAATCCAACGCCACGCATCGAACGGTCCGTGCCGTGGGCGAAATACCGCGAGGGATGTCCCTACGTCGAAGCGCGTACGCGGGAGGATTTTCTGCATGGTGCGCGGGAACTTTCCAAATGGATAGGAAGGAACAGGCAGATGTGTCCTACCGGTCACGTGCTGGCGTTCGCATGGAACGAGTTCGAGGAGGGTGGATGGATATGCCCGACGCTCGGCAAAGACGGCAGGCCGGACACATGGCGCGTGGAGGCGTTCAGGGCTGCCGTGGACGTGCTCAAGGGCAATGCGATTCAACGTTGATGGCGGCCCGCTCGGCGAGCGGGTCCTACCATTGCACGCCCAACTATACAACTTGCACGATTCACGGCCTCGCTTCGGGTCGTCAGGGTGTGATTTTAATTCGTTGAAAATCTGAGCCATATTACGCCGCGCTCCTGAGCTGTGCGATGATGGCGCAGACGCACGCGGCGTTGTGGTGACGCCAGTGCATCCCCGCCTGCTTGCACCTCCGCGCCACGAGGATTC
>JAFXTB010000105.1 GCA_017525225.1 Kiritimatiellia bacterium
AGACGAACTGTCCGCGAACTTCGAGGAACATCTACGCGAACATGCCGCGAAGATGGGCAAGCCGTATGAAGACTACCGGGCCGAGATGAAGAGGTGGTACAACGGATTCCGGTTCGCGAAGAACGATCCTACGACGGTCTACAACCCGGTGTCGGTCGCGCTGACGCTGTTCAAGAAGGAAATCGGCTTCACGGCGACCTGGGCGACGACGGGGCGTCCCTCGATGCTGATGAACTACCTCAAGCGCGAGGAGGTGCTGCGCATCGACGTGGAGCGGATGAAGGGAGTGTCGGCCGCCGAGTTTGACGTTGCGGAACTGCGGCATCTGAGTCCGGTGGCGATGCTTCAGCAATCCGGCTATCTTACCGTGAAGGATTACGATCCGCAGACGGATCTTTATTCTCTTGGTGTCCCGGACGAAGAGGTGCGTCGCGATCTCAGCACGCTCATGACCGGCGTGGCCGCGAACAGGAACATGCAGTGGGCGGCGGCGCTGGGCGGCAGACTGTTAGCCGGGTGCTGGGACGACTTCTTCGACGGCCTGAAGGCGCTCTACGCCGGAATGGCGTACGGATCGACGGAGCGGCGCGTCCACGAGAACTCGTACGGACGTTGCCTCTCGTTCCTCCTCGCGAGCTGCGGTTTCGACTTCAGGATGGAGGATGTCCAGTCGAACGGACGCGCCGACATTGTAGCGAAGCATCCGGCGTGTGTCTGCATTTTCGAGCTGAAGGTGGACGAACCAGTCGACCGCGCATTTGCGCAAATCCGCGAGAAGGGCTACGCAAAGCCGTATCTCGCGGACGGCCGTCCGATCTGGCTCGTCGGGCTGTCGTTCGATTCTCGGACGCGCCACCTCGTCGACTACGCTGCGGAAAGATTCAATCCGGCGGATCTGGCACCAACGGCAGCTGATCGTTAAATCTCCCAGCCCGCGAGGCCGCTCGCGCGGACGCTTGCGCGCCCTTTGGGTTCGTCTGCGCCGGATCTTCCTTTCGAATTCGCAGCTCATGCACGATTCGCGGATGCGCCCTGTCCGGCATTGGAGCGCCAGTCGCGCGGCGAGACGCCAAGCCGCTTGCGGAAGAAATGCGAAAGGTGGCTGGTGGATGCGAATCCGCACGCCGCCGCTATGCGCGATACCGGTTCCTGGTTTTCGCGCAGCATGCGCCGCGCCGCTTCAAGGCGCATGTCGAGGAGAATGTCGCGCACGGATCTGCCGTGGATGGTGCGGAAGCGCAGCCGGAGGAGGCTTTCCGATATTCCGAGGTGGCGGGCGACGTCCGCCGCCGATATGCCTTGCATGTGGTTCTGCCGCATGAAGGCGAGCGCTTCTCGTATGAGATGCCCCGCAGGTGGTATCGTGCGCGTCGAATCGCGTTCTACGACCTGGATGGGCGGCACGTAGATCGTCGATGAGGCCTTGCGGTGCGTACCGCGCATGATTTGGCAGAGCGCCTCGCATGCGCGGAACCCCAGCATGGCGTGGTTGGGGTCGATGCTGGAGATGGAAGGTTCTGCATGGTTGCAGATGAGCTCGTCGTTGTCAATGCCAAGCACCATGATCTGCTCAGGTATGCGGATGCGCTCCTCGGCGCACTTGCCGACTACGAGATGGGCGTCTGCGTCCGAGGCGGCCATCAGAGCAGCGGGTTTTGGCAGCGACTTCAGCCATTCGCCGATATGTTCCTGCAGCCCGGCGCCATTGCGTCCCGACGCACCGTCGTATGCGGCGGGCTTCACGCCGGAACGCGCCATCTCGTCGACGAATCCCTTTTGGCGCATCACGGCCCAATCGCCATCCGACGTGCGAAGGAATGCGAAGGAGCGTATCTGTCCGCGGCTGCGGAGGTAGGTCGCCCCCATGCGTCCTATGGCACGATCGTCGTTCAGGACAACCATGCTGTGTCCCGCGTGCGGTGGGGGCGTATCCTTCGGAACACCGATGAACGTGCTCGGCAGGTTAGAGGCGATCAGCGCGCGGTATCCAGGCGTGCTTTTGAGCATTCCGGTGATCACGCCGTCCACGCCGTTCTTTCTTGCGGAGGCCACGAAGCCTGGCGTTATGGCGTTGTAGTCCTCGAGCAGCAGGAGGTTCATCGAATGTCGCGTGTTGGCGAAGCGGAATATTCCGCTGATGAATTCGCGGACGGCGACCGAATTGGCCGAAAGCGCAACTGCTATCTTTTCCATGCGGACCATTATAGCAGATGCAATTGCTAATGGCAATGCGTGGGCTAGTGGCTAGTGGTTAGTGGTTAGTCGCTAGCCCGCCGCCCGCGCTGCGCGTGGGAATGTATATGAGGCTAACATGGTTATTGTTCACAAATGGCAATTGCCACAATTGTTCACAAATGACAAATAGCAATTTGCATTGGTGGCATTGATGGCATTTGTGAACAATTGAGATTTGTGAACAATACGAAGTTATAGACAAGTCGCAACTTTCCTGTACATCAAATCCGATATTTTGGTATAATGTGCGGCGATGAGACCGATAGCGACAGACACGGCGGACTTCCCGAAGTTACGTACGAGGGGCTGCATCTACGTCGATAAGACGATGTTCATGCATCGCATGGTCACGGACCCCAACACCAGCCTCTTCTTCATCTCGCGTCCGAGGAGGTTCGGCAAGTCGCTCACGCTTTCGGCGCTCAAGGCCCTCTTCTCCGGACGGCGCGAGCTCTTCGATGGGCTGTACATCGGCGGTACTGACTGGAAGTGGGAGAAGTACCCCGTGATCCACTTCGAGTTCAACGACGTCACCACGACGAGTGTCGCGGACTTCGAGACGTCGTTCGCCGAACATGTCCGCGAACGGCTGGAGAAGGCCGGCTTTGCATACGACAAGGCGCTTCCGCCACCCGAGAACTTCGGAAACGCCATAGAATCTCTTTCCGCCGCTAACGGCGGCAAGGGTGTCGTGATCCTGATCGACGAGTACGACGCTCCCGTCGGGCATGCGCTTGGCGACCTGGACATGGCCGAGGCGATCCGCGACAGGATGTCCGCGCTCTATTCGCGCATGAAAAACCGCACGGGCGACATACGCTTCCTTCTGATGACCGGCATATCGAAGTTCACGCGGCTCTCTGTGTTTTCGGCCTTGAGCAACCTCGTGGACGTCACGCAGGATGAAGCATACGCTACGATGTTCGGCTATACGGAAGACGAACTGTCCGCGAACTTCGAGGAACATCTACGCGAACATGCCGCGAAGATGGGCAAGCCGTATGAAGACTACCGGGCCGAGATGAAGAGGTGGTACAACGGATTCCGGTTCGCGAAGAACGATCCTACGACGGTCTA